>JAAGZL010000738.1 GCA_024206335.1 Gammaproteobacteria bacterium
CAAGCAAAGTGGACTAAACAGGTAGAACGTGAAGATTACCATTGGGATGTAGACTTATCAGGTAATCAACTAAGACCACAACTCGCATTAGATTACACTAAAGTGGGGCATCGTGTGAGGTGGGGTAACGTTGTAGGGCAACCTAAATTAGATGGTTGTTTCTCAAAAGATACTAAAATTATCACTAATAAAGGTTCGGTTAATATAGCTGACATACGTGTAGGTGATAAGGTTATGTCACTTAATGAAACAACTGGGGAGTTAGAAGCTAAAGAGGTTTTAAATACTTTTTATAATGGTAAGTGCGGTGATTTTCTTAGTATTGTTACTGAAAGGAATAAGGTAAGAGGTAAAAGAAGTAGTGCTTTAACTGTAACACCTAACCACCGTGTTCTTATCAATGGTGAGTGGGGTCAGGTTAAGGATTTAAAAGTAGGTGATTCGCTCTCAGAAGTAACTGATTTGATCTACAAGCAAAAAGTAATGTTAGGCTTACTGTTAGGCGATGGTTGTTTATCCTCGGAGAAGAGGTTGTTACCTCATAGTGAATCTCTAAGGGTGATTTATAGTCAACTAGAAGAAAAGAAACCTTGCATTGACTTTATAGGTAACCTGCTTGGTTTGGACTATAATTTACACAGTAGAGTGTCAGGTTATGGTTCAAGTACTTTAACACTCACCACAAAAGCTTTAACGTTTAACGGTTTCGAGTTGAACAAATTGTTCGATTTAAACACAGACAGCAGTGCCTATGGTAAAAGGAAGGACATACCTTACGAATACCTGAAGAGTTATTTTGATGAAATCGCTTTCAGTTTATGGTATATGGGGGATGGATCTATAAGGTATAATAACGATAATACAAATACACCTGTTATGTCTATATCTACACATAGATACTCTAGTAAGCAGATTCTTGATTTCCAGAACCTATTCAGGGTCAAGTTTAATTGTACACCTACTATTATCGAGGATAAAAGACATAAGAGGCAGGATGGTACATATAAAAGTACTTTAACTTTCAACACTAAAGACACTCTATATTTACTGAATATACTTAAAACTTACCAAATACCAAGTTATGACTATAAGTATTACTTTAAAGGCGATAGTAGTGGGTTTAGCTCTAGTGGTTCTGTACTAGAGGATGACAAAGTTGTAGCTATAAACCCAGTTAAAACAGTGCTAGGTAAGTATGACATAGAGGTTAAAGATAATCACAATTATATAGCTAACAATAGGGTAGTACATAATTGTAGAATGTTGTACGGTAGTAAAGATAAAGGTGGTAGTGGTGCAGAGTTTATAACACGTAAAGGTGAGACTTACAATGTAGAACACTTAGTAGAACCTTGTAAGTCTTTGTTAGAGCGTATCAACAATGGATTACCTGAAGGTTTGGTCTGTTTAGCCTTAGACGGTGAGATATATAAACATGGACTACCTC
>JAAGZL010000739.1 GCA_024206335.1 Gammaproteobacteria bacterium
ACACACACTTTAATGCACTCAGCACACACGTTAATGCACTCAGCACACACTTTAATGGACCCAGCACATACTTTAATGCACCCAGCACACACTTTCATGCACTCAGCACACACTTTAATGCACCCAGCACACACTTTAATGCACTCAGCACATACTTTAATGCACTCAGCACACACCTTAATGCCCTCAGCACACACTTTAATGCACTCACCACACACTTTAATGCACTCAGCACACACTTTAATGCACACAGCACACACGTTAATGCACTCAGCACACACTTCAATGCACTCAGCAGACACTTTAATGCAATCACACACACTTTAATGCACTCAGCACACACTTTAATGCACTCAGCACACACTTTAACGCACTCAGCACACACTTTAATGCACTCAGCACACACTTTAATGCACTCAGCACACACTTTAATGCGCTCAGCACACACGTTAATGCGCTCATCACACACGTTAATGCGCTCACCACACTCTCGGATGCGCTCAGCACACACTCTAATGCGCTCAACACACACTTTAATGCGCTCAGCACACACTGTAATGCGCTCCGCACACA
>JAAGZL010000740.1 GCA_024206335.1 Gammaproteobacteria bacterium
CACAACCTTTGGTGGCACGGTCTCCAACCTGGCAACACTCACCACTGATGCGGGTGGCTCAACTATTGCCAAGGCTGACATCACCACCACGGGTAACCAGACCTACAACGATCAGTTTGTGCTCAACACCAGCCTGACACTGACAGGCGGCGACGCCAGCTTTACCGCTGGCATTGATGGTGATGGCAACGACCTCACTCTCAACTTCACGGGCAATGCCACACTCGACGGTGGTGCAACACCAATCAGCGGTATCAACAACCTGACAAGCCTTGGCGGCGTGGCGACCAACGGCACCATCACCACTACAGGTGCACAGTCCTTCGAAGGTAATGCAACGCTTATCGGGAACACCACGCTCGTTGGACCAAGTGCCACACTCGCCGGAACCTTTGACGGACAAGGACACGACCTCACCATCAACTACACGTCCCCAACCACCATCTCAAGTTCTGGTGGCAACATAAGCAACTTTACATCTGTTGGTGACGTCCTACTCAACACCACAGACTTCGAAACGATTGGCAGCCAGACGTTTCAGGGCAACGTCACACTCACTGG
>JAAGZL010000741.1 GCA_024206335.1 Gammaproteobacteria bacterium
CAATAACAGGTTTGGCCTTAACCCCTAAAGTTCACCATATGACGGTTAACGCCACTAACCACCATGTGGCAGCGGCCTTATTCTCTGATGAATCTGCCCATGATGTGACCCTCAGCCCCCACACCCAATATCATGTGTCGCAAGAAGATGTGATACGTGTCGAGTCAGGTAAGGTCTTTGCTGTTGGACCTGGTCAGGCCTCCATTGCTGCCATTTTTGGTGACGAAATCTCCATGGTAGAGGTCATCGTGGCTGATAATGCCTTTGATACCCTGGCACTACTCCCCCAGGGTCCGACGGATGTACCTGTTGGACAAACGATAAAGTATCGGCTGATGGCTTCCCATCACGATCACTCTGAGCCGACAGACGTCACAACTAATACCGACGTCCAATGGAGTGTTTCGGGCAGTGGGGCTGCTGATTTCTCGATTGATGATGGAGGGGTTGCCTTAAAAGCGTCGCTTGAAGGCCTCGTCACATTGACAGCCAGTCTTGATCAAATAACCACTGACAGCTCGTTTAGCGTAGTAAATGCGGCGCCAACGGCGTTATCACTGGAATTGGCGACTCCCGAAGAGTCATGGCCAGTAGGGCGCCAACCCGTGTTTAACGTTTTTGTGACCTATTCTGATGGTGAAGTACACCCTGTAACAGGTGATGATTGGCGTATCACCTGGAA
>JAAGZL010000742.1 GCA_024206335.1 Gammaproteobacteria bacterium
AAGCTATAAAAACTACAGAAACTTTTCAAACAAATCTGAGAAGGTGACAGTATTGGATGAAACACATCGAGAATGATAGCATTTTACACCGTCAAAAGGGTCGAAAACACACTGTTTCTTGGCATAATCCCCTATTGGGGCAGGTGCTATATTTTGAAATTGTGTTATTAGATACTTTTTGTCTATGATGAGACTGATTTAACATAGCTTTGGTAAGCTATAAAAACTACAGAAACTTTTCAAACAAATCTGAGAAGGTGACAGTATTGGATCAAACACATCGAGAATGATAGCATTTTACACCGTCAAAAGGGTCGAAAAACACGCTGTTTCTTGGCATAATCCCCTATTGGGGCAGGTGCTATATTTTGAAATTGTCTTATTAGATACTTTTTGTCTGTGATGAGACTGATTTAACATAGCTTTGGTAAGCTATAAAAACTAGAGAAACTTTTCAAACAAATCTGAGAAGGTGACAGTAATGGATGAAACACATCGAGAATGATAGCAT
>JAAGZL010000743.1 GCA_024206335.1 Gammaproteobacteria bacterium
CTGCTATAGAGTCACACTTGCCTGAAACTATCCTATTGAATCCTACAACTGTTGCTTCCAAGGTAATATACTGCCCAGTGATCCTAGTGAATGCCTCTGCTACAAAGAAGGGTTGGCTTAAGAACCGCTCAATCTTCCTTGCTCTGTTAACGACTGTCCTATCTTCATCTGTGAGCTCGTCTAAGCCTAGTATGGCTATTACATATTGGAGCTCTTTGTATCTCTGCAGTGCTTGCTTGACACTTGTAGCTGTACAGTAGTGAGTACTGGATAGTATCTCTGAGTTTAACATCTTGCTCGTGGACATGAAAGTGTCTACTGCGGGGTATAAGCCTTTGCTTGCTAGGTTCCTACTTAGTACTGTGGCAGCATCTAAGTGTCCAAATATGACTACTGGTGCAGGATCCGTTAGGTCATCTGCTGGTACATATATTGCTTGTATGGATGTAATAGATCCAGCTCTGGTAGCTACTATCCTCTCTTGAAAAGAAGCCATCTCTGCTGCTAATGTAGGTTGGTAGCCTACTGCTGATGGTATCCTTCCTAGTAGAGTACTTACTTCACTACCAGCTTGCAAGAATCTAAACACATTGTCCACAAAGATTAGTACGTCTTGTTCCAGTGCATCTCGAAAGAACTCTGATATTGTTAGTGCTGCATAATTAACTCTCACTCTTGCTCCTGGTGTCTCATTCATCTGGCTATAAACTAGTACTACCTGTGAACCTGAAGAGCCAAATGACTCTGTGTATGTCTCAACTGTTGCTCCTACTATAATACACATATCCTTGTTGTAACTGCTCTTGGATATCTCTGCTACACTGACACATACTCTTATAATTCCAGACTCCTGCATCTCATTGTATAAATCATTGCCTTCTCTTGTCCTCTCACCGACCCCACTAAAAAGTGAAAGCCCACCATGTTCTACTGCTAGATTCCTAATAAGTTCCATGATAACAACTGTCTTACCAACTCCTGCTCCTCCAAATAGACCAATCTTGCCTCCCTTCTTATAAGGAGTGACTAAGTCTATAACCTTGATACCTGTCTCAAATAATACTGTGGATACACCTAGCCTTAAGATAGACACTGGTGTTGCATGAATAGGTTTGACTGCTGACACTGTTACCGACTGATTCAATAGTTCACTCTGGTATGCTGCTAACAATCCTGCTATGGTCTCCAATCTCTCTTGCTTCCAATAGTTCCAACTATGACGTGTATTGCATTGTGGTACTTGTGCATATATAGCACTAAGATAGATACTGATTACGATTACTACAGAATGCGCTTCCAAGGTATGTGTTCCTGATACTGCTCTAGGTACATCTGCTAGTATTGCTGACAAATAAAGGTTC
>JAAGZL010000744.1 GCA_024206335.1 Gammaproteobacteria bacterium
ACACGAATCAGTTGGTTTAGCTGCAGAAGTATTTGAAGGTTCAATTACTGACTTACCAAATGCTAAGGCTAAGAAAAAGAAGTAAACCTTCTTTAAGGCTTTAATATTTATAAAAACCCGCTATTTGCGGGTTTTTTTATGGTTTGGTGTAGGTTGGATAAGCGGAACGCCATCCAACAATTTATCAATGCTTCAAGATGTTAGGTGGCGCCTCTGGCTTACCAAACCTACGGCTCAATTGGCAAATGAACTTGTCATGACAAGTTTGTGTGAAATTTGCTTATTATGGACACCTTACTTGTAATGCGAAATTCATTTCGGGTTTTGTTTGTTGGATAAGCGGAACGCCATCCAACAATTTATCAACGCTTCAAGATGTTAGGTGGCGCCTCTGGCTTACCAAACCTACAGATTTAAAACTGCGTTTTAATGCGGGAATAAATTCCCCCCTACAAGGTGAATTATTCAAGCCCATAAACCCGTGTTATGGTCACTATCACTATAAATTTGCTGTTTATCTAGGCAGAAAGCTGCAAATTTGACTTAGTTCTCCTATAATCCGCAAACTTTAATTTTTGTTTTTCATTTTCCTGACAAAAATGCTGCTTTG
>JAAGZL010000745.1 GCA_024206335.1 Gammaproteobacteria bacterium
CTAACCCTTTATCTTTGGTTAAGCAATCAGGACTGCAAGAAACAAGCCTGTTCTCATCTTTGTAAATCAATCCAACTTCCTCAACTTCATTATCAGTTATGAATTGATAGTATTCTCTTGCTTCAGGTTCAACTTCAGTGCCTCTTTCCATCCATTTGCCTCGAAAATCATCTGAGCTTTTTTGCATGGCGTATTCAGCAACTAATTTATTAGAATAAGCTATATGCTGCGTAGAAGCCTTACCAGAGGACGTTATAATTTTATCAAAGCATGAAGCAGTAGGAATACCAGAACGTGCTTTAAACCAAGCGTCAGAACCTTGAATGACATCTAAAGTAATCATTGTTTGTCCTCTTTTTGATTAAGCATGGTTACGGCTCTATTAAAATCAGCCTCTCTCATTTCTTCTATTGATTCGACTTTAAAGAAAGCCAAGAACTTTTCTATGTCAGCATCCTTAACTCTTGTTAAACCTTCAATCTTGTTGATTTGCTCATCATTTAACAATGCGCCTTCAGGCATTTCGTTGATTATAATTTCCTCGTTGCCTTGTGTTTGGTTTAAATACTCAGTAGCAAC
>JAAGZL010000746.1 GCA_024206335.1 Gammaproteobacteria bacterium
CTTGCGGGAAGGTTAGCTGCGTTCTGGCATTAAGCTGATGCACATCGCGGTCTGATATATCCATAGGATTGGCAACTCCGGCTCGGTATAGCCATCTAGAAACAGGCCGGAGTAGCTCACTCGGACACTGCCTAGGGTGGTTATCGGCATAGCTGTAATTGGAACGGTTAGTGCTGCAGAGGGAGAGTGTCTTGTGATCCAACAAAGTTCCAATTGCATACAGCGATGTTAATCCATCCCCTGCAAGCATCTAGGCGTTTTGGCGGCGGCAGTCATGCAATCTATAATGAGAAAGCCCTGCCTTTAGCCTTAAACGCTGCCATACTGGGATTACAGTTTTGGTTCCGGCAATACTGGCGGAGTCGAATCCATATAAGTCAGGAATGATGCCCACAACACCCGGGTTCGAATATAAGTTAACTCCAAGCGGCATTCTAAATCCATTGATACGCGAATAGGTCCCGTACGCCAGGTATCAAACACAGCACCACACTGTGCATCACGATATGCGATCCACGCGGCCTGAGATTGTTTGATAGATTCAACTGATACTGGATCATTCTTCTTTTGCTCAAGGCTTTTATCAAGATAGGTTCGCATAACCTGATTGGCAGAATCAAGATCAAGAGAAAGGCACTCATTAATTTCGAGCGTGGTTGAGGCATTCGCGCAGTCGAGCTGTTCACTGGCATTGACACGGCTCATTGCATGTAGATTCTCTTTTGATCTTTCAGAGGATGTAAGTTTTTTTAATTCCACTATACGTAGTGAATAGGCCTTAATGCAGGATGCAATTGTTCCGCAAGAATTATTCCGAACTTTTAGCCAGTTTCGCTGATCAGTTTTTATAGAAGATAATTCGATATCAGTTGATAAATTGCGTAACTCATTATAAGCATTAGAAAGCACCTCATCAAAAACACTTAATTCTTTATCTTGGCAAATCATAGTTTCAATTTTTGTTGCTGCTCTTTTACAATCGAAGCTTGCAGCTTGCAGCCCAAATGACGACAACGATAGAATAAATAATATTGTTTTAGTGATTTTATACATCTTGACTCCTTTGGCTTAAGTGATTAGCACCTCAATTCACCCGGCAAGCAGGGAGCGACTGAAGCGGCCGAGTGGAATTGAATGATATGTGATAACTCCCTGTTATCAACACTCGCAAGTTTATTTGCAGCAATTTGGATTTTTTAATTCGGTTACCTTCTTTAACTTCCATCCCATATATACGCCTTTAAATCTGTGCTTATAGATAGTTTCATAGTCTGGGCTATCACGAAAATCTGTAACATCAACCACATATTCCTTTGAATACTGATCACTGCCGTCCCATTTGATTATTTCAACCAGAATTTCGGATTGGCCACCATCACCTCCAAATAACATTTTCTTCCCTTTAGTAACCACAATTTTTTCTCCTTTTTTATCACTAGAAAGAAATCCTTCTATAAATACAGGAAAGGAAGAATAAAGCTCTAACATATTCATCTTTACTGAATTAGTGTTTTTGAATATGTTATTGTACATAATGAAAGAACCTGGCAACTCGCATTTTTCATCAGCTTTTGTACAACCCCGAAGTCCAAATTCATTAGCATTTACAGAAGAAGCTAGAAGCAAGAATACGACTAGCATTAATTGTAGGAATATATTTCTATTGATCATCTTATCTCCCCAAGCTATGTATTATAATGATCTCAACCACATAAAAAAGATTTCTAGTCTGTACATCGTCAGATGAAGTTGGACAGTTACTGTTAGAATTTAAGAGATACTATCACTCATCTGGTTAGTTAGGTACTTATTGTCGTAATACATTTTACGTCTCATTGATAAGGTATCACACTTTATCTTTTCTCTCTGATCCAGTATTGCCTTACCGCGGCCATAATAAGCCTGCGCACCTTTGGGCAGGGGGTGTGCTCTTTGCATGCATACTCCTGTGACTGCCTGCCCCATTTTGGTACCCCTTTTTTACTCACCGGGGGCCCCCCTTGGAAAAACCCACTTTTACCACTTCGAAAACAAACATTTTTACAGGAGGCACTCTATGCCGTCTTTCAAGTTTCACCATCTTACTGGTACGCGTTTGCAGAAGTACCGCACCAATCAACTTGCAACAGGAGATACCACCCATGAAAATTAATCTTACATCTGACTTTGTCGCCAACAACCTTATCTGCCCAGAAGGCAAGAGAAAGGTAGAGTTCTGCGATAAACATACAGACGGTGTGCCGGGGATGTACACCAGATCACTAATTCGGCGTTTTGGGTCTGTCACTGGGGAGCCAGCATGATCAGGCACTTTTTACTTTCTGTGGCAGACCTACTCTTTTCCAGAGCAATAAAAAAGCCGCAACAGTTTCCCGCTACGGCTCATGTTCAGATTGGTAGAACAGTGTTAGTACAGCGGCATAATTACATACTACATCAACGGCTGTATTGGCTGACAGTGATGAAAATAGCTGTCTAACCGGATCATACCGGTATATTGGTCATAATTGTCTCTGCCGATACTTTCGCAAGCTGCTTCAACGCGTAGGGTACTGCTGCTACCCACATCAAAATGGAGACCTATCCCTACGCTGGCCCCGAAATCATCAGGACGATAAGTAGTGCCGTCTGAACGCCCAATCTCTCCCACATCATCGAAATCCCACTGGGCTTCCACCTTGGCGAAGAACTCAGCATTGTCGAGGGTGTCGTGTAAGACAGGCAAGAAAACTTGGGTGCCAAAGGTAAGTTGCCCCAGGGTAATGTCCTGAGCATTATGGGCTGTATCAGAACTGTCCGTGTATGACTTCTGGCGCTCTTTGGCGTACGAGACTCCTACCTTTGGTAACCAACGAATAATATTGCCATTCTGGTCTTTCTTCAAGATGATGCCGGTAAGGTTAAGAGCCGTCATCCAGCGATCTGCATCGGGGGATAGGAATTTCAACCCATAAAATCAACAAATCTTCAGATACACAGAGGGGTAACGTGTACCAACGACACGGATTCTGGAGAGAGTGATACTGTAGACGCCCTGTCTGACACCAAAAAACGGGGCTTATCTATCCCA
>JAAGZL010000747.1 GCA_024206335.1 Gammaproteobacteria bacterium
CAGGAGGACAACCGCATCACAGCCGGCCAGTGGTGGAGTAAGGGTCAACCACCAACAGCAGAGTTTTCGGTGGAACAGGGGGTGGCAAGAACCCTGGGGCTGAAACTGGGAGACCGGATGCGCTTTCGGGTTGCCGGTAACGAGTTCGAGGCCAGGGTCACCAGTCTGCGTTCAGTAAAATGGGACTCCTTCAACGTTAACTTCTTTGTCATTGCCTCCCCTGGCGCTCTGGAAGACTACCCCGCAACCTATGTCACCAGCTTTTACCTGGGGGCGGAGCGGAATGATTTTCTCCTCCAGTTGGTACGGCAATTCCCCAGCGTCACAGTGCTGGATGTCCGCTCCTTTATGGAGCAGATACGCCGGGTGATTGAACACGCATCACTGGCGATTGAGTATGTATTTTTATTCACCCTGCTGGCGGGCCTGATGGTGCTGTATGCCGCCATCCACTCCACCCTGGATGAACGTCGCAAGGAGTCGGCCATACTGCGCACCCTGGGGGCGGTGCGGCGTCAGATCCTGTCGGGGATCATCCTGGAGTTTGTAGTATTGGGGGCCCTGGCCGGACTGTTGGCCGCGGTTGCCGCCTCCCTGCTCGGCTACCTGCTGACCACGCAGCTGTTTGAACTGGTATACAGCTTTAATCCATGGATCTGGCTGGCGGGTATCATCAGCGGCGCGGTTGGCGTGGGTATCGC
>JAAGZL010000748.1 GCA_024206335.1 Gammaproteobacteria bacterium
CGTCCGGGGCCTCAACAACATAGCCACTTGAGGTTTTTCGTGGGCGGCTGATCACCTTGAGTTTTTTCAGGTAATGGGGATGTAACGGGTATTGAATCTCAATGTAGGGAGACATGGTAGTACGGAGTGCTGTTGTGGAATGTGCATATTCATCTATCGATCACTACAGGCGGTATTACTAAAGATGGCTCCACCTGGAGAAAATTGTATTTCGCAAAAAAAGTGGTTATGCCTCAGTGGCGATACCAGGTTATCAAATTGTTACGTTCCGCTTATCAAAAAGGGGAACTGATCCTCCCTGATGAATTAACCACCGGCAATTCGTTTGAAACACTGCTCAATGAAGCTTATCAGAAGAATTGGGTTGTGCATTTCGCAAAGCCAACGAAAACACCAAAGCGCACCATCGAATACCTCGGTCGCTATATCACACGCCCACCCTTGGCAATGTCACGGTTGAAACATTACGATGGATCAACCGTGACATTTGAATATCTGGACCACAAAACAAAGAAGCACCGCCTTAAAGTCTGTGAC
>JAAGZL010000749.1 GCA_024206335.1 Gammaproteobacteria bacterium
ATGAATTGCTCTCGATCCAGGAGCGGATCAAACGAGCGAATGTCGTATCCCAGTCCATCTCCTTCTGTTTTGCTACGCCATTCAATCTCATCGACTAGGTCCGGCCTTTGCGCTTGCCTCATCCGGAACTGTTCGTACTCTAGGACAAATTTTTCACCCCTCTCACCCAGGCGGCGATTGAGCCTTTCCCTCTCGGCGAAATTGGTTATACGCGCTAGATAAGGGCGTTCTGGTTCGCGCACGGTGGCGAGCCGTTCAGGGATATCTTCGTCCAACACCGATTCCCAATCGATTACGACATCCTCACTAGGGCCATTTGATTCCACAGCTTGAACGACGCCCTCAAACTCCCGAAGATGGCCCGCGAGATGGGCTAATACAACTTCCCTGAGCTGTTGCTGGTAGTTATAAGCAGGTTTGTATCCCTGAATATAGGGCTGGCCGATTTCTACCAAAATAGCGCTGATGTTTCTGTGCTTGAATTCTATAGAGCCGTGACTCCGGTCGGCCAACTTAAGCATCAACACCTCTCTATGCCTAGTCTTACTAAATGTCTCCCCCCTCACCTCCTTATCGAGCATGACGAAATAATCACTGACTATGGCCTCGCACTCTAGCCAATTCCAACC
>JAAGZL010000750.1 GCA_024206335.1 Gammaproteobacteria bacterium
ATTTTTATTTTATTGATTATTTGACATATATGTATATATTTCGTTACCTGCATGCACACACCACCGACTTTTCACTTTGTAAGTTGCAACTCATGCACATACATACATACATACCATCATACACTACGCATATAGTAAAAAACTGCCTGGATGGCCGAGCGGTCTAAGGCGGCAGACTTAAGTTCTGTTATCTTCGGATGCGTGGGTTCGAATCCCACTTCAGGCAATTCTCATTATAACTTTTTTGTTACATGTATGTAAAAACAAATTAAAAAAGAAATGTGGGTGCGTAGCTCAGTGGATAGAGCATGGGATTGCAGATCCCATGGTCGCCGGTTCGATCCCGGTCACACCCTTTTGTTTTTGTGCACGACATATATATATATATATATATCAACAATAGAAAAGTAAGAGGCTATGGCGCAACGGTTAACGCGTCGGATTCCAGACCCGAAGACTGGGGGTTCAAATCCCTCTAGCCTCACATTCATTTTTTCTTTTGTGTGTGTTTGTTCACTAACAAACAGAATATATCCAACACTCCTCGTTAGACTAGATGGTCAGGATACGAGGTGTTCACCCTGGCGACCCGGGGTCGATTCCCGGACGAGGAATATATCTTTTTTTTTTTTTTTCGTATCACACACACACACACACATAAATTTATATAATCACATGTTTTCTTATATCAATCTTTTTTATTTGTTTATCACATGCATACATATCATTTCTTCATGCGTGTAATTTCACAGGGCGCATACTTTTCTTTTTGGTGGGCAGTATAAATTATGCATACACACACATAACTTACATAACATACACACAAAAAAAAAAATACGAGCTCCGAGAATCGAACTCGGGACCTACTGCGTGTTAAGCAGTC
>JAAGZL010000751.1 GCA_024206335.1 Gammaproteobacteria bacterium
CAACGACCTGTTAGTATGCGCGAATATCACTAAAACACCTGTAGCAACGGACGCCGAATTAGTGGCGTATTCAGGTTTTGGGCCTGATGACTATTTTGAGCAAACTTACAACAGTGATTTAGATTTTGGCACTGGTGATTTTTATGTGATGGGTTGGTTTCGTGTTCTTTCAGGATATAACAGCACTGCGTACATGATGCGAAGGGATCGCCCAGCGTTGAACGGTTCAGGTCGGATAATCCTAAGACAGTCAGGAACCAGGATAGAGTTTCAAATTACAGCGAACGCAGCTACCAGCCTTCCAGGTATATATAACGATGGGGAGTTTCATTTCGCAGTAGGAATGCGAGTGGGGACAGATGTTAGCTTGTATATAGACGGGGTTGAGGTAGCAACTGCAACCGATAGCTCTGTGGTTGGGGGTGGTGGTGCAGATCATATACTAGCGCTAGGGGCACAACCGAACGGTACTGGCGGTGCATGGACAGATTCATTAGCGCTATGGCGCATAGGAGCAGGTGCACCAACAGATGAACAAATGGCTGAAATATACGAAGAAGAAAAAGCACTGTTCAACGAAAATGCCAGGTGTACGCTACAAGGTTCAAGTAGTGACGTGCTGGCATTAGACCAGCACAAG
>JAAGZL010000752.1 GCA_024206335.1 Gammaproteobacteria bacterium
CCTTAAAGCTGTTCGTAGTCCGGATTGGGGTCTGCAACTCGACCCCATGAAGTCGGAATCGCTAGTAATCGCGGATCAGAATGCCGCGGTGAATACGTTCCCGGGCCTTGTACACACCGCCCGTCACACCATGGGAGTGGGTTACTCCAGAAGTGGCTAGTCTAACTGCTTGCAGAGGACGGTCACCACGGAGTGATTCATGACTGGGGTGAAGTCGTAACAAGGTAGCCCTAGGGGAACCTGGGGCTGGATCACCTCCTTATACGAAGACTCTGGATTTGTATGTGTCCACACGTATTACTTGATTGTTGGTTGAATTGATGAGCCCACCGTTGGGCGGTCATCGTCAGTTGTGCGAGGACCTTAAGTTTTAGGCCTGTAGCTCAGCTGGTTAGAGCGCACCCCTGATAAGGGTGAGGTCGGCAGTTCAAGTCTGCCCAGGCCTACCATTTTTGTCTTACTCTTCGTTGAAAGCACATTTGTGAAGCGCGCTTCACGGCATGGGCTTTCGCCTCGATTAAAACAAAAATATTTTGACGGTTTTATGGGGCTATAGCTCAGCTGGGAGAGCGCCTGGTTTGCATCCAGGAGGTCTGCGGTTCGATCCCGCATTGCTCCACCACTAATTTGTCAGGAACAAATTAGCACTGACCTTTAGGTCAGCCCTGAAAGGGAGAGTATCGGGAGGATACGAATACTTTTCAGTGTGGAAAATTCATCGATTTTACGAAGCCATATCAAAGCGCATGTGTGTGTGTTTTGATCTGGTTTTTAACGACCAGAAGTTCTTTAACAAGATAAAACAAATTAGCTGAATTCTTCATTTTGATGCAATTTATTGTATTGAATGAGAAATCAAAAAGAAACAAAGAGTGTAAATTCAAGCGTCGAAGCGATTCGATATTACACAACGGCAAAAAAGAAGCTTACTCATAAGTCGGAGTGAGTGGATATTAAGTGTCTTGCTATGAGCGTTTACGTTTATGGTCAAGCGACTAAGTGCATACGGTGGATGCCTTGGCAATTAGAGGCGATGAAAGACGTTAGAGCCTGCGATAAGCTCTGGGGAGGTGGCAACTAACCTTTGATCCAGAGATTTCTGAATGGGGAAACCCACCTACTTTAAGGTAGGTATCCTGACCTGAATATATAGGGTTAAGGAGGCGAACCCGGGGAACTGAAACATCTAAGTACCCGGAGGAAAAGAAATCAACAGAGATTCCCTTAGTAGCGGCGAGCGAACGGGGAGTAGCCGAGAATTTATATGATAGTGGAACGCTCTGGGAAGTGCGGCCATAGTGGGTGATAGCCCCGTACACGAAATCATATTTGTTCCATATTAAGTAGGTCGACACACGTGATATGTTGACTGAAGATGGGGGGACCATCCTCCAAGGCTAAATACTACTAATTGACCGATAGTGAACCAGTACCGTGAGGGAAAGGCGAAAAGAACCCCTGTGAGGGGAGTGAAATAGAACCTGAAACCGTATGCGTACAAGCAGTGGGAGCATACTTGTTATGTGACTGCGTACCTTTTGTATAATGGGTCAGCGACTTATTTTCAGTAGCAAGCTTAACCGAGTAGGGGAGGCGTAGCGAAAGCGAGTCTTAATAGGGCGAATTAGTTGCTGGGAATAGACCCGAAACCGGGCGATCTATCCATGGGCAGGTTGAAGATTGAGTAACATCAATTGGAGGACCGAACTCACGTATGTTGAAAAATGCAGAGATGACCTGTGGATCGGAGTGAAAGGCTAATCAAGCCCGGAGATAGCTGGTTCTCCTCGAAATCTATTTAGGTAGAGCCTCATGTATCACCCTCGGGGGTAGAGCACTGTTACGGCTAGGGGGCCATCCCGGCTTACCAACCCGTTGCAAACTCCGAATACCGAGGAGTGCAACCATGGGAGACACACGGCGGGTGCTAACGTCC
>JAAGZL010000753.1 GCA_024206335.1 Gammaproteobacteria bacterium
ACGGATCCTGTAGTGGTTGTTCCGGTTTATGCAGCTCTTCCAGCATCTCAATAGCGATACTGCGCTTCAGGCTGTCTGGGGCCTGGTCCATGTGGGAAAGCAATGTTTCGGTACTCATGGACAGATCAAATGCACGAAGTATACTGCCTATCATTCTGGCCTCTTCACCACTCCATTTGAAAATATTAGCTATGATTTTTTCGACCGCCTCGTTGGTGAAAGTTTCATTCTCTTCCAGGCTGAGTATGCGGGCAAGGCCTTTCGCCGCGGTGATACGAACCCCGATATCCTTGTCACTGGTGCTTTCCATAATTGCTCGAGCTATCTCCAGCGGCGGGATATCCTCTACCACCATGTGATCTGCCTCGGTAGGGTTGGCGCCATCCGTCGCCAGTCTGGCCAGGGCGTTAATTATTTCAAGGCGTACGCTTGGTTCTTGATCCTGTAATGCCGCGATCAATGGGGCGATGGCCGCACGGTTTCCTAGATTGCCCAGGGCGCGGGCACATATGAGACGTTGATCAACATCACCGATGGAGAGTTGCGTGATCATAATGCCTACAGCATCCATCAGCTTATCTGGTTGTGGGGTCTTAAGTGCTGTTTCTGCAATAGATTCGGCTGCTTCCCGCCGTAGAACCGGACTGTCATCATTCAATGCCTGAATTAGGATTTCAATGGCCTGTTTTTCTGTTATGCCGGCCAGAATCCGTGCCCCGAGACGTCGTACATCCTCCTCCACACTGATGGTGCGGTTGGATCGCATACGTTTCATGATCTCCTTATTCTCATCAACAACCTTCAGATACTCCTGAGTCTCAATATCCAACTCCGGTTCTTCCTCTGGGGTGTTGAGGTCCAGTGCCACTTCCACATTTTCCATGGCAATGGCATCAAGGGTGGACATGGCTGGTTTGACCTCACCTTCTTGCACAATGCGGGCGGGTGAGTCTGGCAGAACGATGGTGTCAGCAATAGATTCTGGTACCGGTTCCTCAGCTATGCTGGTTTCCTGGTTGGTCGGAGCAGGTGGAGGCGGCACATGAATTTTTATGGTCTCTACAACTGGCTTTGTGCCTTCAGCTGGATTTGGTGTCTTTTTAGCACTCTGTTGCTCCGGGGCAGCCTCTGTTGCCTCATCCTCTGCTGAAGCAAGTTCGATCTCACCCTTTACTGCTGCGATGACTACATCGAGCGGGTTTGTTGTATCTTCATCCGGTTTTAACCGGTTGCCAGTTGTGGCAAAAGCTATCAAGGCGGAGAGGGCAGCCAGTCTAACCGGCTGTTCCTTATCTCCTATTGCCCGTGCAAGCTGGTCTACCATCTCGGTATCGTATTGCCCGATGGTTCCGATGGCGAGAGCCGCCTCGCGCCTGACCATGGAGTATTTGGAACGGTCTCTCAGGATACGGATCAGCTCCGGGACGACTTCAGGATTGCCATTGCTACCCAGGAGGGTACAGGCTGCGGTTGCGGTGTTGAAATTACTGTCGTTCAGACTGGCCAGAACTGGCTTGAGTGATTCGGCGGTGAGCGGCTGGGAGACCACGGTTTTGGTTAGGGCATTGAACAGACTGGCGCGAACCTCACTGCTTGGATCGTTGAACATCGGTAACAGTTGCTTCTGCAACTGTTCTGAGTGGGAGCTTGCTTCTATCATGATACTCACAGCCTTGATAACTGCTTTGCGAACTGTCTCATCCTGATCCCGTGTGAGCAGGATCATGGCGTTAAGATACTGTTCTGCCCCTTGGTCCGCCAAGGCCAAAGCGGCTTCCGCCCGCACCTCAGGTGATTTGTCCTGAAGGGCGCGGCCGAGTGCGTGTGTGGCATCAGGTGAGTCCGTAGTTCCTAAGACCTTTGCAGCGCGGCGGCGTGTCTTTGGCCAATCATCCTGGTTTTGCAGGCGCGTGATCAGGACCTCAATACCGCGATCCTTAATCTGGGCCAGAGCGGTAAGTATCTCTGTTTCAATATCCTGCTGCTCTTCGTTATCAATAATTTTCAGCAGTGTGTCAACGGCCCTATCATCACCGCAACGCCCTAGCCCCTTGACGGCCTCACGTTGAACATCCCACCAGGTGTCCCAGTCGTCATCCCATTCCAGGCCTTCCGGTCGTTCAATGGCCACTTTCATCAGGGCCTCTAGCGCTGTATTGCCGCCGATCTTGTTCAATGATTCGGTTACAACGGTACAGACCTCACCGCTATTATCATTTGCTAGGGATTCAATCAGGCTTGGTATGGCCTCTTCAGACCCTATGTTGCCCAAGGCTGTAGCGGCATCTACGCAAACATCGATATCTTCATCCCGTAGACAATCAATTAACGGCATGATGGCTGATTGATCACCCAGCACTCCCAGAGCGCGGGATGCGTAACAGCGGTCAACCTCATCTCCAGTCTTAAGTAGTTGGCACAGGGCGGTTATGGCTTGGGTTTGTTGGGTCATACAAGGATCCTGGATCAAGGTATTAAATTATTACTTAACAGCAATAATTATACCAAATACCCCGGCCAGTGATGTATAGGTCCAAATGTGACTGCGCTAATATCTGGTTCAAGCTCCTGTATGTAGAACCATGATCGAGGTCCTGCGGTTTTTGCTTATTGCTGATTAGGGGGGATTTAGTGGGGTAGGGTGTGTTGGAATCCTGGGTAGGTATCTATGTTTTTAGGTGGTTGGCCGGTTGCAATTGAATAAAATGAGCCACCCACAAAAAAAAGGTGAAAGCTTTGTTCATATCATTGCTTGGTTGTGGTTACTTTTTAGATGGTCAGTATTCTAGGAAGGAGAAGCCACATATTTGGTTAAATAACAAATCTCTTCAATGAATTGCCCCATATTTACCCGTATAGCTCTGGTGAGGGCCTTAGTCTGAATATATGCGTAAAATGCAGTGGCTTGATTATTGCTTTCAACGTTTGGATTGACTCTATATTTAGGGTATGAGTGGGGGAGAAAAATGACAGAATTGCATGATGAAGGGGAAGAGCAGCAGGGTTTAGGAGCATCCACTTGGGGGCCTAAGTTATTTTTTTGGACCATTGTGGCAGTGCTCTTATTCTTCTATTGGTTGCTTATCTATTCTGGCGGTGTAGTTGTCCATCATGGTTGAGGGGATGAATATGGGAAATACGAAACTATCTGGTATGGGAGGCATGCTGGTGATTTCAGTGATTGCCTTCATCATTGCCTTGATTGCTTTTTACGGTCTGAATCACTTGGTTATGGGGGTTCAGGGACTACCGTTGAATCTGGATCTTAGTCCTGCCGGTTAACCGCCCATGGGGAGATTGGTGAGAATGTATCACAAGAATAAAAGTGTATCTGCTGCACTGCGCTCTTTCCTGGGACGTATGGGCATACTATTTCTTTTGATGTTTGTTTTCGGTTCCACTTCAACTGCACATGCAGCAGGCCAGGGGGCAAGTACAGATGATGTAAAACAGCGTATTGCACCGCTGGGACGGGTGGCAATTGAGGGGCAGAAGTTCATTGAAGTGGAGCCTATTGTATCTGCAGAAGATACGGTGGAGCCGATGGCTGCACCAAGGCCAAGTCGCTTGGACTACCCAAATATTGGTGTTAGCAGTCGCGCTGTAGTCTGGATTCTGGCACAGATGCATCTGTTTTTTGGTGCATTGGTGTTAGCAGTGCCGCTGTTTGTACTGGTGATCGAGTTGATGGGCGTCAAGACGGGTGATGAACGGTATGACGCCATGGCTTACGAGTTCATGAAGATCAGTCTCACCGGGTTCTCCATAACCGCAATCTTTGGCGGCTCCCTGGCCCTGGCGCTGTTTGTGCTGTATCCGGATTTCATGGCTTACATGATGCACGTGTTCGGAGCGCAGTGGCTGGTCTATGCCGGTATATTTTTTCTGGAGAGCTTCTTCCTCTATACCTATTATTACGGCTGGAACGCCATGCGTTATGGCAACCTGAAGTGGCTGCATCTTACCCTGGGTCTGCTGCTGAATGGGGCCGGGATGACCATAATGGTGCTTTCCAACTCCTGGGCAACCTTTATGATGGCGCCGTCAGGAGTAAATGAAGTAGGTGTGGTCATCGGCGATATATGGGAGGTAATGAAGGGGCCGTTGTGGAATCCCATCAACCTGCACCGTTTCATTGCCAACATTGCCTTTGGCGGGGCTGTGGTTGGAGCCTATGCTGCTTTCAAATTTCTCAGCACTCGGGATCCGGTTAAACGGGCCCACTATGACTGGATGGGTTACACCTCCAACTTCATCGCCATCCTTGCCTTTCTGCCTCTTCCATTTGCCGGTTACTGGTTGATGGCCGAGATCTACGCCTACTCCCAGCAGATGGGCATAACCGCTATGGGTGGTATCCTGGCCTGGCTGTTTATCGTGCAGGCGGTGCTGATCGGCACTATCCTGCTGGCGGGTAACTTCTACCTCTGGTCCGGAATGTCACGTACCGAGGGGTCTGTCCGTTATCAACCCCTGATCAAATATATCGCCCTGGTGCTGGTGGTCTGCTTTCTCATCTGGGTAACTCCGCATACCTTGATCCTTTCGGCATCTGAGATTGCAGAGTTGGGCGGTAGCCATCACCATATTCTGGGCCCACTGGGTATCATGCCAGCCAAGAATATAGCGGTGAACCTGATGTTGGTGGTGACATTCCTGTCATTCCAGATCTATCGTCGTTCTGACAAGGTGGCGACTGTGTCCTGGGTAAAGGCGGGCAATGCGCTATTGGTGGCAATCTATATGGTTGCCATAGTGAATATTGTCTTCCTGGGGGTCTACTATGGCTATTTCACCAACACCGTCTACAAGGTTGGTTCCTCTGTTGCGCAGGTCACTTCAACCCTGTTGGTAATTATTACCGGAATTGTCATAGACTCCCTGATGTACAAGAATGCCAAGACCCTGCCCTCCCATTGGGGCAGGATTCCGGACCGTTCCCAGTATGCCCTGTTTGCCCTACCCATCGCCTTCACCTGGCTGATGGGGTTGATGGGATATGTGCGTTCCTCGGTGAAGACCCACTGGCATGTGTATACCGTCATGAAAGACAACTCGCCAGACAACTTTATTCCAACTATTGGCTATGCCGGCAACATGATAACCATCGTGACCGTACTGTTTCTGTTGTTTGTACTGTTCATGTTTTGGGTCGCCAACCTTGGTGCAACCACACAGCCTAAGCCGGTGATCGCGGGTGAAGGGGGTGTAGGGTGACAGATCTTTCGGAAAAAGATTTGGACACGCATGGCACACAAGAAGATGGCGGGAGAGGAGAGTCCAGCACCAATGTACTGGGAAAGATTTTAGGTTTCAGTCTGGGCCTGACCCTGATATTCACTCTGGTTACTTCACTGCTGCCACAGGTGGAAGGCGAGGCTCCGGTCGAGAAGAAGGTAGATCTTGCTGCCTTGACCATGGATGACTTTGTAGCCATGGGCGAAGAGCTGTTCAACAACAAGGGCACCTGTACCCTGTGCCATAAACCAGCTCCGTTAGGACGAGCACCGGATATTGCCGGTATGGATATGCTGGCAACCAGTGCCAAGCGTCTGGCGGATGAGCGCTACAAGGGCGAGGTCAAGGATGCGGAGGGTTATATCCGCGAGTCCATGGTGGATCCAAGCAAGTACGTGGTTGCGACCTGGGGCAAGAAGGGGTCTAACGATACTGAATCACCCATGCCTGCTGTTGATAAGGCGCCGATTCAGCTCTCAGATATGGAGATGGATGCCGTCATTGCCTATCTGCAATCTAAGGATGGAGGTGAGGTGACAGTGAAGCTGCCATCACCAGAGGCCGCTGCTGAGATTACAGCCGCTCCAGCCCCAGCCGGTACGGTTGCAGCCCCAGCCGCTAACGCAGAAGAGGCCCTGGTTAAGTACGCCTGCAGCGCCTGTCACTCTATGACCAATAAGGATGTGTTGGTTGGTCCTGGCCTGTTGGGTGTGGGTGTCCGTTTAAGTGCAAATGAGATCAGGCAGAGCATCATCGATCCCAATGCAGTGATTACTGAGGGTTTTCAGCCTGCCATGCCTGCCGACTTCGCGGATAAGATGACGGTGAAGGAACTGGAGATGATAGTGAAGTTTCTGGTGGAGAAAAAACAGTGACAAATTTAAAACTCCCCGCATTCTGGCAAGCAGTTCTGGTGGTAATTGTCGCTTACTTTGTATTCGACAACGCCTTCCCTCCACTGTTACCAAAGACCCTGATGGTTCAATACATGATCATAACCATCATCGGCGTACTGCTCTACTTCGCCTACGATAATGATAGATGGCTGGAGTTTAAAGCGCCGATCCTATCCACCCTGCGGGATGACAGCCGGGCAGGCGTGCGTTGGGCCTTCCTGATTATTATCCCCAGTATCATTGGCTATACCACCTATGGTCTGGTGAAGCCGTCGGTTGACGCACCAGTGGAACTGCGCCAGGTGCATCCGGCCCCTCCATCCAAGATTAAGGCATTCAGTAAGAGTTACGATTTGGCCACCCTGAAAAATTCGGTGCGGCAGGATATCCTTGCGACCATGAAGGCAGACAAAGATAAAGGCTGGGAGAAATATAATGCAGCCGTGCTGGCCGGTCGTGATGTTTATTATCAGAACTGTTTCTACTGTCACGGTGACCTGTTGGATGGACGAGGCCATTATGGGAATGGTTTCAATCCGCAACCGATCAATTTTCAGGATCCAACTATTATTCCGCAGCTTGAGGAGTCTTTTCTGTTTTGGCGTATTGCCACTGGTGGTCCTGGGTTGCCAAAGGAAGGTACCCCCTGGAACTCCGCCATGCCGGTATGGCATGAAATGCTCCAGGAAAATGATATCTGGAACGTAATCACTTTTATTTTTGATTATAACGGCCAGGTCCCCAGGATCTGGGATCCAGATATATCCAAAGAAGTAACCAGAATCAAAGATGAGGTTGTGGCTAAACGCAAGGCCATGAATGGGGCAGATCTGTACAAGCTCCGTTGCGAAGTGTGTCACGGTGAGCAAGGTATGGGTGACGGTATTGCCGCTGAACTTATGTATCCCAAGCCGCGTGATTTCAGCCTGGCGCTGTTCAAGTATAAGAGTTCACCTGGAACCACATTGCCACGAGATGTTGATCTATTCAACACCATTAAATATGGCCTTCCTGGTACTGCCATGCCGGGTTGGGGGATGCAGGGACGGGAACTGCTGACAGATAAGCAGATTCAGGGCCTGATTCCTGTTATCAAGGGTTTTGATATTACTGCGGCCTGGGCTCCGGAGGACGCTGAAGATGAGGCGTTTGATGAGGATGGGCGCTATACCAAGACCGATGTCCAGTCGATTACTGACGCGGAGCCACAAGATGGACAGATTGCTTATACTGAGGAGTCGGTAGCCAAGGGTAAAGAGGCGTTCCTCAAATCCTGTAAGGAGTGTCACGGCGCTGAAGGGCGTGGAAATATTGTCTCCGGCAAGAAGCTGGAAGATGACTGGGGTGGACGCATCTGGCCACGTGATCTGACCAAACCCTGGACCTGGCGTGCCACCCAGGCGCTTGAGAAAACAGAGACAGAGCGGGATGAGACCATCAAGGCGATATACTCCCGTCTCTCTATCGGTATTCCAGGCACCCCAATGCCTGCTCATCGTGCAGTTGAAGAAGGCAATAAAGACCCGGTGAGCCTGGAAGACCGTTGGCATATTGCAAATTTCGTCTACAGCCTGCGTGATACCACTGTGCAGCCTCAGGATGGTCCGGTGGTTGCCGGGATGAAGGTCGAGGGTGGAGTACCCGTAGCACTGAATGATAACCGCTGGAGCGAAGCGCCTGCAGTTACTCTGCATCTGGTGCCAAATATAATTAAGGATGAGCGTCTATTTACGCCACTGAATAATGCTGTGACGGTACGTGCCATATACAACAACAAGGAGATAGCTTTCCTGTTGGAGGTGGATGACCGCACCAAGAGTCTGCCAGGAGATAAGTATTTTACAGCGTTGCAGGATGAGAATCTGAAGATGCACTCCGATGCGGTGGCTATTCAGTTTCCCAAGCAGGATGCGTACACCTCAAGTCCGATGGTGGAGAAGCCGCTCTATCGGCATGGCGACGCCAAGCATAAAACGACCATCTGGTACTGGAGCGCAGGTAGCGTGAAGCCGGAAGTAGCGGCTCGTGGCATGCTGTTGGATGCCAGCGGTCCCGATAAAAAATTGCAGCCTCGTATGCAGGACAGCAGCATGGCTGCCACAGGTGAGTGGAAGGATGGCAAGTGGCGGGTGTTGATGACGCGTCCGCGCGATGGTGGCGCCAATGGTGATGTGGTTTTTAGCGAAGGGCAGTTTATCCCCATCTCATTTGCCAACTGGGACGGTAGTAATGGCGAAGCTGGAGCCAAACATACCCTTAGCACCTGGTACTGGCTTGTATTACCGCCAGAACTGGATGTCATGAAGGTTTATGGTATGCCACTTGGTATCGCTATACTGGTGTTTTTAGCCGGTTTGTTACTAGTTAATTCGCAACGTGTTAGGCGGCATTAGGGGGGGCTGGTAATCTGCCTCATTCATCCGCTAACCCATGACGAACCGACGGGCGAGATTGAACGGTTCCTTGGAATGGCCCTGTCACTCAAGGTTAAGTGGTAGTTGGACAGCACTTTGTTGGAGCTCTTTGATGCTGCATAGTAGACAATTTTTGTTGGCAGTTGTTGTTTTGATTCTGTCTGTTGGTGCACAGGCTAATGGTGGTGCACCTTCCCAGAACAAGGACAAGGTTCTGGAGTCAGAACAGACACCGCCTGGCGGTGATTTTACCCTGCAATCCAACAAGGGGCCTGTATCACTGCGTGATTTTCGCGGCAATGTTGTGCTGCTCTATTTTGGATACACCAGATGTCCTGATGTATGTCCCACATCCTTGTCTTATGTTATTCAGGCAATGAATGGTTTGACTGATGCTGAGTTAGAGAGGGTTAAGTCCATCTTCATCAGTGTTGATCCAACTAACGATACGCCAGATGCACTGGCCGAGTATGCCGAGTATTTTCATCCAAAAATGATCGGTGTAACTGGTTCAGAAAAAGAGGTGGCCGATGTAGCTGCACTCTATGGTGCTAAATACTATGAGGTGGAACAGGAGGGTTCAGCCTTTGGCTATTCGGTTAATCACTCGGCTGCAATCTATCTGATTACACCAGAAGGTAAACTACGTTTCATCTTTCCACACCTCACCCCATCTTCAGTCATGCTTGAAGCGGTCAAACATGTTTTGACGGGAAACTGAACCGCGCTTCATTGCCACTACTCCCCATCTACACAGAGTGAATAAAATCGCCTACATAATGTTATGTGCGGAATAATTCATTCAAATCATCACAAAACAACTAATTGACATGGATCAATTACCTTTCCTAACTATAGGTAAATAAAGAGGAAATGAGAGCTATAAATAATTGGCTCGAAAAATGCACAAATAAGTACGATCAGTCTGCTGGTATATACATTAACTTCCTGCGAACTGAAGTTCTCTTTAAAGAGTTTTTAAAGAGTCGGAACACCAAAACTAAAGTAAAAACTGAACTTGGAGGAAATCCAATGGGTGTACGAGTCGTGACAGGGCGTTCCATTCTTGCCGCCATTATGGGGCTAGGAGTGGCATTTAGCGCTCAAGCGGGCAAGTATCCGGATATCGGACCATTGCCCCAACTAAAAATAAATAAGGCTAAAGCTGAGCTGGGCAAACGCCTGTTCTTCGATAAGCGTCTTTCGGGTGACGCAGCTATCTCCTGCGCTACCTGCCATGATCCAAAGAGTGGTTATGCGCATCCAGATGCGCTTTCACCAGGCTATCCTGGTAACGGCCATTTTCGTAATGCACAAACAGTGGTTAATGCGGCACACAAAAAAGTGTGGAATCATGATGGTCGTATCGGTACCAACCTGAACGATATGACCCGTGAGATGCTTACCGAAGACTACATCATGAATATGGATATGCGGATCATGCAGGAGCGTGTAAAGCAGGATCCAGTTTATGTAAAGATGTTTAAGGATGCAGGTTACGGTGAGCCATCCAATGGTTCCGTGCGTAAGGCCATTCCTGAGTACCTGCAGACCCTGACTTCACGAAACTCTTTATTCGATAAAGGCAAAATGTCAGCATCCGCCAAGAAGGGCATGGCGCTGTTCAAAGGTAAGGGCGGTTGCATCCAGTGCCATAACGGCCCGCTGCTAACTGATCAGAAGGCCCATAATACCGGTGTCGCTGAGAACTTCGATATATTCCTGGACCCAAATAATCATCAGGCATTTATCGCCTTCACCATGTTTCAGGGCGTTCCTGATTACATGAACCTGAAGCGTGATCCTGGCTACTATAACGTTACCCTTCTGAAGCAAGATATAGGTAAGTTCATTACGCCTCAATTGCGTGAACTCAAGTACACCGCGCCTTACATGCATAATGGCATGATTAAGACTCTGGCCGACGTGGTTGAGTTTTATAACCAGGGTGGTGGCAAAGATAGTCGAAAAGATTCGGCACTTAAGCCGTTAGATCTCAGCAAGGCTGAAAAGAAAGATCTCCTTGCTTTCCTGAATGCACTTTCTGGTGATCAACTAACCAGTGATGAGCATGTTTGGAAGGGGAAATATCCGGCCGAATATGAAGTCATTGCCGACTGGAATAATGTCAAAAACTAACGTCGAGGAGACAGCCATGAAGAAGGTAACAAAACTTCGCTTTACCGTGTTGGCGGCTGCCATCACGACAACATTTGTACTCGGCTGCGTTGGCCAGGCAACTGCCGGTGGCATACCGCCGCTGGCATCGCTGGATACACTGGATGTGCCAATTCCACCGGACAACAAGCAGAGCCCGGCCAAGGTTGAGCTCGGTAAAATACTGTTCTTTGATCCGCGCATCGGTGGTGATGCCTCCACCGGTTGTTCCACCTGTCATGAGCCTGATCAGGGCTGGGCCTGGTCCGAGGACTTCTCCCGCGGCTACCCTGGTACCGTGCACTGGCGTAATAGCCAGACCATTATCAATAGTGCTTTCTACCCACGTCAGTTCTGGGCCGGCTCCGCTTCTTCCAATGAGAAGCAGGCCAAGTCCGCTGCCACGGGTGGTGTAGCTGGTAATGGCGAGAGCGATATCATGGAGGCCCGTCTGGCTCTGATCCCAGACTATGTGACACGTTTCAAGGATGTGTTTGGAACCGAGTGGCCATTGATAACCGATGTCTGGCTTGCAATCTCAGCTTTTGAGCGCACCATGAATACCTTGGGTAAGCACGAGGCTCCTCTGGATAAATATCTGAAGGGTGACAAGTCAGCGCTTAATGAGCAGCAGATCAAGGGTAAGGCCCTGTTCGAGGGTAAGGCCGGTTGTATCCAGTGCCACAATGGTGCATTGGTTACCGATTCCGACTACCACAACATCGGCGTGCCGCCGAATAAGCGTTGGGAAGAGGACGGACTGGCTCAGATCACTTTCCGCTTTGAGCAGTATGCCAAGGGACAGACTCAAGAGGGCTACCGCAAGGCCAAATCCGACTGGGGCTTCTACTACCGTAGCAAGAACAAGTGGGATAGAGGTAAGTTCCGTACCCCGAGCCTGCGTTATGCCGCATATACCGCTCCATATATGCACAACGGTGTGTTCATGTCCTTGGAAGAGGTGGTGGATTTTTACAACGTCGGAGGTAAGGACGAGGAAGGGCGCACCACACTGTTCCCTGAGAATATGGATAAGCGTATCAAACCTCTTGGTCTGAATGATGATGAGAAAGAAGCGCTGGTTGCATTTATTGAGTCTATGTCCGGTCCTGAAATAACCATGAAGAAACCGACAATGCCGCCCTATGCACCTCTGTTCACCAAGGCCCAGCTTCAGGCCGCACAGGAGGCAAAGTGATGACTGATTTGAAAAAGAAAGACGAAACTGCGGCAGATCACGGCAAATGTATGCTGAACCGTCGCCAGTTCCTAATGTACAGCGGTACCACAGCAGCAGCTGTAAGTACCATATCGGTCAGCCTGTTCCCGGGTGAAGCCAAGGCCAAGGCACGGGTAGTTGGTTATCCACGCAAGAAAATTGGCCAGCTGAGCAAACTGGCTGACAACAAGCCGCTGGATTTTAACTATCCGGATGACGGTCCAAACTCCCAATGTATGTTGGTGAAAATGGCCGGCGCCAAGGCTGGTGGTGGCATTGGTCCCAAGCGGGATGTGGTGGCCTTCAGCTACCTCTGCACTCACCAGGGTGGTTTTTTGAATGGCAAATACCAGGCTGTGGGAGAGCATCGTGTACTGGGCCAGTGCCCACTGCATCTCTCCACCTACGACCTGACCCGTCATGGCATCATTGTTTCCGGTCAAGCCTACCAGAGTATTCCTCAGGTACTGCTGGAACTGGATGGCGATGACATCTATGCCGTGGGCATAATGGGGCTGCTGTTTGGCCGTAACGAAAACCTAATCGAATCCTAGGAGGAGACACAACATGGCTACAAAATATTATCTCCCCGAGGACAAAACACCGCTGCCACCAAAGGGTGCGGATGTCCTTACAACATGCTGCGACTACTGCATCGTCGCTTGCGGTTATAAAGTTTACCGCTGGCCAATAGGTACTGCCGATGGTGGCCCCCAAGCCGCTGATAACGCGTTTGGTGTTGATTTTCCTTCTGGTCCACTACAGGCCTGGGTTGCTCCAACCCAGTACAACGTGGTTATGCATAAGGGTAAACCGCACAATGTGATCGTTATCCCGGACAAGGATGCCAAGGTGGTTAACATCGCTGGTGACTCCTCCATCCGTGGTGGCTGTATCGCCCAGAAGTGCTATAACCCGGACAAGCCTACCAATGACCGTCTGATGTCGCCGATGATTCGTATCAATGGCACTCTGCAGCCGGTAAGCTGGGATATGGCTCTGGATGTGGCAGCTGATCTGATCAAGCACACAATCAAGAAGCACGGCGCTAACGCCTATGGTATGAAGCAGTACTCATACCAGTTCGTGGAGAACACCTACGCTTGTTCCAAGTTTTCCAAGGGCTCTATCGATACCGCCAACTGGACCATGCACGATACTCCGGCAAACGTAACCTCTACCCCGGGTTTCCGGGATGCCGGTTTCGATAATTTCGGTCCTGCCTACAAGGACTGGGGTGATGCCGATACTTTGATGATCTGTGGTACTGATCCGTACGAAACCAAAACCATGATCTTCAATCAGTTCATCAAGCCGGCTATCGATAGCGGTATGAAGACCATCTGGCTCAACGTGCGTGAAACGGCAGGTATCGCCTACGCCAAGAGCAAGGGCAATGCCCTGTTTATTCAGCTTGATCCAGGTACCGATACACCAGTGCTGGGTGCTATTGCTCGTGTCATTATGGAGAAGGGCTGGGAAGATTCAGAGTGGATCAAGAACTGGGTCAACGATAAGTGGGGTTCCAACTCAGGCTTTGGCCAGGGTACTCGTAACACCCCATGGCAGTGGCGTACCACCTGGGGTAAGTTCCAGACTAAGGGCTTTGAGGACTACAAAAAGTGGGTTATCAGCCAGAAGGATACCGATCCTGCTGTTGCGGCTAAGATTGCCAATATCCCGGTTGAGCAGATCTATCAGGCTGCTGAGTGGCTGGCTAAGCCTAAGGCCGATGGTAGCCGGGTAAAGGCCTCCCTGGGTATTGAGAAGGGCTTCTACTGGTCCAACAACACCGGTAACACCAATGCGGTAAGTTCACTGGCCACCATCTGTGGTGCTGGCGGACGTCCGGGTCAGGTTGTTGGTCGCTTCGGTGGTCACCAGCGTGGTGGCACCGGCGGTGGTGGTTACTCCCGCAACAAGTCCGCGCAGAAACGTCCGGGTCGCCGGCGTCAGGCACTGGATTGCGATCGTTACTTCTACTCCGGTAACACCCGCTTTGCCCATGTGGTAGGTACCACCTGGATTCAGGCCATGTGTGGTTCCGCCGGTCTGAATGCCAAGTTTGAAGAACTGGTTACCATGAATCCAAACCAGGTCCGTTCCTTCGATAAGCAAGAGATCATTGATACCCTGAAGAAGCGTATGGACTCCGGTGGCACCGTGGTGCTTGATCAAGATATCTATCTGCGTGATCCTATCGGCTCCAAGTTTGCCGACATTGTATTGCCCGCAGCTACCTGGGGCGAAGAGGACTTTGTACGGGCCAACGGCGAACGTCGCCTGCGTCTCTATTCCAAGTTCTACGATGCACCAGGTGATTCCAAGCCTGATTGGTGGATTATCGGTCAACTGGGTCAACGCATGGGCTTCGATGGCTACGACTGGAAAGACTCCAATGAAGTATGTGAAGAGTCATCCCGCTTTAGTCGTGGCAATCGCAAGGCTTACCACATGATCAAGGTTGCTGCTCATAAAGAGGGCAAGACCTTACATGAGAAGCTGCGTGAATATGGTACCGAGGGTATCCAGGGCCCAACCTTCTATAACTACAAAACTGGTGAGTTGCTGGGTAGTGTGCGTCTGCACAACACAGAATGCCCACCGGAAAAGATGGAGAAGGAAGGTCGCACCCAAGGTGCAAACATGGTCAACAAGAAGATGACCCACTTCAATTCACAGACCGGCAAGGTGAACATCCAGAAGCATCCATGGAGTCTGTTCTCAGACTACTGGGAGTGGATGAAGCCCAAGGATACCGAGCTGTGGCACACCAATGGTCGTATCAACGAAGTCTGGCAGTCAGGCTTTGATGATGTGGACCGGCGTGCCTATATCGCCCAGCGCTGGCCGGAGAACTGGACAGAGATACATCCGGATGATGCCAAGTCTCGTGGTATAGAGTCTGGTGATCAGATCATACTCTACTCTGATCGTGTGCCTAACTTCAAGCAGACCATTAAGGGTGTGCATGGTTCGGACTTCAACTTTGCAGATCTGTTGAAGAATGGTTGGATAGAGCTGGATAAGGCGGCTGTTACGGCGGTGGCAATTGTCACTCCGCATGTGAAGAAGGGCACCATGTACTCCTACTTCATTAATACCAGCCAACCAAGTAATGTCCTGCAAGGTCGGGTACCTGACCAGATCAGCGGCAACTATAACTACAAAATGGGTGTCGCACGAGTCAAGAAGATCGGCGAGTCGAAGTACAAGAATGAGTTCCGCTCCATGTCCTTCGCACCTCGAAATATCGTATGATATTGAGAAGATACTAAGGTAGTCCCCTGGGGTGGCCATATGGCCACCCTTTTTTCTTTCATAACAATAAAACCACATCCTCAGGACGTGGTCTTGTATGGTGTACGGAGTATTAACATTTGCTTGATTTAAAGCCACTGTTTGAATTGACGGGCCATCATGGCTTTCAGCCGTAATTTAGGATGACGATGTAGATCGAGAAGCTAATACAGATTCTACTGTGCGAGTTGCAGCAAGGCTGCCTTAATGGCAAGCAGCGTAAAACAGCCCCTGTTGCGGTAGCCGTTATGGTGTGCTGAACATTGTAGTTTTCTTGAATATCAGTTGCTATCAACGTGCCTTGAATGTAGGCATCAAGACCACCTCAATAGGTTGTGCTAAGCGCTAAGATTGAATCGCCCCGGGTTTGTCGGAGGGTCTATATCTTGAGAGGATAGACCGATGAGTAGATCAAGTAGATATTCCCCTGAGTTTCGTCAAAGAGCTGTTCACCTGTTTCAAGAGCAGCAAGAACATCATCCATCGAAGTGGG
>JAAGZL010000754.1 GCA_024206335.1 Gammaproteobacteria bacterium
GCGTATTTCTGATCAAGAGCAACCTGGCATCAGTTCTCAGAGCTACTTTTGAAGAAGTGGTCAGGCAACCTGTTGTTGTTTGCCGGATCGAAATCTCGACACCAGCTGTAACAGAGCGTGGTCGCCTAAAAAACACCGAAAGAAAATTTCCACCTAAACAAATCGCCCACCAGTGACTGCAGAAACCGCCATCAGGACCGCTGGCTTCTTGAGATGGGGGGCTTTATGCTCCCTATACCCGCGGCAACAAATGCAACATTGGAGAGCAGCACATTGGCCAGTGAGATACGGTCGGTTAATCTCAGTAAGGCATAAGAGATCAACGTAGCCAAGATGGCCACGCTGATATAGGCATAGGGTAACGTTAGGGCATCGCATCCGGCGAGGAACAGAGCATAGGTGCTAGTGCGGGCAAGGGCACTGGCAAGGAACTCCAGCACCGCCAATCCGAAAAGTATGAAGACCATCTTGCCTTCACCCGTGCGGATGTTGAGCAAGTCCATTACTTGTCGCTGCTTCACCAGCGCCTGTTCAGCTCCTCGATCGTCCGTCCACGCATGCCCGCCCAGCCCAGAGCTCGACA
>JAAGZL010000755.1 GCA_024206335.1 Gammaproteobacteria bacterium
GAGCGATTGATTTAGATAGTGTAATGGAAAAAAAGCGGGCGGCGTTCCGCTGGTCACCTTATTGGTGATAAGCACTTTTTTCATATAGCTAGTGATGCGGCATACCGATGAATCAATCGCTCGCCTAAAGCGCCTACTTTTGGTGTGCAGACTTTCGTGATCCTCCTGCGTTTTCTAGGTTTAAGATTTACAACTATGTGTCGATATACATAGAGTAACTCTTTCTTCGGAGGCGTCACATGAGCGGGCCTATCAAATTTGACAGTGGTTTAACAGGCATACGAAACGGCCTCGACGGAATACAGAAAACCGCCAGCCAAATAGCGAGTAAGGATGCGATGGAGGCAACTAGCCCGTATGACCTGGCTAAATCAATGGTTGATCTTAAAGTCTATACACACCAGGTGAGTGCTTCTGCACAGGTAGTCAAAATCACCGACCAGGTACTTGGTACATTGTTAGATATCAAAGCGTAATTACAATCAAATATCATCAAAAACATAGACGGCTAACAGTACCTTTACTGAGTCGTTAACCTTGTTTTTGTCTATGTAAGCAATACTCAAAGGTGTATTAGCCACCCATTTCAACAAGTCATCATAATTACTCAGCTCTTCAGGAGCACCTTTCTTCCCGGTCGATACTTTTCGTGACCAGGGACGCTTGTGTCTAACTTCTCCCATCTTCAAAACATACTTGAAGAAATCTTTACGATCCGGGCTGCCTACTGAGTGGTTAGCAGGTACTGCCTTATGGCCACTGGGAAACGATGTGGTTTCTCTCAGGAATAGTTCCCTGACCATTTCTTCGTTAAGTTCGCCACCTTCATAATCCGGGTGAGCAATGATGGCCAAATCTGCGTTCGATACACTTGTCCCTCCTGAAAAAAATAATCGTATCGCTTTCTGCTCTAACTTTTCTATCTCCATCATGCTGCAACTCTGGCGTAGCGATGGTGCAGGCCGCCGTCACGGGGAATTGCAGTAATAATACCGAACTCCGGTGGCTCGACAGCTCTGGTTTCAGGCGGATCTTTGTTCAATGACAAGTGGGTCCGGCAGGTATGATAGTAGTCAACATATTCTCGGAGAATCCGCCTCAGGTGTCGCTCGTTCATGACGATGACATGATCCAGACATTCCCGGCGAATAGATCCGATAACACGTTCACAATATGGATTTTGCCATGGCGAGCGGGGTGCCGAGACAACTTCCTCAATGCCCAGGCTCTTGATTCGTCGCCGGGCAGCCTCGCCATAAATGGCATCCCTATCACGGAGTAAATATTGTGGAGCAGAATCGAAAGAAAATGCTTCCGTCAATTGCTGAGAAGTCCATTGTGCAGTGGGGTGCTCGGTCACATTGAAGTGTGCAACATGTCGGCGGTGATGGCTGAGCACGATAAACACATACAAAATGCGAAATGTGGCGGTCGGAACGGTGAAGAAATCAATACCAACCAAACAGTCGGCATGGTTTTCGAGAAACGTGCGCCAGGTCTGCGAAGGCGGTTTTTGCTGATGAACCATATACTTTGAAACTGTCGCCTGAGAGATATCTATACCCAACTTGAGTAACTCTCCATGGATTCTTGGCGCACCCCGGCCAATGTTGGCTACCTGCATTTCTCGAATGAGTTTACGTATGGCCGGATCAATAGCTGACCGCCCCGGTTTCTGGCCTCGACTTTTCCAGCGCCAATAAAGACGGAAGCCCTGCCGATGCCAGCGCACAACAGTATCCGGATGTAGGCCGTGCAGCATTTTCCGCCAGCCATTCATATATCGTGAAAAAATTAACCAGAACAGCTTGTCTGCCACAGATGGTCGTGGTTTCTTCACCGATTGACGGAGCATGACCACCTGTTGCCTCAGCGCAAGATTCTCAAGGGCCAATTGACGCTGTGACCGGAATAAAGAATGAACGAACCTGGCCATGAGGAGGAAAAATGGCATACCTGCCATCCTCTATCCAATGTCGAAAATAGTCGAGATTATCGAGACGATTGAATTTTCAGGAGGGACAGGCGAAATAAGCGCATCGTAACAGCCGTATACCGTTTATCGGTAATCTTTATCATTTTGTCCGGTATCGACCATGGCGACCTTTGTTTATGCATAATTTGGGCTAGGCTACAGACTATGAAAAAGATTTCAGGATATACGCTCATCGAGCTTTTAATCACCGCCGTAGTGGTCAGTCTTATTATGGCGGTTGGGGTCCCCTCGGTGACCCTTTTTATCAAAAACGACCGGCTCTCTACCCAGATCAATACTCTTGTAGGGCACCTGGCTCTGGCTCGTAGCGAGGCGGTGACCCGACATCGGCCCGTGACAATCTGTGCCAGCAGTAACTCCACTTCGTGTGGCGGTGACTGGTCGGACGGTTGGATATTGTTTACCGACCTCGACAATAGCGGCACCCGTTCCGCCGATGAGGATATCATCCGAGTGCAGCAGGAACTGAAGGGAAACAATACGCTCAGCAGCACTACCGGTGCCATCGTCACCTACGATGAACGCGGTTTCAGCCCCAATACAAACGGTACCTTTTCACTCTGCGACGATCGCGGCATCTCGTATATGAAGTCGATAACCATCTCGAACACCGGCCGCGTCAAGAAAGGAGGTGGCGATCCATGTTAATGCGGACTCATAGTCAAAAAGGATTTACCTTGATTGAAGCCATGATCGCGCTTCTGGTGATTTCTGTCGGACTGCTCGGCATCGCTGCACTGCAAGTCACATCGATGCAACAAAATAACTCTGCCCTGCATCATAGCAAGGCGGTCTGGATCGCCTACACCATGGCTGACCGGATTCGTGCGAACATGAACGAATTCGTCGAATACGATGATATCGATACCACCAATGATTACGACCAGGATTGCACTGGGGCGCCATGCTCATCCAATGAAATGGTGATCTCTGATGCTGAAGAATGGAAGGATGCGGTATCAGCCCTGCCTGATGGCCGCGGAAGGGTCAACGGAAATGCCACCGCGCTGACTATTTCAGTAATGTGGGATGACGAAGGAACCGGTGCCACCGGTACCGGTTGCGGCAATAATCCGGACGTCGATTTAACCTGTTATACGGTGACTCTTACCCGATGAATATATACAGAAGACAACGTGGTATCTCTCTTGCAGAAATCCTGGTAGCAATGGTCATCGGCCTGTTTCTGCTCGGTGGCATTGTGCAGGTATATACGGCCAATAAGACTGCTTACGCGTTTACCGATGCTGTTTCACGGGTACAGGAAAATGCCCGTTTTGCGATGGATACCATGTTGCGGGATTTACGCATGGCTGGTTTTTTCGGTTGTACCGTTTTTGACCCGAGCGATACTGACAATATCACTAACAACCTCGATCCAGGTAGCCCTGGTTACGATGTAAACCTGCATGACTACACCGCGCAAGCTGTTGTCGAAGGAACGGATGGCGATGGTTTGAATGGGTCTGACAGCATTACCATTCGAGGAGCTAAACCGAGCCAGTACAACGTTTTACCTGCCTACAATGTCGTCACTTCAGACGATATTCAGGTCACATACAATGAAAAACTCGAGATTGGCGATGTGATCATGGTCAGCAATTGCCGGGGATCCGATATTTTCGAAATTACCGGCATCGACACGTCCGACGCGACCCGTACCGGAATAGCCCATTCCACCGCCGGCGGCGCTCCTGGAAATATCAATCAGGGAACATGTGCTCACCCCACCAAACTTTGCCTTTCACAGATTTATGGCACCGACGCCTCGATGTTTGCACTGCAGACGGTTTCCTACCAGATCGAACCGGGCGCAAGCGGTGAACCTTCACTGTGGCGCTACGAGTTCAGCAATGGCGAGGAATTGATCGAAGGTGTGGAGGAGTTGCAGGTGTTGTACGGCCTTGACACCAGTGGCGACGCTTTCCCCAACCTGTATGTGACTAGTAATAATGTCCTGGACCCATTCGACATCATCTCGGTGAGACTGATGCTACTGATGCGCTCGGACACCGGGGCCGGCGTCGAAGGTGCGCAATCCTACACGTTTAACGGACAGACAGTCAATGTCAATGACAATCGTTTGCGCCAGGTGTTCAACACCTCCATTGCGCTGCGCAATCGCATAGGTAACAAACCATGATTATACGCTATCAAAAACAACAGGGCATGATACTGGTCGTTAGCCTTCTCATATTAATTGCTCTGACCCTGCTCGGCTTGACCTCGATGCAGGCTACACGCACGGAAATCAGCATGGCAGGGAATTTGAGTGAGTCTGGGTTGACCTTTAATGCCGCAGAGGTCGGGTTGAACTCCGGTGAAACCTTTACAGATGACAGCATTTCCAAAACCGTGTTTTCTGATCCCGACCAGGGCCTGTACGATGAAACAGACGACGACCCGGACTATTATGAGGAAGCTGTTTGGGAGGATTCCCAAACAGCGAGTATCACCTTGCCTCACGTCGAGGAACAACCGCGGTTCATTGTTCGATTCCTCGGTGACCGAGCACAAAACGAAGCCGCACTGGTCAACATCGGTGGTTACGGTAGCGTGAACCCCGGCATGATTGTATCCAATTTCAGGATCACCTCGAGAGGAACCGGCCAGACCGGAAACTCCCACCGCCTTATTCAATCTTATTTCGGTAAAGAATATTAATTCAGGAGAAGCCCGATGCTGAGTAATTTAAAAAATGTTGTAATACACACGGTACTTGCGGCTTCATTCACCGCTTTACCATTAAAAGATGCTGTTGCTGGACCAGGAAGCCTGCCAAGTGCTCCACTGTTTCTATCCAACATCGTGGAACCGAATATTTACTTCACCCTGGATGATTCCGGCAGCATGCAGCTTGAAATGATGGTGAAAGATGGTACCGGCGGATACGATGCACCATGGGGGGCACCGATAATAGGAACCCCGGGGCAGATGATTTACCGCAGGCGGTTCCATTCGCTCCCTGGCTTCTGGGGGACTATACTGCCTCCTGCAAACCTGCCCTATCAATTTGCCCAGGATGCGTGGATATTCAAGACGCACCATGCCAACACCCTTTATTACAACCCGGATGTGACCTATACGCCGTGGAGCGGCACCGACGCCTTTGGCAATCCCATGTACACGGATGCCGACCCCGAAGACGTATTGTGGCACCCGAACCATCCGTGGACCCACCCTACTTGGGACCTGACTCAGTGGTATGACTTTTCGGTGATATCCGGCCCGGGAACTCCTACTAATCCGGTACTAGAAGTAGATGTCCTGTGGCATCCTACCTATTACATCTGGAACGACACCGATGGCGATGGCAGGATAGAACCGGCAGACGACCATACCCGGGTAGAAATAGCGGCCGGCACAGCCGAAATGCAAAACTTTGCCAACTGGTTCCAGTACTACCGCACCCGTGAATTATCAGCCAAGGCAGCCATCGGCCGTGTCATCAACGAATCCAGTACGGTAAGAATGGGACTCCAAGCGTTACGCGCAGGGCACCTGGCTGACCTCACGACCATGACCGACCTAACCAACAAGCATTCTCTGCTCGATGCTTTTTACACCTCCTTCGCCGGCGGGGGAACCGCCGCAAGAAGGGCATTGACGCGGGCAGGCAATCTGTTTGCTTCCAATGATCCAGATGCCCCTATCCTGCCCGCCACGCAAGGGGGACAATGCCAGCAGAATTTCAACATGCTGATGACTGACGGCTACTGGAATGGCCCTGATCAAGGCGTGGGTAATACCGACAGCGACGGACCGGGTGATTTTGACGGCGACAGTAATCAATCTAATGATGGCGGTAACTATGCCGATACCCACGCCGATACACTTGCCGACGCGGCAATGAAGTACTACGAAGAAGATCTTCGTCCCGATTTGGCTAACCGTGTTCCAACCACTGCTAACATCGACGAGGCAGACCATCAACACCTGGTCACTTATACCATCGCCTTTGGTGTGAGCGGCACCCTTGATGCGTCCGAGGATTCACCGACGGATAACGGGTTCGAGTGGCCCAATGCATTTGATGGCAACAATGAAAAAGTGGATGACCTGTGGCACGCTGCCTATAACGGACGGGGCAAGTTCCTGAGTGCACATAGTCCTGATGAGCTGATTAAATCTCTCAATGAAGTCATTCAGGACATATCGGCGCGAACAGGAACAGCGGCGGCGGTAGCGGTAAACTCCGCCAGGCTCAGTACCGAGTCGGTCATCTATCTGACGCAGTTCAACTCAGACAGATGGGAGGGAGATTTAATAGCACTGCAAATAGAAGATCCACTAACCGGAAAACTGGCAGACCAACCCAACTGGCAAGCTGGTAAGGAATTGACCACGAGGGATATTTCGGCCAACCCCAGAACTATTATTACGTACAGTAATGACTCTGGAGAAATGGACGGCGTTCCCTTCCAGTGGTCCGATATCTCCGAAGACATGAAGAAGGACCTGAAAACCGATTCTACCGGTGCTCAGGATAACGCCAATGTGGGAAAAGCAAGGCTGGATTTTTTACGCGGTGATCGTAGCAACGAAGGCAATGGTTATTTGTTCCGTCAACGCCTTTCAGTCCTGGGCGACCTGGTTAACTCCGGGCCGGTATTTGTAGGTAAGCCTGACCTCAACTGGCCGGACGAAGCTCCCTTTCCGGTAGGTGGTCAGGCATATTCGGAATATAAAAATGGTGCTGCTGCAACACGCAAGGAAATAATATACACCGGAGCCAATGACGGCATGTTGCACGCCTACGATGCACTCACCGGTGAGGAGGATTTTGCCTACATCCCGGGATTCTTTGCGTCAACTATGACTACGGAAGGATTGCACTATCTTTCCGACCCTGGTTACGTCCATCGCTTTTACGTTGACCAGACTCCGACAGTATCCGATGTTTATTTTGACTCCACATGGCATACCGTGATGGTAAACGGAGTTCGTGGTGGTGGTCGAGGTATCTATGCACTCGATGTCACCGACCCCGGCAGCTTCAAGGAGGACAATGCAGCTGATATCGTAATGTGGGAATTCACCAACGATGATGACGCCGACCTCGGATTCACCTATAGCCGCCCAACAATCGGTCTGGCCAACAACGGCCGCTGGGTAGCAGTATTTGGCAATGGATATAATGATACCGGCAGTGGTGAAGCCACGCTGTTCATACTGGATATAGAGAAGGGCATGGATGGATCCTGGGATTCTGGTGATTACATAAAGATATCGACCGGTGTCGGTTCTGCCGCCAACCGTAACGGAATGGCTACCCCTGCGCTGGCCGACCTGGACGGCAATGGCACCATCGACCGCGTTCTTGCCGGTGATCTTGAAGGCAACATGTGGGCTTTCGACCTGTCTAGCACCAACTCCGGCTTATGGAGTTCGGCCTACGGTAGTTCTCCATTATTTACCACCGACAACAATCGTCCGATAACCGCTAAACCGGTACTGACCAATCATCCTACTATTCCGGATATCAATTCGCCCTCCAATGCACCGAATATACTGGTAATGTTCGGTACAGGACACTACCTGGTAGATGCCGACAAGGCCACCACCGACATCAATTCTTTCTACGGTGTCTGGGACAAGGGCGCGGGCTCGCACTCAGCAGCGCAACTGGTCAAGCAAGTACAGGATCCCAGTTACACCAGTGGGTTCTTCCTGACTCGCGACACAGTCGACTGGTCGTCGAAGTATGGTTGGTATTTCGATCTGCCGGATACTGGTGAACGCTCTTTCATATACCCAATAGTGAGGGGTGATATCGTCTACTTCAACAGCTATGTTCCAACCGACGACCCCTGCTCAGCCGGTGGTTATGGCTTTCCCTATGCCATCGATATCGCTTTTGGAGGATCTGCTGACCGCGCGATTTTCTTCGATGAGCCAGACCCTGTAACAGGAGAGCTAGAAGAAAAGCATACCGAAACAAAAAATAACGTGAAACTAAGTTCGGCCCGTGGCGATAAACGGGAGAATGTAGCTATCGGTGACGCTTTCCTCGGGGACCGCAAGTTTACCGGTAAAGACTCCATCCAGGTGGAAAGTCTTCCCTCCCTACCAACTGGCCGCTTCTCATGGCAGGAGTTGATACAATGAGTAAATCTATGAAAAAGAGTAAATCTATGAAAAACGCGCTCGTTCCACTTTTTGTCCTGTTGGCGATATTATTATCGCCAGCCGGGGTCGCAGCAGAAGCTTTTGGGATGTCTGGTGAAATCTACGAGTTAACCAACAAGGTGATAAACGTCGGCGATATCGCTCTGCGCATCAGCCCAACTGTCAAGATTAAGACGCCATTAAAGAACAAAGCAAGATTACAGGATCTCAAGGTCGGAGACCATGTCTTTGTTGACGTGGTAACTTACAACGGAAAACGATACGCAGACCGGATTGTGGTTCTGTCTGCTGTCTGGCGAACTCTCTGACGAAGAGCAATAGGAACTGAGTATGAGTCAAAAACAACAGTTTGGTTTTACATTAATAGAATTAATGATAGTGGTTGCTATTGTTGCCATTCTATCCATAGTCGGCGCGGGATTTTATGGCGACTACGTGATCTCGTCCAATCGAACCGAGGCGCGCGGCGCACTGACGCGAACCGCAGGATCGCTGGAAAAATGCCGTTCATTGTATGGGGCATACAGTAATGGAAGCTGTAATGTAACCCTGCCATTCGATACGGAAACCAATTACTATGAGATTTCTGGCATTCCTGGTACGAGCAGCTTTAGCTTGGTAGCAACGCCGAAGGTCGGATCACCACAGGCAAATGACGATAATTGCAAAACTCTGACCTTAACCAATACCGGTTTAAAAGATGCAACCGGGGTAGATACCAGCGACTGCTGGTAGTTTGTCTAATCCACCTTAGTCGGGAAAAACGGCCGTTCACGGGTCGGACCAAGCTAACCTGTTGAGTTCCCGTGGGTTTCGTGTCAAAGTTGGCCTCGAGATCCCCTTAAAAGGGGATTTTTATCGATGAAAACAGGTCTTCAAGGAGGAAGAACCATGCCGCGAGCCAATCGTCATTTCTTGCCGGGTCACGTCTGGCACATTAC
>JAAGZL010000756.1 GCA_024206335.1 Gammaproteobacteria bacterium
AGAACAACAGCGGTATGAATGGCAAGACAAATGGCTCCCTTTCTGGGAAAAGCTCTTAACGCTGATGGAAGGACTGGAACGTGCGGCGCTTATAGAAGGCAATACATGGACACAGGAATCTTACACGGAGAATACAGATGATAAGTAAGCTGCTCATTGGGTTGACCACTAGCTTTACCATGATGATACTACTTGCGTATTTATGCCTAGGTTACTTTTCGTGGATTCCTCATATTGGTGTCGCAGCCCTTGCGTCGTTAATTACTATGATCTTCGCACTACTTGGATTTTTCCGCTTTCTGGACGTCCTTGCCAACACCCTCATTAAGCACAAACATTCTCAGGGAGAAAGATAATGGCTTATCAATATTTTAAACCTTGTTATGACAGCATCATTGACATAATTAAAAATCATCCGGGATTATCAGCAGCAATGTATCTTGAATTACTGGATGATGGAATGAGCCCTATGGCTTTTAATGCAGCACTTAAGCGAATGGTTGACAAGGGTTTTATAAAGACACAAAAGCTTCGGTCAGCCCAGACAGGCCGCCTGCAAACGCTCTTTTTTTCTAAGAACGAAGAAGATACCGACACTTATCCAAAATGGAGCGATGCCTGGCTACTCACAAAACCTTGGACTCATAGCGGCCTGGGTAGTTAATCGAATAAATGAGGACACATAAAAAAGCCCCGGTAGCATCAACTATCGGGGCTTTGTTTTGTCTGTTTGTATTAAGGGCTCAGAGGGTCTGCCCTTTTCTTTTCCTCGGTTTACTCATCACCGCTCCTTCTGCAAGAACCGCCAGTGACCCCAACGCATATAGGCACACACGGTGGATGAAGAGCCAGGGACATGCCCATTCTCAAAAGAACAAAAAGCACTCCCGACAAAGTATGAGCACCAACAGCAAGTCGGATTAGTTTACTAAAGTTCGTGACCTATTAGCTATGCGTAATTGTTATCGCCGTCATAACAAACAGTTTTAATCTGGAGGTGCCAGCAGATCGTAAAACACACCTCTGGCTGGGTGATAT
>JAAGZL010000757.1 GCA_024206335.1 Gammaproteobacteria bacterium
AATCGCCAAGTCAGATGCCCACAATCTGTGGGAACGTTTGAAGCGCTATGAGGTGGCGGTTTTGCTCTTTGCAAAACTGGCTCATGTATCCTTCACCAATAACAGGGCCGAGCGGGATTTGAGAATGAGCAAAGTTAAGCAAAAGGTATCGGGCTGCTTTAGAACTCAGAAGTATGCTGAGGCTTATTGCCGTATTTCCAGTTATTTACAGACCATGGCGAATCAAGGATACAATACGTTGGTCGCGATTCAACTGGCAACCTCTGGGCATATTTATGCTGGGGCGGGTGAGTAGTTACGTTATAGTTATATTTGTCTGTACCTGTTTTACAGTGTCACTCTTCTCGGGCATAAATTTGATTAAATAAATTCGACCAGTTATTCCAAGAGCATTTTCCTGCCTTGACTTGATTCAGTAGAAAGCCATCTTTTGCCGTTGCAGGAAATGCATATGTTTCGCAGACTTCATCTATCTCTGACCAATGGTCCCAATCACAAACATTGTGTTCGGAGTATTTCGCAACACACTCGAGCGCCTCACGTAGGTCTTTAGGTGGGCAACTAGTTGGTACATAGTTAAGACAAGAGCTGCCTGGGTCACCTACATTGTTGTGAACATCTGGCAGTGGATATACACCGGAATAGCTTATACTCCCACCGCTGAACAACGGAGATTTTTTTGAGCCTGCATTGTGATATTTACCACTCCAGTCGACTACGACAACACCATTGGCTGTTACTCTGTGATATTGTTCCAGCCTGGTGTTACCGGCACACATAGAGCCTCTAATTTTGACCTGGCACGTTCCTGTACCCCGAGCAAGGCAAGATAAGGTTTTGATTTCACCTGGCTCTAAAATTTTCTTCTCATAATCTAACGCATGGATTGAATCATTTCCATTATAAGTATGGGCTGTTAGTTTTTCACCCATGCAATTCCTTAGGGTAAAGGAAGAGTTAGCCATACTCACTGATGACCATGTCACCCCCAACGACATCATCGCAATAAATACCGAATTAAATAGTTTATTCATAATTACTTCCCTCTGTATATATGATAAGTAACATCTGTATTAGCTATGTCTGTAAATAGTCTTAATCTATGACATTTATATATTCGGAATCTTAATCTTACAAAAGCATAATATAAAATAGAAATTCATCGGATTTGATTTTAACGGTAAGCTGCCTTTTTAACAACTTATCTGATGTCTCCTTAGGTATAAGAAGCATAAAAGCCATATTTCCAGATAACCAAGTCCAATAATCAAGAGTACAAGCCGATTATCTGGCACGGAGATACCGAATACGTCCGAGAATTTAAACAAGCCAGCCAATATTGCGTTTAATCTAGCGCTGACATCGAGGACGTGCAATAACCTCCCTGCTGCCACTATCTTGGACAGCTCAATGACAGGAAAACATGTAGTCTAAACGTGGAAAAGTGTGGTTTGTGGTGGCGCTCTGGTTTCAGGCAAAGCATTGGGAAGAGATGGCAGTCTGTCCTTTTTCTTAAGATGGGCCAGAATTATGCCGATGACCTGTTGATCCTCTATACAAAAGATTACCTTTGCGGGACCACCGCAATGAGCGCAGGTATCTACCGGGCCGCGTTCGGATCGATGTTGAATACTCTTTTCAATCGTTGTGCCCAGGTCATGGCCGACCGGCGTTCTTCTGGTGTTTTGTCCTGTCCAATCCCTTTTCGTCTGTTTTGGCCCCGCCTGGCAGGAGTTACCAGGATTCGGTGCTTGCTGTTTGGATGATACGAGCAAATCTTGTGAGGTTGACCTTCGGCTTTGGTCCAAGCGAGGCCAGCTTTGCGATGAAATCCAACGGTTCAAATATCACATGGGTCGTGCCATCACTGTAAGGTGTCTTGAGCTGGTAGCGGATGTTGCCGGTCGATGTCATCGACAGGCGTTTTTCGGATACGGCAGGTCTGGAAATGTAGCGACATAACCTTTCCAGTTTGTCGCGCTCCCATGCTTGTGCTGCCACGCCTGCATGCAGGCTGAATCCGGCCTCTTTCGCTACCTGGGCAT
>JAAGZL010000759.1 GCA_024206335.1 Gammaproteobacteria bacterium
GGTGGCACCCTACACCTATCTCTTTAACCGATGGACCGTAGCCCCTGCCGGGTTGCTGGTGGGGTTTTATTTCTACAAGCGCAAATCGCTCATGCACTGGCCCTTCGGCTGGATAGATCTACCCATGTTGACATTCATCCTTATGCCCTTGATCAGCCTCGCTGGTAACGGATTCGAAAACATCGGAAACGGGCTCACCAAAGCAGGTTGGTACATCGGGTTTTACGGCTTTGGCTACTTTATTTGCCGGCTGACCTTTCAAGGAAAAGAGGACCTTCAGCTTCTCACTAAAGCCGTCGTGATTTTTGGCGTGGTATATGCTTTGCCGGGCTTGTACGAGAGTTTTGTCGGACCAGATAACTATATTGCAGTGAAGCTTCTGGGGGCAAAGCCTCCGGTAAACGCTTATCGGCTAGGCGGGTATCGGCCCTCGGTTTTCACAGATGGGGTCACCAACAGCTTTCTCTACGCATGCATGGCGTTCGCCGCATTCTGGATGCTCATGCATGCAAATTCGTACAAAATAAAGCGACTTCGAATGGCACCCGCCGCCACTTTCTTGTTGGGGTGCGAAATCTGGTTTCGGGGGATTAGCGGTTACCTCAGCACTTCAATAGGAGCTGTTTGCCTGATTGCTACCCGGCGCAGGGCCACGGTGGTGACCCTGCTGGTCGTTCTTCTTCTGGCCACAAGCTATATGGGGTTACGCGCCTCCGGGCACCTCGACAGCGAC
>JAAGZL010000760.1 GCA_024206335.1 Gammaproteobacteria bacterium
CGGAAGAGTCATCTTTACTAAATTTACCAGCCATCACCATTCGCAATGCTCACGAACGTCCAGAAGGAATGGATGTTGGTACACTTATCATGAGCGGCTTAAAGAAGGAGCGGGTACTGGATTCTATTCGTGTAATAGTAGCTCAACATAACCGCGATGAACGCCTTGTGCCGCCGGTAACAGACTACGAGCTCAAAGCTGTCTCCAAACAGGTGCTAAGAATTGTGATGAGTTATACTGATTACGTTAATCGTACCGTCTGGCATAAATAGAGCTAACTAAGTTCAGTTGACTACAACACCAGATAACGATTCGTAATTACTAATTATCGCCCATCACAGACTGTGAGTTTTTGACCGTAGCATATATAACAACCTTATCACCATTATTATTCGCAAATTCATTTAATGGCAGACTCCCCTTCCAAGTATCCAACCACAAATTCTCCTTCTCATCATCCTCACCTATCTTAAACGCAACATAAGTGTTAGCTTCAGAGCTATTAAGAATGCTTTCGATATTGTTTATTCCAACCATATGTTTTCTGAAGTTTTGCGTGATATTTCCAGAGTAGTACAGTATTACTGAAATATTGGTAAAGACTTTAGCATTTTCTGGTAAGTTGTCCTTCATCCAATATCCAGCTTGTTTAATATAAGCCTTTGACGGGGACGTTGAAATAAAACCATCTAGAGCACCTATTAGAAAAATTGCAAACAGAAGTATGCCGCCCAAATTCCATTTCCGTGAGTTTAATCTTTTAACCATCCATGCATCATATAATTGAACAACACTAAAAGATGCTATGATGAGTAATAGTAGCGAAAGAGCAATTCCATACCTGCCTGTCAAAAAGATGTAGTGCGACAGAAAAACCAGAATGATTGCAATATTAATTACAACAAAACCAGCAATCACTGTGACGCCAGTGTTTCTAGGATATGTTTTAGCCACAATAGCGTGAAGAAAAAATGCAGTATAGATATAGGTTAACGAAGAGACAATCTCCGTAAAAAATATCACTAGTGTTGTAGTTATTACACCAGCTAAAGCGTAATCTTTTGAGTATGAAAATGGATATTCATAAAACAATGCATCACTCAGGCGATCTGCCCTTTCTTGAAAGGTATTAAATAGATCAGGTATAACATCTAAAATCCATACCGCCACTTTATAAAATTGGCTTGTGAATGCAAAGTTACTTTGGTCGGTTATCGCCAACCATATTATGGTAATAATAATTATAGCTATGGCAAAAAGATTAGCCTCTATGAATCGGTATAGCTTTTCTTTTATAGAAAAGTCAGTTCGCAGAAATAGTAACGGGGGGCAGCATAGCAAGAATACGACACCTTCATGTCGAAATAGTGTTGCAATTGTTATAGAACAACCCCAAATTAGAGCATCACGTAGTTTCGAGTATTTCCAAAAACGCATGAAAGATAAAACAGCCAACAGGTAAAACGCCCAATAGCCCGGATCACGTATAATATATGTACGGTAACTCTCATTCAGTTTTGGGTAAGCGAGCAAAAGGATGAGACCTACAACTAAAACTCTGCGATCATCTGTCAGCTCACAAATAATCTTCCCAAAGAATATTGTCAATGCAGCAAATGACAGGCTGTTTATAAGGTAAGCGGCATACTCAAGCGATAGCCCAGTATAAGTGCTAACTATTCCGATTAAAATTGGATAAAAAGGCTGAGCATACACGGCTTGTGCAGCCGACACCCCTTGATCGATAAAAAATTGTGCCGTACGAAGAAATATATATGCATTCGTTTGTATAAGCTCATCTTGCCAGATTGCGTAAATTGAAATTAGCAAGCTTAAGATAAATGCAATAGATAATATGTTTTTTTGTGTGAGTTTTGAGATATCCATAATTCTTTATTTTAATGCGCCTACAAAAAGCCTGCAAACAACTCTATGCATCTACTACCATCACAATTATGACATACATTATATGTGGTTTACTGACATTATTGGCCTACGGATTATTATAGAATAAAGCACAAATATCATATAGAAGCGGCTGATCAATAAGCTTTGATTTAGAGTTCATTCCATCGCCTTCAACTTATCGCAAATAAGGCATTCTGCAATTCTGAAATCCAGCGGAGTATCAATATCCAAAGCCCGTTTGGCAGGAACATTAACCCCTCTGACCCGCCCTTCAAATATGGCATTGTTCTCATTTACAAACTGCGGTCTAGCCACATACGCCACACTAGTCAAATCATACACGACAGGAGCATCTTGACGGCGGCTGAATATATTTTTCTGCGGCACCGCCAGGGAGCAGTACCCCTCAGAATCACTTACGACCATATTAAAATAAGGATTACTATAGGCATCGCTATATGTAACAACCACATCCACCTCTCCCTTTTCATATTCATCCAAGCAATTCTCAATATCTTGGAGATCTCTAAGAGGCGCTGTAGATGGTATGGCAACCAATCCATCTAACTGTTCTTGATCATGCTCTGTTAAATAGTTAAGTGCATGACGCCACACCAACCACTCAGGACTATCATCAGCGGCCAGATTTGCCGGCCTAATAAATGGGACTTCAGCCCCATACTCCAATGCAACATTTGCAATTTTATCTGAATCAGTAGATACAATTACCCTGGATATCCTTCTTACTTGTTTGGCTGCTTCAATTGCCCAGCCAATTAGCGGCTTTCCTCCCAGTAATCGAATATTTTTCCCAGGAACCCCTTTAGAACCACCTCTGGCGCAAATCAGCGCTACATATCTCATAAACGTATCACCTGATTATGTTTACTTGAAAGACCATCTGTATCTACTACTGGCATTGCAACGCTTCCTTTCCCATATTCATTCATGTAGTCAATGTGCTGTGCGCCGTTACCGCCATAATTTGTCATACACAGGTATCTCTGTTGGCCCGCTCAAACTCCTCCATGCGGCCAATATCCAACCAATATTCATGGATAGGAAATGAGTTTACTTGAGAACCAGAGCGGATAGATTCATCTAGCAGATGCGGCATATCCAGGTACCTGGTGCCATCAACACTTTTCACCAGATCCTGACTCAACACGTAGATACCGGCATTTACAAAAAACTTGTGTACTGGCTTTTCAATAACACCTTTAATCACACCATCTTTCGCCTCAATTACACCATAGGGCACCTGAAAGTCATATTCACGCACACACATGGTTGCAATGCCACCCCGTGCATTATGGAACTCAAGTAGTCGCTCAATATTGACTTCCGTTAGCAGATCTCCATTCATCATCATTATTGGGAGATCGGGCAAATCATCTGGCAACAATCCAAGTGCACCTGCCGTGCCCAATGGTTCGTTCTCATGCACATATCTAATATCTACATCCCATCTTCCACCATCACCAAAATGCTCTCGCACCATTTCTGCTTTGTAATGGGTAGAGATAAAAAAATTGTGGAACCCTTTTTCAATAAATTGGTTGAGTATTTTCTCAAGGATAGGTTTGGAACCAACTTTTAGTAGTGGCTTTGGCACATCATTTGTGAGTGGTCGCAGGCGCTTTCCAAATCCACCAGCCATAAGGAATACTGGATTATCCAGCTTTTTACTTTTTATCAGATGCTGAAGCGTCTCCAAACTTACAATACATCCTGCATCATCCACTATAGGCATATGAAGCAGATCCTTCTCTTTCATCATAGCAAGAATAGCTTCACGCCCGTCTTTAACTTGCGCAATAGTTGGCTCTTTATTCATCACCTCATCAAGATTGGCATCCATACCGAAGTGCTTTATAAGCGCCCGGCGAATATCACCATCTGTTATGGTCCCAAGTAACCTGCCTTTAGTATCCGCTACCAGTACGATTCTTAGCGCCTCACGATCCAGCGCCTGGATTGCATTCTCCATGGTATCTTCTGGCCTGAGTACTACCGCTTTCCAATCGTACACGGTCTAAATCTCTCTTATTTCAGTGTTTGACTGACGAGGTTGTTTTATGATCACACCATCAGGCACATCTTTATAAATAACAGAACCTGCAGCTATTATGCTGCTGCATCCAATTGAAATGCACTGTATCACTGTTGATCTGGTTCCTAAATGCGTCCGTGATCCCACACGTACACCACCACTACAGACTACACCCGGAGCAAGGTGACTCTCTTTTTCAATGACGCAGTCATGATCTAGTATAACCCCAGTATTGACTATGCAATCCAGACCCACATTTACTCCAGGCTGCAGTATCGAACCTGCCATAATCTGCACACCCTCAGCTAAGACTACATCTGGCGCAATCACAACTGACGGATGAATAATCGTTGCAAACGAAAACCCTAGTTTGCGCATTTTTGCAGCAACCAGCCAGCGAGAATCATTGTTTGGCATTGCCCCGATGCCATTTGCAAGAATCACTTCAGATGGCGAGACGTTTTCAACAACCTGTTCATCGCCAAGTACCTTAGACCCGCAAAACTCTACACCAGGCTCATATTCTGGGGCAATAAAACCCCTAAGCTTGAATCCAGATTGTACAAGCACATCAGCCACAACCTTTGCATGACCACCTGCACCTAAAACGATAACTGGCTTGGTAGAACTGTCTTTCACTGGATTACCTCATCAGCAAGATAATCAGCAGGGCTTACCTCACCCAACAAACCCCAATACTCCATTGGTGACCTACCTGTACCAGGGCGTTTAATTACAATATTCTCTTCCGTAAAGACTTCACCTCTATATATATTACATGCCGCCACCAAACTCTTACGGGCAATATTACGGTTATCCCTCTCTGAAGACACCGGGACTTTAATCCCATCCCCCAACACTTTCTCTACATCACGGATTAATTTGACCATTAACTTCAACTCGTCTGGCTCAAGCGATGCATTCTGATCTGGCCCAGGAAGATCTCTATCCAGCGTAAAATGTTTTTCAATCACAGAGGCACCCAACGCCGCAGCCACTACCGGGACTGTAACCCCTTCTGTATGATCGGAATAACCCACACTCAATCCAAATTCATTGCGCATAGCCTGCATAGCATTAAGATTAGTTTCATCAAGCGGAGCTGGATACTCAGTTGTACAATGCAATAAAGTAACTTTCTTCTTTAATAAAAGTCTGCCATTAGAAGAGTGATACGCCTCCTGGAATCTGACACTGGATGGCTCCATATTTGATTCGTTACCATTAACCAATCCAAATGCAATTACCGCAAGTGCATCCTGAACTTCTTCAAGAGATGACATACCAGTTGAAACAATAAGATTCCTGCCGGTCTTTGCATGCGCCAGCAACAATGGGCCATTAGTAATTTCGCCTGACGATATCTTTAGTGTATTAAAATTAAGTTTCTGGACTAGAAACTCCAGACTACCCAAATCAAACGCAGATGAAAGAAATTCAATTCCCTGTTTTTTACAGTGGTCGTAAAGCTTAAAATGAGATGAATGATCAAGTTCCAGTTTTTTTAGCATTTCTAACTGGGACTCATCTGTACATGTCGACTTTTTTTGATAATCTGCCTTGACAGCGTTTGCAGTTGCCAGCTTATCGGCTTGGAACGTCTGGAATTTCACAGCATCAGCACCAGATGCAGCGGCTGCATCTACTAATTCCAGAGCAAGCCCAAGATCACCGTTATGGTTAACCCCGGCTTCAGCGATTATAAAGACATCACTCACAAAACCACCTCAAGATCAAAAAACCTTTTTTTAAGCGTATCCTTTTTGTTTAGTGGATAATCCCGGATCACATTGAGTATCTTCTCCACAGCAGAACCATCACCATATGGATTAGACATCCCCTTCAAACCGTCCTTAAACTCCTGAGATATGATTTTCTGCGTAGCTTCAAGGATGGAATTACAGTCTGGAGTACAGTCGACTACATTTTTTGCCTTGATTCTGCCACGTTGTCGGTCTCCTATATTAACCACGCCAACCCTGAAACTTGGAGCTTCTATCAAACCACTTGACGAATTACCCAAAACGCCATCGATATACTGCATTGCAGAAAGGAAATTGAGCTGACCCAATGAGTTGCGGGCAATGCAGGTTGATGAGTGCGCCTCAACATATTCATCTATCATCTGGTTAATAGCACGCCCATCCGGATCTGCATTAGCCTTGGTAAAAATTACATTCATATCTTCCAGCAAATCAAGCGCCTGCAACAACTCTTTGAATTGAGCCTGCGAGGTTGACTGCTCGAGTGTTACCGGATGAAAAGTAACCAGCAGATTTCTCTTTCCAAATACAAATCCGACCGACTCTTCGAGCTTCTCTTTTTTAAGCAGATTTGACCGCACAATATTATCAATACCTGGAGCGCCAACGACATAAATCCGGTCTGGATGCTCACCCAACTGAACAACTCTCCTCCGGTACTCCTCTGCCGCAACAAAATGCAGGTGGGACATTTTTGTTATTGAATGACGAAAGGATTCATCAAATGCACCTTCTGTAGTCTCACCGCCATGCAGGTGCGCAATGGGTATCCTGACAACCGTTGCAACACTAGCTGCGGCAAAAATCTCAAAGCGATCACCTAACACAACAACAAGATCTGGCTCCAAATCGGCAAATACATCAGCAAACCCAGTCATCGCCAGCCCCATGGACTTGGCAGTACCTGTAGAACTGTCTGATGAGAGTAGCATTTCCACCCTCCGGCTGATTGTAAAGCCATCTGCTTCTATCTGACGATAGGTTAAACCAAATTCTGGCGCGAGATGCATGCCAGTTACCACAAGTTGCAGCTCAAGATCATCCGCTTGATCTATCTCTTTCATCAACCAGTACAGCAATCCATATTCGGCACGTGTACCAGTGACAACACATATTTTTCTGGCCTTATTCATCCTAAACGACATCCCTACACATTGTAGATCCCGGCTTTATAGCCAACCAGATTTTTGGGATCTGTTAGCCAGTCTATTGTTCTTTGTAGACCCTCACGGACATCAATCTGAGGCTTAAATCCTGTAAGTTGTTCAATCCGAGTATTATCACACCAGAGACGAAACACTTCAGATTTCTCAGGCCTGACACGCTGTTCGTCTACGACAAACTCCACATCACTATCCATCAGTTCTTTGATTAGATTAAGAGTATCTCCCACACTTATTTCAAAGTTTGAGCCGATATTAACTGTCTGGCCGATTGCATCGTCGCAATCCGCTAACTCTATAAACCCCCTGCATGTATCTTCCACATAATTAAAATCACGTGTTGGAGACACATCTCCAAGCTTGATTTGCTTTTTACCTGAGGCAATCTGAGTGATGATAGTGGGAATTACAGCACGTGCTGACTGCCTGGGACCGTATGTGTTGAATGGTCGTGCGATGGTTACCGGCAGATCAAATGCATTGAAGAAACTAGAAGCCATAGCGTCAGCAGCAATCTTGGTTGCGCTGTATGGAGACTGCGGCTGTAACGGATGTTTTTCATCTATAGGTACATACTGAGCCGTACCATAGACCTCACTGGTGGAGGTATGAACTAGACGCTTAACATTGTTATCTAAAGCAGCTTGACAGATATTTAGAGTTCCTTTGATATTCGTATCAACATAACTCTCTGGCGCAACGTAAGAATATGGAATAGCTATCAAAGCTGCCAGATGAAACACTACATCTATATTCTTGGTAATGTGACGACAATAATGTGAATCTCTAACATCACCAGACAACACCTCTATATCATCCTTGCATCCCACTTGTTCAAGCCAACCCCAACTATTGAAAGAGTTGTATTGAGAAAGAGCAGAGACAGCATAGCCTTTATGCACCAGCATCTCTGTCAAGTGCGATCCGATAAAACCATCCGCGCCTGTGACTAACACCTTCATTTCTTAGCACCTATAAATCAGATTCCTATAGCAACGCATAGACTTCGAGCGCCACAGCTAAGCAACAAGCCATAATCTATACTGCAAGGCTGAAAACCACCATAATACTAATCAGTAGAATCCCGAGAAATATAAAATAAATCCCCAACAACTTGCTTCACTGAAAGATCATGATAACGCCCTGTTAACTCGCTATATTTATCTATTAGTAACTGCATCTCACCGAGATTTGCTCCTGGCCACTTCTGTTTAGATCGCTTTAACATTTCTTCATTTTTCGATCTTAGGTTATTCCGTTTTCTTCTAACCCATTCATGAGTCTTTACTTTTAATGCTCTTGGGTTGGTCCAAGTAAGATTAAGGTCATCATTAACAATAGAAAGATTCTCAAGGAGATCAACAATTTTCTCACTAGCAAAACGTCCCTCGACCGAACATACAAACTTATCAATGTCATTTAAATCCAACGGACAATTACCAGAAGCCTTGATACCATCCTGTATAAATGAGATAAGTTCATCTTCACTGCAAACTACCGGCCCAATTACCGTAGACGGTTGATTATCAAAACGTTCATTAAAATACGGATGGTAAGCTACCGAACAGCGCTCTAAAACCCTAGCTTCTAATCCCGTTGTACATCCACAATGAAAAATTGCATCAGCAGCAAGCAGCCAAGGAGTAATATTGCCTTCATAAACCACATGTGCATTTTCAACATTCTTTACAGACTCACGCCAGACCTCATGATTATCTAAGGGATGAGGACGGACTACAATTGCGTGTTCTGGGAACTCTTTTCTGATACGTTTAAACGCCCTCACAAATGCATCAAGACTAAGACGCTCATGCACCAATCTATCTTTAAACTTATTCTCTTCATCTTTGCTCTTAACATAACCATGGCGCTTCAACTGATCAATCATGAAGTTTTCACCACGAACATTAATCAACGCACCAAAATTTGACGGCATCAAAATATAATTACCAAACCGTTCTTTGAGTCTCGCCACCTCTTCAAAATAAAGTGGGTGCATTTCTTTACGAAGCATATCAACACGTGGGGTTCCAGACGCATATACTTTATCTGAATATTCTGGATACTTACGCCTAATCAGGTCTGCATGTCCTTCGCTCCATGCAAACACATAATCGACTAAACCGACCATTTCGCGATTCATTCGCACTCTGGTCCACGATTCCTCATCTGAAAATAGAACCAAGCTTTCTTCATCATTAACACAGAGACGAAATCCTAAATTACGCAGCTTATTCAGCCAGGATTTATATCTCACTGAAATATTCTTTTCTAACAGAATCCCTCTTGGTAAACATTCGGCCCAGCGATTAATCACACCGTAGTGCCCGACCAACACGGAAAACCCTTTCTCTGCAGCCATACAACCTAGAAAGACCTTGGCTTCAAACTCACGGACTTTGGCTTCAATTGGAAGGATAAGCCAGCGCTCTTTCGGTGTTTTTGTAATCCACTCTTGTATATGCAAGTCATTCATCTAATTATTTCTTTTTCTGAGCTACTGATTGCTTAATCGAATCCTTTATCACAAGGATATCTTCCATAATGAGATACTCCAAGTCTGATCCGTAAAACATATTCAGGGCATCCGTTGGAGAACAAACCATAGGCTCACCACGTCGATTCAGAGAGGTGTTAAGTATCACACCATTGCCAGTATGTTTTTCCAGCTCTTCAATAAGTTCGTAATAACGCGGATTGACCTCTTGTGTAACTACTTGCGCTCTGGAAGTGCCATCTTCATGTACCACCTCAGGCACTCGTTCCGCCCAGCCGGCACCAACATCAAAGGTAAAGGTCATATAGGGAGCTGGGTGGTCGGTCTGCAACATATCCGGCGCCACTCGATCCAGTATGCTTGGACAGAATGGACGCCAGCGCTCACGGTATTTAATCTGCTCATTAATGCGATCTGCAATGCCTGGCACATTAGGAGCACCAAGAATAGATCGGTTACCTAAAGCTCGTGGACCAAACTCCATGCGTCCCTGAAACCATGAAAGTGGATTTCCATCAGCTAGTATCTGTGCTGCGCGTTGGGGGGCATTTTCAATGCGTTCCCACTTTGGTCTTTGCTCATGCTTTTCACAAGCATCTATACACTGTTCATTGGTATAACTAGGACCAAGATAAGCGTGCTGCATCGGCTTAATCTTATCTCCAAGCTCATTTGCAACATAGGAGGCGGCCCCTATAGCGGTGCCGGCATCAGATGCTGCAGGCTGTACAAACAGCTCTTCCACATCAGGGTGTGCAATAATCCTCTGGTTTAGCTTGACATTAAGAGCAACACCACCAGCAAAGCAGATCTTACCGCTCTCTTTCAGAATATCTCCCAGATAGTGGTCTATTAGTCCCAGGGAGACATCCTCTAGCAACTGCTGGATAGAAGCAGCGTAGTCAATGTAGGGATCATCGATTTCATCACCCTCTCGCTTAGGACCAAGCCACTCAATCAACTTGGGGCTAAAATAGTAGCCTTTGCCGCTTTTATCCTTGTAGCGCCTGGGGCCTATCACATTGGCTAATTTAGTATTGACCCGGAAGGTTTTCCGGTCGTAATCAATCAGCCTAGAGAAATCGAACCGCTTAGGGTCGCCATAAGGTGCCATCCCCATCACCTTGAACTCACCATCCAGCATCTCGAAACCAAGATACTCGGTCATAGCTCCGTAAAGCCCACCAAGAGAGTCCGGATCGTAGAACTCTTTTATCTTGTGAATGCGACCATTTTCACCATAGCCAAAGAAGGTAGTGGCGTACTCGCCCTTGCCATCGATCCCAAGAATGGCCACCTTGCCTTCAAAGCCACTCAGATGATAGGCACTACTGGCATGGGCCAGATGATGCTCTACTGGGACAACATTGGCATTACCTGCACCAATATTGAGGTCTGAAATCAACTTGTTCAACTGCCGCATATTTCGACGGAAGCGCCGATTACCATTAAAAATACCCAGAAGAAACCTGTCCGGCGAATACCAGTGGCGCTTTGCATAATGCCAACGTGCTGGGCTGCTGAGAGATATCTCAGCATAAGGGAAAGTAACTACATCTACATCCTCCGCCCTGATTCCGGCGAATTCAAGACAGAACTTAGTAGCCTCGTAGGGGAAACGCCCCTTGGCATGCTTATCTCGAATAAACCGCTCTTCTTCTGCGGCTGCAACCAACTCACCATCTATGAAGAGAGCTGCTGAAGGATCATGGCTAACCGCACCGGATATACCCAGAATTATCATTATCTAATGTTCGTGTATCTGTCTTAAAAAAACAGGCGTAGCAACAGCCTGCAAGATGTGTGTGAATTGTGGGGTCTATTTCTACAAAAACCTGAGCTATTCAGGATGTTCCCTCTATTATGCCACGTAATTTCAACAAAAACTCTAAACCAGCTAGCTCCAACCCAGGCCCTGTGCTTTAAATTCATCCTCAAATAGTACAAAAAGCTCTGGTAGATCTTTCCAATTCTTCATAAAACGTCTCAGGTCACCTCTCCGTGCTCTCTTGAAGAGAATTTTGCTGCGGTGCCTTTTCATGGAATCCAAATCAATTAGAACTGGCTCATTATGAAACACCAACCAGTTCGCCTCCTTCATATCTCCATGCGTAATTTGATGACTGAACAACTGACAAAACACGCTAACCACCTTTTTAGTCATGATTTTTTTCTCTTCCTGGGTCCTGGCCTCATCCAGCAACCACCGATAGAGAGTTTCATTTTTAGTTTCTTCCGTAAGAAAATAGGATTCTGTTTTCCAGAAACTGCGCTTAATCTTCAATACAGCCATAGGCCGTGCTGTTGAAACATCAAAAAACATCAGCATATTGGCATTTACCCAAGATACCAATGCCCTTCCAGGAACAAATCTCTGCAAGATCTCTTTGAAAATCCCACGGGAATTGTACCGTTTAACCACAACAGGTAGTTTACCGACCAAAATAGTCCAGACTGTACTACTAGCTCCATTCTTATGTGTTTTATCCCTATCAGAAAAACTAGAACTTGGGTCTGTCAATAGGACATCCATTTCTGGAGACACATCACACCTGGATACAACCTCCAGCCGACTTAATGACTTCCGATAACGCATAGCGGTGCATTCCCGAAATAGCTTGCCCTGGAATTTTTTCCAGCGCCATTCACGAGACTGCTTTATCTGCCACAACAAATAATCACTGCCAGGCCCTTGATCCGCCCCCCTTTGTGTCAGGTAAAGGTCATACAGCTCTGGCGCTGACACCATCAACCGCGGTGACAGCTGAGCTAAAAATAGCGCCAGATTATCCAACCCATCATTTAGCCCAAGCTCCTCCTCAACCACACTAACCCCAGCACCATCCAGGCTGTAAATCTGTCCTTCAGAGATCACAAAATTATCCAGATGCAGATCCGCCTGACGCACTCCAGCCATGTGATGCCTCGCCAACACAGCAACCATATCCTCCAGGAGCCGTTTACATGCAGCAGAATCCGCCTTGTCCCAGGCGACCTTGAGGCTTACCGGTTCCATCAGTCGTGCTAGCACAATTAGAGGGTATTTCTCATCACCAACTGTTCCGGCATAGAGCAACTCTGCGGTAGGGATGTCATGCTGCTGAAAGGCATTAATACCATTCAACTCACGCTGCCAATGTTTCTGCCGCCTGCCAGGATCAAGATAGAGTTTGGCAAACACCGGGCGACCATCCAGATCTCCCAGAAACACCTGGCGCTTCTGCGGCAGACTACGGACAGTCTCAATACAGCTCAGAATACGGCCATCCTCCAACCGGACCTGTTCACCACTATCCATGATTAATATGCTTCCGTAAAAATACCGCACGTCTGTGCGCCAACCACGCCCAAAGAGAACGACCCTCCCCACTCAGCCGATCTGTTTCCAAATAGGCCTCCAGAAAGCGCAGGCGATCACTCTGGCTCCAGACCCCGGCCCGACGATTGAGGCTATCCAGATCCCGTCGGGCAGCCCGTGCAGGAGTGACAGCACGCCGCATCTTCTCCAGATCAATCAGTCGCACCTCCGGCTGCGCGCACTCATGCAGCCGCACAAACAGATGCTTGGGGTGGAGTGCGTTATGCACCAATCTATGACTATGCATCTTACGAAGCACCCTGGCTGCTACCAGCAGCAGCTCTCTTCGCTCCAAAACATGGTCAGACCACCCATTTTGCAGCCACCCCTGCATCACCAGGTCCAGAGGACGAAAACCCCTCAGTTCACGGGTCACCAGGATTGCACGCCGATTACCACCCACCAGGCGCTCACCAAAGAAAATCGGTTCCAAGGTAGGCACTTCGGCCGCCTGCAGTGCCAGGATATTTCTGATCTCACTAGTAATAGTAGGTTCACCCCTGAGGGGATGCCGCAAGGTACGCCGAGTATGATTCTCCTGCCTTTTTACAAACACTGCTTCCGTTCCCCCATCCGGCAGATTAAGCTCTATCCGCACCACTCCACTCCAGCCACCACGGCGCTGGTTGGGGGGCTCAAACCAGTCTGCCTTCAGCTCCCACAGGGCATCAAAACCATCCAGTTGGTTATGGCGCAGGATCTCCTGCCACTGTGGAATGCTGAACTCCTTCACACCACGGCCCCCTCAGATTTTGGAGGCGGGCGGGTTGCATCCAGGGCCATGGCTCGCGCCCCGACCTCATCCCAGAACGCGGCATCATCCGACAATGTCTGTCGCAGTGGCAGATCACGATATACCCGAATGAAACGCAACAGATCGCGTTGGGTAAGTCCGATCTGCATGGCAGAGAACCAGAGCGAGCCTATATCCTTCACCACCCAACGTCTGGGTGTGGTGCGCCGCACCTGGACCCGGTGCAGATCAATCAGATGCAGATGCAGATTCTCCTCTGTGTCATCCCAGGGGATGGCGATCAAAAAATGGCACAGATAAAAGTCACGATGATTCACACCGTTCTCATGCAGCATACGGGCAATCTGTGCCAGACGTCGGATTAGTGTCCATTTGAGCTTGGGCTTCGGCGGGTTCTGCTGCCACCCCTCGCAGTAAGTCTCCAGGCTTACACAGCCGGCCAGCTCTTCCGTAATCAACAGTGAATCAATCGCTGCTGGATTCCACCCCTGCTCTCCATAGGCCACCGGGGTCATGGTCTCCACCCCCAGCTCCTGCAGACGATGGATGGCCCGCCATTCATTACCAGCCCCGAGTATGGGTGGTCGCAACTGCAGCAGGTTCTTGAATATCTCCCTCCAGCCTACACCGTGATGACACTTGATAAAAAAGCCCTGCCCATCCCGCTCTATCCTGAAAGTACGACGATTCTGGATGCGCTTGAACACCTCACCATCCAGGGCGCAGAACTCTTCCAGCGACTGCTCTGGAAACATGGGTCTGTATTTATCGTATAGCTTTAACATTGGATTCCACTGCGCCGGGCTCGCTCGATTATCACCTCTGCTGCCCGTTCAATCAGACTGTAAAGATCGGTATTCTCGCAATAGATCGGACCATTCGCCATCCACTTCTCATGCGCACCTGACTCCAGAAATTTACCAAGAGCTAAGTTAAGACGCTGCTGGTCAAAGGGCTCTGGAATCGTGATGCCGGCATCAGCAGCAGTCACATGCTTGGCAAAACCACAATTCTCCGTAACCAATACCGGCAAGCCGCAGAGCATGGCCTCAATCAACACGGTACCGGTATTCTCACTACGTGGGGCATGTATCAGAAAATCTGCCCCGCGGTAGAAACGGTTCACATCATCCCTGGTTCCGGTGAAGATCACCCGGTCCGACACCCCAAGACGTGCCGCCTGGTCCTGAAAAGATCCGGCCTTGCCATGCCCAACCACCAGCAGCCTACACCTCTGCTTCAAGGAATCAGGCAGTGATGCCATAGCCTGAATTACCCTATCTATGCCCTTGGTCTTAAAGCGGGAGCCGACGGCCAGCAGCAACAACTCATCCTCTGCCACCTGGAACTCCTGCCGGATCTGCACCCGATCCTGTCCAGCATCGGCACTTACCAGACGCTCCCGGTTGATCCCGGGTGGCAGCAGATGAAACCACTCCGGTTCCGTCCCATAGTGCCGGATAAACTTCTCTCTCTCCTGATGGGCAATCAGCATTATTTCGGCATCCGCTCCAGGCCGAAACACCGCAGCCTCCTGGCGACAGAATGCACGGTATCTGGGCAGCAGCCTGTACAACGGATGCTTGCTCTCTTCAGCCCGCGCGGCATAGCAGGGATCAGCTGCGTAGTAGACATCCAACCCCGGCAGTTTTGTGAAGCCCACCAGACAGTCATAGCCCTCCCCGGCCACGGCTGCGGCAAACTTCTTGGCCAATAGATCGTTGCTGCGATGATTGGTGACTGCCCTGGTATCCAGCTCAACAACACCGATACCCTCCGGTCGCTCCCCCTGCCACTCTCCGGTGTATATATCCACTCGGTGGCCCCTGGCGACACAGGCCTGGGCAATACGGAGCAGGGAGCGCTGCATGCCACCAAAGGGAAACCAGAGCGAGACCACGAAGGCAAATCTCATCCAGCAACCCCATCCATGCGGATCTGTAGATTGGCCCATACATCCACTGGTGGCAGACTGCCAAAACAGGCCG
>JAAGZL010000059.1 GCA_024206335.1 Gammaproteobacteria bacterium
ACAGGCGGCTCAGAGGCGGAAAGAACTGAGAAAATACTTGAGATACTGGAAAAACTCGAGGGTTTTCATGCTCAGCAATTCAAACAGTTGAATTGTATGCTTTCGGATAACCGTGAAACGCTTGTCCGCGACAGTCAGGCGCTTGACAATATACTCGGAACCGCGAACGAAACGCTTGATCGGTTGCGAAAGATCAAGTTGGGCCAGATCGATTTGCAGGAAAGCAATAAGCAAGTGAAGGAAGTTTTACATGATATGAGGGGCGACCTGCAGCAGCTTCGTGAGGGTGCGTACGAATTTGATTTTGAAATCGCTGCTGAACAGTTAGTGTTCTTTGTAAAAGTATCGAGGTTGCTGGAGCAATCTTATGAGATTTTCTTCTACCAAAACGGTCTGGCCCGACAGCTTACCAACAGCTTGGAATCAAGAAAACACAAAATAGAAGTAGGTCAGGGCTTCGATGACATTCTTCGAAAGCTACATTACGCCATGACCGCAGAAGAGGAAGAGATCTTTGCGAGCATTCGGGCGATCACGGACGACATGCGTGGGATCAACGTAAACGTGAAATCCCTTCTGAAGTCAAATAAGAATTCTTTTGAATTACTGCCTGCACTTGGCAACCTCTATGAACATTTGAGCTGGTGGAACGCAAAATACGAGCTGCTCAAGGATGACCCGGACATGTGTCTCGTATATGTTGGCCCTCGACAACAGAAGCCTTTTCCCCCGGGAATAGAGGGGTTGCTTGCGGAAGAGGTTGAAAAGCTACAAGAGGAAACGCTTCTGGACATGCTTGCCGAACAAAGCTAATGCAACTGATGCAAAAACCGCGCGGCCGATCAGCCTTTTGAAAAGAATATACCTTCTCTCATAAAGTTGGGTAAATTCCTGCCCCTCTATTCACTGACCTTATTTTCCACGGGTGCGATGCGATCAAACTCCAAACCACTAGAACCTTGGCCTTTTCCAGTGCTCTTTCTTCGTCCAAGCCAGGTGTAAATCTTTCCATCCCACCAGCGTACCCTTTGATAGGTTCGGGTAATTTGTACACCAGCTTTCGAGACTTCCTCATCGTGGAAGAGATAGGGTTGACGGGGGGTTTCATCTAGACCATGGTGTAAAATTGCACCTCTCGGCTCCACGGGTTTATCCGAAGCGCCTGGAATCAATCTTGGCATCGCAGCGCGCTGGAGGCGGATATCACGGTTGGAACCCGGATTGTGTACCGGGATGAATGGAATCCAATTCTCCGGGACCTGCGTTCCAAGCTTATATTCAATCATAGCATCTGTGTCTACATTATTAGTTTCGGGTGAGGTGGGTGTTTTAGCCAAAAGAAATTTTTCGAGGTCGGTTGCTGCTTCATAGCCATTCCTACCTCCGCTCACAATACTCGGGATAATCTCCTCAATTCCCCAAACCATGTTGGCCATTTCGTCGCGCGTCAGCACCACCTTTTCAAGTGGTGAACTTTCTAGAATTTTTCCCACTGCTGGAGGTAGAAAAAGCCTGCGATCAATCTGATTACTTTCGATTGCATTCAGAAAATACATTCCCCAGCGTGTTCGGTCAGTCTCAGCGGTATCTGCGGCGGGTCGGATGGATGTGCGCACTCCAAATACGTCAGTAACAATAATTCCCTGTACCTCACTCAGTGTGCCAACTTCCAAGTCATAAGGTACCAGGCACCAGTCATTTCCATACACCAGCCCAAATTCAGCTAGGATGAGCGTAGCCAAATCAGACGTGCTGGGATTAATCTTTCCAAGATTAATCTTGCTATCTTCGAATTCCCACCAACGCACATTAGGCATGCCTGAGAATTCGATAGCGTTAGGAATGAAACTAATTGGCTTATGTTCTTCCTGACCAGCGTCTACAATACTCTCTCCAGGCTGGTCATTGAGCCGAGCGTCGCGACGGTCATCAATATCGACAGAGTACCAATCCAAATGACCTTGATGATATTGTTCGGCTACCAACACTGTTTGATCTGTACCGGCTTTATCTGCTGGTGCGGCACAGGCAAACTGATATTCCAGGTGGGAATCGGACCATGAGGTGTCATCTATATCATCAGGTTGACTATATACGCGCCCAAACCAGGCCACAAACTCTTGTACCACTTCAAGAATTTTGTTTCGTTCCTCTTCTGTAAACTTGTCCCCTAGCCATATCTCATGCTCCTTTTCCACCGAGCGAATCGCCGAGTACAACCTTTCTCCATCGACCACACGCCCTTTCAGTATCATTAACGTTTGCCAAGACTTATAGTCGCTACGAAGCTGATTCTCCTCATCGCTCCCGTTATCAGGTTCCAAAAAAGAGTATTTTTCCAGATATTTTTCTTCGACGTCGCCAATATCGTTAAATTTTTCAAGTAGTTTAAACCAATGCTTTCCCATCTGTGCCCGGGTCATTAAATCAAAGGAAACGAATTCTCGTTCCACTCTGGTTTCAAGCGGTAAAGTGTCGGTATACCCAACTGCCTCCTGGCTCCTCCCCGCATACCGATTTAGACTAGCAGTGTTTACTTGCACCTTAGCCTTGATTGCCGTGCCGGCATCTACACTTTTAAATCCGCCAAACTGCCACTGCCTGCAAACCATCCATAAAGGGTCACGAATTTCGGCCCGCAGACTACGATCAAAATTTTCTTGTCGTGGCCTAACTTCGAGACGGTTCCAGGTTTTTACCGCTGGCCGGTAAACAGGAGAAAGCAATTCAGCTTTTAGCTCTAAGTTAATTAATGGTTCCATATTCGCCTTAGCCACCGCTATTGAGTTGAGTTAAATGCTTTTTCTGCCGTTTGATGAACATAGTCCGTAGAAATAGTGGCAAAAGGATAACTGGTAACCGCTGAGATAATGGCTGGCAGTAAATGACCAAACGCCGTGTTATCAAGCTGATCTGGTTCTACTGCACGCAATTTGGCCCGATCAAGTGTGTTATGCAGGGTTCCAACCAGCTTGTCCCAGCTCCATGTGCCGGTGACCTCAGGAGTGATTGCTAAAAGTAAGGTCTGAGGTGGTTCTGTGGTTGGCTGGTTGTAATGAAAAGCAATTCCTGTGGTCTGACTTTTACTTGGGATAACTTCCTTCCATTCACCAATGAGCATGCCACTTTGTGGTTGTTC
>JAAGZL010000761.1 GCA_024206335.1 Gammaproteobacteria bacterium
CTCATGCGCTCTAAAATTGGTCGCGACTTTAAACCCTAGTTCAGACATTCGCCTGTAATAGTGGTCTGTTATGCGGGTTCCGTGGGTTGTGTCACGTGCCAAGCTGATATTCTTATCGACCTTCTCCTGTGAGATAGCACCATTGTTTCCGTTATGATTGCCACACTCATAAGTGCTGAAATTATAGCACCCGAGGGATTCAACATGAGCCATTATCTTGCTATGCCAGTCCTCGCTGTCAGCCATGAATACATCAATCGCGTAATCAGCATGTTGCTCATTCGTATAGTTCTCAAAATCGTCAGCAATACCTATCGATTTCCAATAAGGGGCCGTATAGAATTGACCGCTTTTCATTACTCTTTCGCGGTAGCCGGGGACTGTTAATTGTTGTTCCATGAAATAAGTGTTACTCGCCCAACATCCAGCAACAACCTCCAAATTCTCTTCACCTATCTCGGCACCCACCAAGTCCCAAATCTCCATACATCGCTCGGCATAATTAACACCCTGCGTCTTGGTGTTTAGCGCGGTCTGTTTAAATCTAAGGAATGTGGCTGATTCGTCAGGGATGTAGCTCGCATTATGGTCTGCATCGGTATCGTCAAGCACGTCAGCACCACGCAATGCCGCTGCTTCGGTAGTGGCACATCGGAATGTATTAACATCATCAACTATAACGAACATCTCGCCGCCAGCCACATACGGCCAGTTTTGGTGATAGATATTCCTGTAGAAAGCAATAGGATCACCTGTGGTCATACCATGCCCTGCTGATGTGCAGGTC
>JAAGZL010000762.1 GCA_024206335.1 Gammaproteobacteria bacterium
AAAAAGAGAGGGTAACTGCCGCCAGTAATAAAATCCTAAGGGCGGTGCTACTGACTCGAAGCGAGGCAATCAATCAGGAGCTCCCGGTAACTTTTACAATAAATGATGATGAAGATGGTTGGGATGTTACTGATGATGATGACGTACTAATACTAACTGACTCCATTGTTGATGCTGGAATTACATTAGATATAGATGGTGATGCTGGCGATATAACTTTTGGTTCCAATGGCCGACCTGCTGCACCGATGGTTAGTAACTCTGACTTTTTGACCATTTCCTCTGGCGACAAAAGTCTACTTATTTGCTTCACACCATCTGGACGCCCCTCGATTCAAAACGTAGGAGACTGTTAATGAGAATAAATAACTTTGCATATCGTTACTCACGTGGGATGACTCTAATTGAAGTGATGGTGGCATTTGTTATAGTCAGTATTGGATTACTTGGCATAGCAGCTCTTCAGACGAAGGCAATGCAGGGAACTATTGACAACCAATATCGTACAAAAGCCACCGATCTGGCAAGCTCACTGGCGGATCGAATGCGAGCCAATCCTCTTGCCGATAACAGTTATATTATTACCAATTGCCCGGCGGCCGTACCTAATACCGTATGTGCCATGACACCAGCTCAGGTTCAGAGCCATGGCGATACAATTAATTGCACTAATGCTCAAATGGCGGTCTTCGATATTGGTGAGATTTGTTTGAGCAACGGAGCGAGTGACGCTCTGCCTGAAGGAGACATAGTTGTTACGTGTGCTGACGCTGATGGTTCTGATGTAGATGTTTGTTCAGCCGGCTCTCCCTTAACAATTAATATAACCTGGTCGACAAAGAGTGAAACTG
>JAAGZL010000763.1 GCA_024206335.1 Gammaproteobacteria bacterium
CTGAAACCAGAGCGCCGCCTCAAACCAGCTTGTATGGCTGACATCGGGATAGTTTGATGATTCTACTAGCTGATACCAATAGGTGACGGCAGGGTATAGCTATTGTCTAATTATGATTCCTACCAGGAAATGATGAAAAATTCACTAAAACTGCTGGAGTTGTTGGAAATCCGGCGCTGATGAGAAGGGAATTTATAAGGTATAGGAGAAGAATTTGAAAATTGACATCAGTAGGTAGGGCTTTTATGCTTCCTATACTTGGAGAAAACAGACGCTCAGATTTAATTTCTCAGGGGCCGCTATGTGCCCAACTGAGACACACGCAACATAATATCGCGTAGCAAACTTCGACCAAGACATACAATTAGCAGCCATAAAAAACCCCGCACGATGGCGGGGTCTGGAAGTTGATTCCGATCGAATGCTAAGCCGCTTTCCTGCGCTTACCAAATCCGACCAACCCTATCAGTGCCGTGCCGAATAGCCAAACGGCTGCAGGGATGGGGACTGCTGACATGGTCAATTTAACATAAGTGTTTGCATCGAAACTCAGGTTCTGCCAGTTAATGCCCAGGCCGTTTTCAGTTATATTTAGACTGGCTAAAGTTAGCCCTCCCATGTTTGTATCTAACGTGTAATTAAAAGTGGTAAAATCGGCGATTGCGTTGCCCACATCCGTTAAAACAAATCCATTGTAAGCCGCCGGGCCCCAGAAAGTGGCATCTGTGTAATCAACATAAAAGCCATTGTCGAAAATATCCATTGTTCCCTTATTTTCAGCAACATTGGACACTTCCAGGCCCGCACCAACGACCTTATTTCCATTATCTGCGCCAGCCCATGGTGAGCCTAGATTGTCAAAATAGTACTGGTAATTAAGAGTATTGCCATCAAGTATCGTCGCATTTACTGAAGCTGTAACTGCAAACAATATTACTGCGAGAATAAATCTAGTCATAAGTGTTTACCCCTTCATTTTTTTTTCGAGTAGGCGAAATCCTAGCAAACACCTTTATGTGTTGTCATCGCCCATATGGGGTAAATATCTGGGCGTCCGGTTAGTGCCGTTCGCTGCCCCCTGCGATGCACTTTTCAGTGACCGCAATGGAGAAAGCTGACGCTCAAATCCTCTACGTCAGAGACCGGGTTGTGCCCATTCGAGACGCCCATAAAAAAGCCACCTCAAATGAGATGGCTTCTACTCTGGGACTGTATGTAACGCGTTGCCAGCGATGGTCTGTCGCGGGGTTACAGGGCATTAGCTTTGAACTTTACAGTAATGACCAAGACCCGAATAATTTGCCTGCCTGCGACGAGTAATAAAATAGTAAAGGGATAATTGGCTAAAACTCCCGGACGGCTCGGACTTTGGTTCCGTTGTTGCTCTTATTTCCCTCGTAATGTACGCCGCCTTGATAATAGGGATCGATGATAAAATTGAAAGGGAGAACCCAAGCGTTGTCGCGTGGGTTGCCTCGTTCGGTCGCATTGGCCTCCGTCGAACTCCAGTACTCTACAGCACTGGCAATCCCCACAACGTCTCGATTTAACCACAACTCATACAACTCATTTTTTGAAGGCAAGAACCAGTCGTCGAAACCATTAAACGTATATGCATCAGCCACTCTAGCCGCAATACCGGCCTCAGCACATCCTGCCAGTATATCAGCCGTATTTTGTGCTCCTGTTCCAACCGCAGTCCCATCCGCTCCTGTTATATCCCTCCCAACACATCCCCAACCTGCATTGGCCCATTGGTCTTCTGGCGCAGCCTCCAATCCGTGGAATCCATAGTTCACACGAATGTGCGCATGGCACCGCGTTTCGTGCTCGTTGGGTCAACGAAACCCTGTTCTGGATTTCATCGTTGATTTATTTCGAGCAACCAACAGAGGGGTCAAACCAACAGAGGGGTCAAATATAATATTCACTCTTTATCCTGTCCACATCCCCGGCCAAACCAGGCTCGTTTGCGATACGTTGTTTTAGTTTCGATACCGTGGTTGGAATACTACCGACTCGTTTCAATCCTAAAAAGTCC
>JAAGZL010000765.1 GCA_024206335.1 Gammaproteobacteria bacterium
ACCAAAGCCTCACTACTAGACCAAAGTCTTCCTGAAGTCCCTGCACCAGAACCACTGGTAGCGTTCCATCGCCCAGAGCCACTAGGATTTAAAGGATGATAGGCACCTTGGTTCAAGCGGCTTACTAGGCAGATTGGGATTGCGTAGGCTTTACCTTCGTAAGCTCTATCACTAACGCGGCTGACACCATTCAGACTCCGGTGCGACATTAGTGACACATCAGCAGAGTACACGCTCTCAGGATTGTAATAGGGTACGAAACAATCCACAGCAGGTGTGTGCCCAGTATCCACGGTGTTACTACCCTGTACCTTAACTCGCAAAGGGTTTGAATGGCCTATATAATAAGAATCCCTATCATCTCTGAAGTCTACAATCTCCCAACTCCCCTCCAAGCCACGAATAACCCGAGCACGAGCACGAACCTGAATTAACTCACCGTTGTCGGAGTAAATGTTATTGAGTGGGTCTTGAATGAACTTGGCCTTATTTGCCTCGCTTAGAGAAGACCAGACAGCGGATCGGCCTGTCGTTGCGGTGTCACC
>JAAGZL010000766.1 GCA_024206335.1 Gammaproteobacteria bacterium
CCTTCGGGAGGCAGGGGCCGGAGGTTCGAATCCTCTCACCCCGACCAATAACCACCTGTTTTTTTAAAATTTTTTATATATCTAGCTACAAGTCATGATTGTTGCAGTATAAAAATAGACTCCACAAACACCCAGCACCTCAAACTATTTAGCATCAGTGGCGGCAATTATGGGGCCGAAGAGGACTTGAAACGAGAGAGGGCCCAGGGGTTATTGCTCGGCCATTTGGTCTGCAGATAAAGCACCTCTACTTCTTGCCGTGCCCAGGATGTCTTTCGCAGAAATTTGAGACTGGAGGTGAGGCTTGGGTTGTTGATAAAGCATTTGATCTTGATACGACAGCCCAGCCCTTCCCAGCCATACCTCTCCACTAGTCGAGCTACCATCATCTTCAATGTTACGCTGTGTAGCGGATCCTGAGTAGATGAATTATTCATCTACGTCAGCACTATATTTCTTTCCCGTATCCGGTTTCGACTCAGCCTTTTTTACCCGAATCTTGCTTCCGGCCACATCCTTACCGTTGAGGTTCTTCATCGACGCCTTCGCATCACCCTGCTTGGGCATCTCAACAAAACCAAAGCCCTTGGAGACACCACTGGCCTTATCTATTACCAGCGTGCAGGACTGCACACTGCCGTAAGCTTCAAACATAACCCTGAGCTCTGCCTCCGTGGTAGTACGGGCAAGATTGCGAATCAGTAGTTTCATGAGGTCACCGCATAAATTCTAGGAAGAGAAATTATACAGCATAAAGGAGAATAAAGTAGGCCATTCAGAATGGCGCTTAACTTAAGGAATAACCAAATAATATTACAAATAAAAAAAGGCTGGCTCAGGTGGTAAGAGGCAAATCGCCCAACCAAGGAACCAACCTCAATACATCAACAAAAAAAGAACCAAAAACCGTGCTGCCAACAGTGACCCCCACGCATTCATTAATCTTTTTTACCGACCAGGAGTTTCTGAATCAAGTAGAATCATTGTTACCCGACCACCAGAAACGGATATTTCTACGAACCGAGACACTATTGATGTTTCTGGCGCAGGCCTTAGCTGCAGATTGCTCTTGCCAAAACGCAGCGCATGATTCAGCGGCTTACGCCATCAGCAAACAGGGCCGGCCCGCTATTGCCGGTTTTAGACAGCACCCAATTGTATCAATCTCTATCTACACCGCTATATTTATATACCTATATAACCCAATACCGAAGAGCACCACCTGTTTTACTGTAGTTTCAACTTGAGCACTGCACCGTGCTAATAGTTATATATTGAGCTACTATCAACCACAGACAATAAATAGTATTCCAGTTCCTTCCATGGATTATAATGAATAAACGACAACACGAGCGCCACACTATAGAACACCCTGCAACAATGATACTTCAAGACGGTATCAAGATAGACTGTTACATCCAGAATTTCTCCCTTGGCGGACTATATATTCATCCTATTAATAAGGATTGGTTAGAGACCGCAGATAAAGCCATCAAACACAGCAACATTGTTGCAATTAAAATAACCACCAACAAAGACAACAAAGGGTCTTTGGTTATCATTCAGGCTAGTATTACCCATATCTCAAACTCAGGCTTGGGCGCTGCATTCCTGAACCAGGAAAACATGCTACTGAACTACCTATACAGAATATCGCCATCCAACACACACCATCAATACAGTAACAAAACACTTCCAATAATGGGGCCTGCAGAGATCTCCATAACCGAATGGATTCACTCCATTACCAGGAAGTATCTGGAGACAAGATACCAAGAGTTCATAAAGGCCTGTTACAACACCCTGTTTAATGCAGCCAACAAAGCTGGCGACAACCTGACACAAAGCAACCTGTTCGACACTCACAATGCCCTGAGAAACAGCGATGATGAGATAAAGAATCTCTTTTTAGAAAACATCGGCCTCGGCTTTGCCGAATTTAAACATGGAAACCATTCATCTGAGAACTCCGATGAATCACACTCATATGATCATGAGATGGAACTGGTTGCAAAAGAGGATTTTGATGAGTGGGCGTCTGTGGTCAGCCTGACCAGCAATCTAGACCGAGACATCTCAGCCAAGCTCCACAGCCTGGAAAACACCCTCTCACTCCTTAACAAAACCCACATTAACAACAAATCAAATCCAGTTTCGCCATACTCACTTCTTTGGGCTTTCAAAAAATCACTTTCAACTCTCGACATAACAATAAGTGCAAAATCACTGCTGTTCTCAGTATTTATGAAGCATATACTTGGTGATACCCACATCCTGCATGATGACATCATTCACTACCTGAACAATCAGGGCATAACCTATCATGCACCAGAGAATAAAAACCAGCCGCCACAACAACCTTCCAGTAAAAGAACCCATAAAAATGTGGCTGACACCCTATCTTCCTTGATTAGTTTTGCTGGCAGCAAGGGCAGAAGCAGTGATGGTCAGACGCCACCCAGGGGAATTGCCCCCAAAGCAATGGTGGTAAAATCATTGGAGAATATTTCCACAGCAAGCCCCAGACCAATTATCCAGCGCGTAGAGGAACAACTTGCGGGAGAATTAGTCAATGGCCATCCGGGAGTAGTTGACCAGCAAACCAGAGACGCAATCCAGGTTAGTGAAAGCTTATTGGGTTCACTGCAGCAGGACTTTTCCATCAGCCCAGAAATCCAGAGACTGATAGATAATTTAAAAGTACCATTTGTCAGAGAAACCATCAGTAATCCCAATCTACTAAATGACCCAAACCACCCTGGACATAAGTTCCTGGAGGCAATAGGAAAACTATCACCATTCCTGCCTTCTGATATCAAGAACAAGTCAGACAAGGGGTATTTATACCAGGCACTCGAAGAGATCAACAAACTTACCGAACAAGGTGCAAAACTTGAGATAAGGGAGATAACCAAGCACCTGGAACACCTGATAGATTATCAAAAAGACAATTTCCAGGATAACCTGGATCTGGTAACCCAGAGTTGCGAACAGGAGGAGCTATATCTAAGCGCCCGCGACAGCGTGCTTGAACATCTCTACTCTAAATTAACCGGGAGACCAATCCCTAAAGCAGTGGAGCAACTACTACATCTGGGATGGGTAGGTCTACTGGTCCAGACCGTTTCGACTCTCGGTGAGGACGATGACAATACAGGCCGACTATACGGTGTCATAGATCTGCTCCTGGATATTTTTACCAGCGACCAGGGAATACAACAGGTAAACAGTGCACAAAGAGAGTATTTGGTAACAGAATTAACCAATGGCTTTTATAAATACCCGATACACAGCGAAGGGGCCCGCCAATATATTACCCGACTTGAGGAATTTTTTGCCTCAAGTGGTAGTAAACACACACAGCTTGCTACAGAACAGACAGAACTAAATAAACCCTTAATTGAGAAACTGCTTAATGAACAGAGCTCTGCTTCACGCATGGCAACGTCAAAGACCAAAGTTGAACAGTCCTGGCTAGACCTTGTTGCCAAAATTAAGCAGGACGACTGGATTGTGGAACAAAGACAACAGGGGCATGTGCGAATGCTAAATCTGGCATGGAAAAACAGCACCTCAACCCGATATGTCTTTGTGGATGGCGATGGAAAAAAAAGCTTAGACTCAGAAAACAATCATCTGGCCTTACTGTTTAAACAACAACAGTGCTCACTACTGGATAACAGCAACCTGCCGATTGTGGAGCGCACAGTTAACCGCCTCCTAAAGAACACCTTCGAACAGATCAAAAACGACAACGACATGGATGAATTGACAAACCTACTAGGACGCAAGGGTTTTCGGAGAGAGCTCTCTGAACTGCTGAATATCACAACCGATTTAAACGACCAACATCTAATGCTGGAACTTGACATTGACCAATTCAGCATGGTCAATGACCTTTGCGGTTTTAAAGGTGGAGACAAACTACTGCAGACCGTTGCCAACATCATTAGCAACTATCTTCCGGAAAACGCTTTGCTGGCAAGAATCGGGGATGATGAATTTGGAATTATAGTCAGAAACTGCTCTATGGATGAGGCCTATCACATAGCTGAAACACAACGCAGGGCATTGGAAAACCTCAAGTACACCTGGGACGGAACAGCCGTATCAACAACTGCCAGCGTTGGAATCACCCCCATAAACCAGAGCATCAGATCTGCCACCGAGATTCTCAACAAGGCATCCACTGCATGTCAACAAGCAATACAGGATGGAGGCAACTGCACAAGAATATATCAACCTACAGACAGTGATATCAAGAAACAGGAAAAATTAACGCAAGTATCTCCCATAATCGAGGAGACACTAAAACAGAACAAACTAACACTTTTTGCACAACCAATAACCCCCCTGTTTCTTGGTGAAGGCGAGGAACATCACTATGAAATACTACTCCGGGTAAAAAATAACGATGGCGGTTGGGGAAGCCCGGAAGAGTTTATCCAAGTCGCTGAACAATACAACCAAATGCGCTCGGTTGACCGCTGGGTAATCAACCAGGTTTTTTCCTGGCTGAACAATCATCACCAAGAAGTAGACGGCACCGGATTCAGCATAAACCTGTCGGCGCACAGCCTGGATGATGAAACATTTCAAGCCTTTATCAATACCCACCTGGATCAGTCACCATTCCCCAATGAGAGGATTACTCTAGAGATCACTGAAACCTCCTTGATACAACACATCGACAAGGCAAAGGAGTTGATTAATGAGATTAAAAACAAAGGGGTTAAATTCAGCCTGGATGATTTCGGTACCGGATACGCGTCATATTCTTATCTCAAAGACTTCCCGGTTGATATCGTAAAAATTGATGGTGTCTTCGTCAAAGATATACTTACAGACAGTTCTAGTTACGCGATGGTTAAATCCATTACAGATGTCTCCCACCACATGGGTAAAAAAGTAGTAGCTGAGTATGTTGAGAGTGAGGCAATCCTGATAGCACTACGAGAGATAGAGGTGGACTTTGCCCAGGGATTTGAAATTGGGCACCCGGTTCCGATCATAAATCTGCTGCGAAAAACACTATAAGGAAACCCTAGTGGGACACCGCGATCTATTAAGCCGGCCCCACAATATGTGTACCATTAAAAAGGGCGACACATCCAGTGCCACCCCTACGCAGTAATCATATCAAACTCTGAAGATTACAAATTGTAGCCGGTCTCCTCGTGACACACGATGTCCAGACCCTGTATCTCCTCCTCCTCATCCACTCGCAATCCAACCATGGCTCCCACCAGCTTCAGGATTACATAGGTAACCACGGCGGTGAATACTATGGTAGTTGCCACACCAACGAACTGAACCCAAACCTGACCACCCATGGAGTTAATACCATCAGCAAAACCATAACCACTGAACACCCCAAGCTCGGTAGCGGAAAACACACCGGCCAACATAGTACCCATAATACCACCAACACCATGTACCGGAAATACATCCAGAGAGTCATCGATCTTCAGCACCCGTTTTATGTACTGGGTGGCCGTAAAACATACCACGCCTGCCAGCAGGCCAATGATCAAGGCCCCACCAGGACCAACAAAACCTGAGGCTGGGGTAATTGTACCAAGACCAGCAACCAAACCCGTAACAGCACCCAGAGCGCTGGGCTTACCAAATCGCTTCCACTCGATCACGGTCCAGGTTAGGGCCCCTGCAGCAGCAGAGATATGGGTTACCAGCATGGCCATGGTCGCATTACCATTTGCAGCCAGTGCGCTTCCCCCATTAAAACCAAACCAGCCCACCCACAGCATACCGGCACCAGTTACGGTCATGGTCATATTGTGTGGCGGCATGGCAGTAGTAGGGAATCCCTTGCGTGGCCCTAGAACAACGGCAGCTACCAGTGCAGCAACACCTGCAGTGATATGAACAACAGTACCTCCAGCAAAATCATACAGTCCCAAAGTCTGAAGCCAGCCACCACCCCAAACCCAGTGGGTTACAGGCACGTAGACCAGAATCAGCCAGATGGCACTGAACAGCAGCATGGCAGAAAACTTCATGCGTTCTGCAAAACCACCGATGATTAGGGCCGGAGTAATAATGGCAAAGGTCATCTGAAACAGCATGAACAGTGACTCCGGGATATCTCCAAACAGGGTCTCCCGACCAATACCGGCCATCATCACCTTACTGAAATCACCAATCCAGGCATTACCCTCACCAAAGGCCAGACTGTAGCCAATAATCAGCCACAGCAGAGAGGCGACTCCAGCGATAGAAAAACACTGCATCAATATCGACAGGACGTTCTTGGAGCGAACCAGACCACCATAGAACAGCGCCAGACCCGGCAGGCTCATAAACAGAACCAGCGCCGTAGAGGCAAGAATCCAGGCCGTGTTAGCACCATTCAAACTGGCCTCTTCCGCCAGAACCATCCCTGGAAACAGCACCAGTAGAGCCATCAGAAACAGAGGCTTTCTCATTACGATATCTCCCAAATACATAAAACCGCCAGCAGAAGCACAGCGTGCAGTAACTCAAACCACCTGGCATGGGCCCTGTTATCAGGCATTTTTTATAGCCAGAAACCAAATTACTGAATGTAAAAGCACTATTCGTGCCTTATGCAAAAACCACTTAATATTCAAGAAGATAAACTAAGTGACAACAAAGACAGACCTGGGTACGCACTAATATGGTGCTTGCGCACCACCGGGAAGCACCAAAATCGAGCAAAAAAAACCGGCTCCATCCAAGATGGTGCCGGCATAACAGACTGAACGTCTGGAGGGGAGTCGAAATAAGCAGCAATATCTGAACGCAACAGGCACTTAAACCTGATGCGTTAATTAGGACATAGAGAGGAAACAAAAGTTCATATATGCGGGATAAAAACAAAAAACCCCACCTTTGACATGCAAAGGCGGGGTTGTATTTGGTGGTACGGGTACTATTGAA
>JAAGZL010000767.1 GCA_024206335.1 Gammaproteobacteria bacterium
CGATATGTAAAGGGCAAGGGCTACCAGTTCTCCTCCCCTTTTACTGATAAGTCCAAGGACAAAGCCAACATGCGGCATGTCTGGCAACGAATTGACGAATTCTTGGATGGCACCGAACAAGAATCAAAATCGCTGGCCGAACTCAACGAGGAGCTATTCGCCCCCCCTTATGGAGTGAAGGCAGGCCTGTTGCCAATCATCTACATGGTGGCTTATCTGGTTAACAAGCATGAACTCGCCTTGTACGAACAGGGAAGATATAAGCCTTACTTTACCGAAGACATGCTTGAGCGATTTGTAAAACGACCAGACGAATTCGAGTTCCAAAGATTTCGAATTACTGGTTTACGAGCATCCATCTTTGAGCAGTATTCAAAGGTTGTCCATGGAGACAGCAAGCAGAGAACACTGCTCGAGCTAGCAAAACCATTAGCCTCTTTCATGGGTGGATTGCCCGAATACACCCACAAAACCAGGAGAGGTGTCTCTGAGAAAGCGATAAAAGTTCGAAACGCTTTTAGTTTGGCGAAGTCTCCCGAAAGATTACTATTCGAAGAGATACCGCAAGCTATAGGCTTTAGCGATATCCGCTCGGATCAAAATTCAGAGCGAATGGAAGCGTTTTCTCAAGTGTTGATTGAAGTTTTGAGAGAGCTCAAAAATGCATACGACACTTTGTTGACCAATCAAAAAGCCCTTCTAGCCCAGGCATTTAATATTGATCCTAACCTTCCCCTTGCTGATGTCAGGAAAATTCTGGCAGGCAATTGTCACGGGTTGGAGAACTACACGGTTGATACTCAGGGAATAAGAGCGCTTGTAGCAAGAATAACCAAGTCGTCCGGAAGTGAGGGTGAGTGGTTGGAAAACATTTTGATGTTCTTGGGTAATAAGCCCACGAATAGGTGGCAGGATAGTGACCGGGACACGGCTGAATATCGGCTAGTGGATTTCTCGCGCCGTATTATTGATCTTGAAAAACTGAGATTGCATGATAAAGATCGTGCTAAAGGGTTTGATGGGGATTTTGATGTCTTCCTGTTGAGGAGCATCAAAAAAGGCGGTGCTATTCATGACGAGGTGGTTGCTGTAGATAAGGGGAGTGCTAAGCAAATTGTGTACACTAAGGAACAGATTCGGTTGGCTCTAGGCGAGCTAGGCGATAAAGAATTGATGCTAGGGGCTTTGGCGGTAGTGGTTGATGAATTTCTTATCGCGTACAAGAGCTATGAAACTAAATCAGATGAGCAATTTGAGGTGCGGGAAGCTGGGATGGCTGCAGGAGAGGAAAAATGAAACAAGGCTATAACGCGTTTTTAAATGATCCGCAGTATCGGCATGTTCTGGGAATATCAGGCGGAAAGGATAGTGCTGCGCTTGCGATATA
>JAAGZL010000768.1 GCA_024206335.1 Gammaproteobacteria bacterium
AAAAAGCGAAAAATAACCATCGACGCTGGCCCGGTCCCTGTATGGGGTATCCGTGGTATTGCTATGGGTATTCCCTGGGGATGATCGATAAATAACGATCATTAGGGGAGAGAACCAACGCGCATGGTCGCTGTGGTTGAACGTACAACGCTGGAAGAACATCAGGGGAACAATCGTACCCGTAGCGGGAGCGACCCTGGCTGTTCTGAACAGGGAACTGGGGCCTTACAGCGCTTCGAGGACTGCCTGCCGAAAAAACCCTACTGTGGCGATGATAAGCCCGCAGGGCTGATCCGTACCAAAGCCTACGCCATTAAAGAAAACTACATTCAGGCTAACCCGCCCGGTATGGTGTACTGGATCACCCTCGATATTGACTACCGCTTCCAGCACGGCAATGACCCCTTTGTCTGGGAGAGCCAGCCAGGCCTCCCTGCCCCGAACTTCATTGTGATTACGCCTGAGTCAGGGCGTTGCCATATCAGCTTTGCCATTGTGCCGGTTTGTACCTCCAATAAAGGACGATCACACCCCAAGCGTTACCTGGAGGCCGTCAGACGTGGGCTAGCCATCGCCTACAAGGCCGATCCCGATTACACCGGACGGATCACTAAAAACCCGCTTGCCCGCCACTGGAATACCCAGGCATTCCATGACCATGCGTATACACTGGGCGAGTTATCCGATTACACCGCCGTTACCCCCCAGCCCAAGCTCGCTGTTTTTACCACGGAAGAGGAAGACCCCAGGGGCCGTAATAGCACCCTCTTTCTGAATCTGCGCCGTTGGTCCTATGGGCAGGTGATCAGTGCGCGGGCATCGATGGGCTACGACCAATGGGAAAACGCCGTATTGACCAGTGCCGAACGCCTCAATCAGTTCGGGTCTCCCCTCCCCTTCAGTGAAGTCAAAGCCACGGTACGAAGTGTCGCCCACTGGACCTGGACGCATTACACCGGCTCCTTCGTTCGGCGCGGCATTATGGCGTGTGATGCCGATACACCCCTCGATGACCGTCAACGCCAAGGCGCGGCCTACACCCATCAACAACGCCGCCAGGCCACGGAACAGAAGATTGCTGCCGCAATTACGCAGTTAACCAACGACAAACAACGCATCACCAAGGCCGCCGTGGCGCGCCTGACGGGCCTTTCACGCCAGCAAATCAGCCGCCGTTACGGCCACTTGTTCGGGGCTGTAAAAAGCGTCAACTATGGTGTGCATCAGATACCCGCCCCAGAGGGGTCTCGATTTTCTGGTGAGGATAAGGTGGTTGAATTAGTACCCAAAAGCCGTCAATTGAGTCAGACAGCCATTGATATTTCCCCGCGCAGCGGGGGCAAGCCCATGAAATCGGTGCAACCGAAGGGATTTAAGGATTTGTGGCTACTGTTTTCCTCGATGGCGGCGGTGGCGAAAGCCGATGGCTGCGAGCCTGTTTTTACTACGACTGATCACCACCGGTTAGCCCGCGTGATACTGACGCAGCATGTTTC
>JAAGZL010000769.1 GCA_024206335.1 Gammaproteobacteria bacterium
AATAGTATTCTTTGCCGTTTTTAGTTGTAACTACCCCCATTTGAATTGGGCCACTTTGTATTACTTTAACATGCTCATCTAAAAACAAACACTCGTAATCTGAATCCCAAGTTAAATCCCCGTCAAGTTTAAGTTTATCTACAATCGTGTCGTCAATCCGATAGCACTTTCGAGTGCCATCAACCCACGCTATAGCGCCTGTGACCCCGTCTAATCCAGACAAAGTAGTCTCGGTGGTTGTATGTGTTAACTCACCATTTAGGAATGTCCAGCTCATAATACAGCTCCTATAATTGTGACACCTGAATTAGTTAATGTATGCCCGTTTTTCTTAACTGCCAAGCCTGCTGAGCCACCTGATAAGTCCCCATCCTCACCTAGATTGCCGCCATTGCCTCCGTCTGCATACACTAGTTCGCCGCCATTCGTAAATACAATTGCAGCGCCATTACCACCTGCTGATACTGTGCCGCCTTCTGCTTCTGTTAATGAAATCAAGCTATCACCTCCGAAGATGCCAGAGCCGCCCCCACCATCACCGCTTGAACTACCTGCGCCACCACCGCCTGCGGCTTCTGCATAAGCGCCATCGTTACCGCCACCGCCGCCACCACCACCACCGATAATGCCACCGCCTTCAATAGTTAAGTCAACACCAAGGTTAAGAGCGCCGCCACCATCACCAGCAGCAGGTGTATTATCACTGTCTGCACCATTACCGCCTTTACCCACTACAAAGCAGCCCGATTGAATAACTAGTGTTACAGAGCCTGTAGTAAGATTAGTCCACGAACCCGTTTCAATGGAATAAGTAGAGTTTGATGATGAACCTATTACTGCTCCAGTTTGTATTATAAATATAGCCTTTGAATCTGCTGCGTGTGCTTGATATAAATTCTCCCAATCTTCCTTTAAGTTTATATTAAGTAATGGGGTTTCTTCGTCACTTGAGTAATAAACGATTTTATCTGTAACAGTTATATCATCAGAAAGTTCATCGCCATACTTAAATTCTATACCTGAAAATTTATAACTTTGTGATTGATGTGCTGAAATAATTTGAAACATTGTATCTACTGGATATCCGTCAAAGTCTGTCATGTCTCTATGATTAATATTTCTTGATTGACCTGTCCATAGCCCTGTCGCTCCATCTGAATCTTTTGGATCTAACTCAAAGCTGATTTTTCTTTGAATATCAGAAAATCTACGACCGATTAAGGTTGCTGCTTTTTGCGCTCCTGCTAGATTGATGTTACTAAGCCATCTTGAATGAATTTCTTTTACTTCTCCCGAACCGTATTTAGCTATTGAATCAGTATCTACCCTAG
>JAAGZL010000770.1 GCA_024206335.1 Gammaproteobacteria bacterium
AACTTTGCGGCACGATGAGAAATTTTTGCCAGTTGTGCAAAGCCATCCATGAATTGTGCAGGATAGGCAACAGTCGAAGGAATAATTTCCGGCGCAAAGGTAGCTGTTTTCCAACGTAATTTTATTCCTGCACTGCCTGATACCTCAACATATTCTAAAACTATCCGATGAAATTTTGCCGCTTCAAGCGTGATTAATATTTCAAATGAAGTTTTTTCATCACCAGGCTCCTTACCTAGAATTGGTTCACCATCCAGAAAAAGCTTGAAGGATTCGTCCTCCCCATCTACCGCCACAATCAAGGTGTAATCCCCATTGGTAGGCACGGCTATATAGGATTCCCATCGCACACTAAAGCTATCACTAACGGGTAAATTTCTTTTTTCTGGTGGTGCTTTGATCCAGGCAAAATCGATTACGCTGTCAGTTCGCGGTACAGTTTCTCCTACATCTTCATTAAAGGACATGTTACTAAAATAGGTAGCAGAAAATCCCTGTGTTGATAGCTCGGTAGTTAAAGATGCCAAATCTTTAGCAATCAATAGCCGGGTCGAAACTTCACCAAGCTCTATGAGACCAGCGATGTGTGTGACAACCACATCCTGTTTTAGCCGTTCTTTCAACATTGGTAAAAAGCTCTGATAGATATAGTCGAGCTTTGTCTCCAGACTTATCGTCTGATCTGGCACAGGGCGATCGAGGAGTTTTTCGTTTAGCTGTCCCAGTTCATTTGGAAGATTGAATACGTCTTTTAAGGCATTGCTAATAAATTCGACCGGTGCGTTAAATAAGTCCTGGAAAGCATCTTCAATTTGTCCGTCTCCGTTGTTATCTTTTAACACTTGAAGGTCGTTTTCTGGCATATTGCCTATGCAACTTAACCAGCCACTGCCTACAACGTAGCTATATTTTGACTCCAAATCATCTGGTATGACTACCCCAAGATTGGAATCAATTTGCACAGTAAAAATTGCAGTACCTTCGACTATTTCTATAAACCGGCTAACCACCTCCGGCTGAAAGGTCATCGATAGTTTTCCAGCAACAATCTCGCTGG
>JAAGZL010000771.1 GCA_024206335.1 Gammaproteobacteria bacterium
CAAGCATCGATATGCCTGGCCCAGATATTATGTTTTGTTTCTTGTGAGCTTGTCATTGATTAGAGTCCTCATATTTCAAGGAGGTATTATCAATGTGTAGGAATCAAGTTGGCTAGTACGTGGATATATGGGCGCTTACTCTTAATCAATAAAGAGTTTATTCTTATCCACTATTCAACGGCTATAGGCTGTGGTACGAGGTAATCAAGGGACAATGAATCACTAACTACGACCGGAACGGTTTTAACGACTGAAGAATCTGCTCTCTTTCATTATTTTCTCTATTTATCTGAGTTATCTCGCAGATATACGAGGCATAAATCACATGATTGCTGGTTTTTAACCACCAATGGTATGCCTTATCACTTCCGATGGTTTCAGAGGCCTGGACACCATTGAGATAGGGTAAAAGAACATCAACAAGGTCAACTCGGTCAGCAATTTCAATGAGGTCCTCCCTAGTGACAGCACCGTATTCCTTATAAAAGGTCGTGATATGGAAGGCACCAACCCCATTGGCATCATAAAATATAACGCCATCCGGCGTTTTCTCGACGCCCCAATGATCGGGTAAGTCGACAGACCATATTTCGTCAGCATAAAACATTTTTAACCTCACAGACGTTGTGCGCTACCAAGCATTCATCAATGACTTCAACAGGGGGAATCACGTCATTCGCATGCTAACACTCAATTACCAACCCCATTGGCTTGATATATTTCATCGTGATGAGGTTTACACTTATTGGCTTTTTCAATAGAAACATCTGTGGCTGCCTCAATAGAAAAACGCACATGGGCCCCATACATCCCAAGTACCCGTACCTGTATATCATCATTTATCCGAACAATTTCACCTGCCCGTCGCATAACAAGTTGCATTTTAATCTACTCACTCTCATTAACAGTGAACAATTCACCTGTAGCGCCATGTTGTAGGGTATATTTCCTACACTATATAACCAATGTATGCGCTTTATACCAACAATGGCCTTTATGGATAACTGGTATAAGTTGGGCTTCTTTTAATAGCTGCATATTATAGAAGAACCATATAATTCGGCTAGCCCAGCTCATTCAACCGTTATCGGCACACCTTTCATCCCAATAACATCACTCAAACAACCGTATACCTACCCTTAAATGGGGTCTTAATCGACCGCTTCAAGGTGTAAACGGCCCCTCGCTGATCAACCACACCCAACATAACGCACCCTTTCTGTCACTTGGATGGTAAGCGTTCATTCTGCACCGTTATTTCTATTCCGTAACATTCAAACTATCTTGCCGCCTCCTTCAATGCTTTTTCGGAGATAACAGCAATGGCACGCTATCAACGCCGCTCTCACATAGAATGGCAATCTCTCATGTCTAAATTTGAAATCGCTGGCCAGTCGGTCAAAGAATTCTGCACAACAAACAAAATCTCTCAAGGCAGCTTCTATAAATGGCGTCAACAACTAGCAGGTCCACAGACAGGCTCCCCATTTGTGGACATCTCCGATTTCGTGCCGAATAGTGTGCCCGCAGGAACGCCCTGGCGAATAGAGCTTGATCTCGGTGATGGTCTGATCCTGCGCCTGAAGCGTGGCTGATGTTCTTTCCGGAATCCCAAGTGCGTATTTTATTGTGTACGCAAGCTACCGACATGAGGAAGTCATACAAGGGGTTGAGCGCCCTGGTCAAAAATACACTGCAAGAGAACCCGCTCAGCGGGCAGCTCTTTGTCTTCGTCAATCGACGCCAGAATCAGATGAAGGTCTTGTACTTCGATCGTTCCGGATACTGCATCTGGTCGAAAAAACTGGAGCAAGGCCAGTTTGTTGTACGCAGTGCACCGGATGGAAAGCGCCAGCTAAACTGGACCCAACTTAAATTGCTGCTCGATGGTATTGAGATCAAAAAATCTCGTCAATACAAGCGATATTCGCATCTATGATAAGGTGAGTTCTGTTAGAATGCGGTATGCCAATGACCGTTTCCACTGATACCAATCTCGCCAGCCAATCGGTGTTATTGCAAGCGCTCAGTGAAGAAAATGCGCAGCTAAAACGCCAACTCACCTGGTTCAAACAGCAGCTGTTTGGCAGCAAATCCGAGCAGCGCGTTATTGATAATCCTGACCAACCGTTACTCGCCGGATTGATGGGGGAGTCTGTTGAGCCTCTGCCTTCGGTCGATAGGCAAAGAATTACGTACGAGCGTGGCAAGGCCAAGAAGAAACGTGACGACGATTGTGTCACTGACAGCGGCTTACGCTTTGGCCCAGATGTGCCGGTTAAAACAATTACACTCGCAGCGCCGGAACTCAATGGTCCCAATGCCGACCAGTACGACATCATAGG
>JAAGZL010000772.1 GCA_024206335.1 Gammaproteobacteria bacterium
AAGTCGATAAGGGCAGTGCCAGAGTTGAGCTGGCGCTCATCTTCCAGATTTTCAAATTTGGTGCTCAGTAAGTACAGTATATATGTTACTGCATCCGTTGGCTGTCCATTGACAGTTACACCATAATTGATGATCTGGGAGGGGACCTGCATGGCGATACGACGAGCAAGACCTTGAAGGCCTCGTTGTAGTGCTGCAGCTTGTTGTGGTGGTGTCATATTGCCACTCGTTACGTTTAACCATGCATGTACTTCGCGAACGTATTCGCGAAAAGGCGTAGTACCGGCAGGGTCCCATGAAGGGCCAGTAGTACGCGTGTCGTCCATCCCCTGCCGCATGTATCCCACAGCACATCCCATTATTACCCACAGAATGCCGAAGATAGTTATCTTAATCCAGTGCATGTGCATTTCGGCTTCGGTGATTGGTTTAGGCTGTGGTTTGTCAGGCTCTGGCGTAGTAGCCGTGAGGCGCCTGACTGGCACGGGATGCAGGTGGCCCCGCTGCGGGTAGCCCCGCAGGGTGACCACGTTCTCGATCGAGTTGCCGATTGGCATCTGGTGGAAGTCGGGAGTGAAGTGGCGCAGTGAAGTAGGAGAGAGCGTCTCGAGTTCGCGGGTTGCCCCGCT
>JAAGZL010000773.1 GCA_024206335.1 Gammaproteobacteria bacterium
AAAACTGCGGTCTACCAGCAGCTCCTTGCACCGTTGCAGACTAAAGGCCATCTCGGGCTCACCCTGCATCACGGTGGCAGCGGCACTATGGTGGATCGGAATCTCGGTGTAACCGTAGATACGACCTATCTCCTCAATCAGGTCCTCTTCGATACTGACATCAAAGCGACAGCTTGGCGCCACCACATTCCAGCCAGCCTCCACCGGCTCCACCTGCATCTCCAGACGGGTGAGGATATCGGTAACCATCTCATCCTCTATCACCACACCCAGGATCTTGGCCAGCCGGGCACGACGTAGCAGGATCTGCGGACGACGCTCTATATGCTCTTCTGAGGCGACAACCTCAACCGGGCCGGGGTCGCCACCCGTTATATCCAACAACAGTCCTGTCGCGCGCTCCATGGCCCTGACCTGCAACTCAGGATCGACCCCACGCTCGAACCGATGGGAAGAATCTGTATGCAGCCCGTAGCTGCGGGCCTTGCCGATGATGGAGGTCGGGGCAAAAAACGCGCTTTCCAGCAGAATATCCTTTGTCTTGGCGGTTACCCCGGAGTGCTCCCCACCCATGATACCGGCCATGGCCACCGGATGCTTGGCATCTGCAATCACCAAAGTACCCTCCTGCAGCTCCTGTTCCTGGCCGTCCAGCAGAGTCAATTTTTCTCCGGCCTGCGCCATGCGTACCCGAATCTCACCATTGAGTTGGGCCAGATCGAATCCATGCATGGGCTGACCCAATTCCATCAGCACATAGTTTGTGACATCCACCACCGGGCTGATGCTGCGAATCTCGCTTCGACGCAACTTCTCCTTCATCCAAAGAGGGGTTTCCGCCTCAGGGTTGATATTACGAATCACTCGGCACGCATATACAGGGCAGGCCTCAGGGGCCTCCAGACTGACAGGAAAACGGTCCTCGTTTTGCGCCGGGACCGGCTCGATCACAGGCGGTGTGACACTGCAACGGTTGACCACACCCACATCCCGGGCGATACCGGCAATGCTCAGGCAGTCACCACGGTCCGGGGTCAGATCCACCTCGATAAAGCCGTCATCCAGATCCAGGTATGTGCGGATATCTGTACCCACCGGGGCATCGGCCGGCAGCACCATAATCCCTTCGGAGGATTCGGCCAGACCCAGCTCTGACTCTGCGCAGATCATGCCCAGAGAGTGCACACCGCGCAGTTTCGCCTTCTTGATCTTGAAGTTACCCGGCAGCACCGCACCCACCGTGGCCACCGCCACCTTCATACCGGCGGCAACATTCTTGGCTCCACAGACTATCTGCAACTCATCATCCTGTCCGACATCGACCCGGCAGACACTGAGCTTGTCCGCATCCGGATGTTGTTCACGGGCCAGTACCTCACCAACCACAACACCGTTGAATTCACCGGCCACCGGGCCTACGGAATCCACCTCCAGACCGGCCATACTCAACTGGTCAGCCAACTCCTCGGTGCTAATCTCCGGGTTAGTCCACTCCCGCAACCATGCTTCACTGAATTTCATCGTTATTCCTATTCAATCTGAACCGCGAAGTACGCAAAGCAACTCTGCTGCAACTCCCCAATTCCAAATTTTTAATATTTTTACCTTGCGATTTTTGCGCCCTTAGCAGTCAACAAGCTCAAGCAAACTGCCGCAAAAATCGCAGATCATTCTCAAAGAACAGTCGCAGATCATTCACCCCGTAGCGCAGCATGGTGAGACGTTCTACCCCCATCCCGAATGCATATCCGGTGTATTCTTCACTATCTATGCCCACATGCCTGAGTACTTCCGGGTGAATCATGCCGCAGCCCAGCACCTCCAGCCATCCGGTGTTACCACACACCCGGCAACCACTGCCGCTGCACATGACGCACTCAATATCCACCTCAGCTGATGGCTCGGTGAATGGAAAGTAGGATGGGCGGAACCGCAGTTTCAGTTCCTGCTCAAAGAAGCTGGTGAGGAAGTCATAGATCACCCCCTTCAGATCTGCAAAGGAGACATCACGATCCACCAGAAATCCCTCCACCTGATGAAACATCGGGGTGTGGGTCAGATCAGAATCACAGCGATAAACCCGCCCAGGTGCAATGATCTTGAGTGGCGGCTCGGAATTCTCCATCACCCGAATCTGCACCGGTGAGGTATGGGTGCGCAGCAGCAGATGCTCATCAAAATAAAAGGTGTCATGCATGGCGCGAGCAGGATGATGGGCCGGAATGTTCAGGGCCTCAAAGTTATGGTAATCATCTTCGATCTCCGGTCCTTCAGCCACCTTGAACCCGGCGTTAGCAAACAACTTATTGATACGTTCCAGGGTGCGGGTAACCGGATGCAGACCACCAGAGGTCTGGCCACGTCCAGGCAGAGTAACATCCACACTCTCTGATTTCAGACGTTCCTCTAGCGCCAGCTGTTCTAATTCCTGCTTGCGTTCGGCTATCTTTGCCCCCAGCTCCTGCTTAGCAACGTTGATGGCCTGACCGGCGGCAGGACGCTCTTCCTTGGGCAATTTACCCAGCTGCTTCAATTGCGCTGTCAGAAGCCCACTCTTACCCAGGTAACGCACCCGAACCTCATCCAGCTCAGTCAGTTTGGCTGACTGGGAAATCTGCTCACTGGCCTCACTGACCAGCTGTGTTAAATCTAACTGGGAATCAACACCCATTATTACGGTTCCTTATCGGAAAAAAATAAAAAAGGGGGAAAGGCATAGGCCTTTCCCCCTTTGATGTCATTTACATCACCAGCTGAATGCCAGATGGATGACAAGTTGATGCAGGCGCGAGCCCTTATCAGCTGGAGATACTGGCCTTGGCCTGTTCTGCCAGCGCGGCAAATGCCGGCTTGTCGAAGATAGCCAGATCAGCCAGGATCTTGCGATCAATCTCCACCCCAGCCAGATTCAGCCCGTGGATCATACGGCTGTATGAGAGTCCATTGTCGCGGGCGCCGGCATTGATACGGGCAATCCACAATGCACGAAACTGACGCTTCTTCTGGCGACGGTCACGGTAGGCGTATTGGCCGGCCTTGATGACCGCCTGCTTGGCAACTCGATAGACCTTACTGCGGGCACCATAATAACCCTTGGCCTCTTTCAACACTTTTTTATGCTTGGCGTGTGCTGTTACACCACGTTTAACTCTAGGCATGATTCAATCTCCAGTCCTGTCAGGCGTAAGGCATCATACGACGGGCGGATGCCACATCGGATTTATGCACTTGAGCTGGGCAACGCAGCTGACGCTTACGCTTGGTGCTCTTTTTGGTCAGGATATGGCTACGATGGGACTGGCCACGCTTAAACGACCCGGAAGCGTTCTTTTTAAAACGCTTTGCCGCGCCGCGATTTGTCTTAATCTTCGGCATTTCTCAAAACTCCGCAATTTATATTTTGAATACCTGCACCTAGGAGTGCAGATTCAAAATTTTAAAGTTAATTACATCTACTTTTTCTTGGGTGCTAGCACCATCACCATCTGCCGGCCTTCCATCTGGGCGTGCTGTTCTACCTGACCCAATTCGGCCAGATCAGACTCAACTCGCTTTAACACTTCCAGACCCAGCTCGCGGTGGGCATGCTCACGACCACGGAACCGCATGGTTACCTTGGTCTTGTCCCCATCATTCAGGAAACGTATCAGGTTGCGTAGTTTTACCTGATAATCCCCTTCACCCGTCCCTGGACGAAACTTTACTTCTTTTACATGAACCTGTTTCTGCTTCTTCTTTGCCGCCTGCTGCTGTTTTTTGGCATCGAATACAAACTTACCAAAATCCATAATTCGACATACTGGTGGCTCGGCATTGGGCTGAATTTCAACCAGATCCAGACCTACCGCAGTGGCAGCTTCAATCGCCTTTGCTAAAGGGACCACTCCTGCCTGCTCTCCTTCCTGGTCAATCAATCTGACCTCAGGAGCGGTAATATCGTCATTCAGGCGATTCTTTCTTTTTACAGCGATAACAGTTTCCTCCGAAACAAGCAGAGCCTGCGCCGCACCTTTGGCCTAACTCTCAGCGGCCTCTGGCAGCACAAGCTCTATCATTCTCTTCCGACCGACACTTCCTCGCCCATCTTCTCCAGTAACTCTTCGACACTCATACTTCCGAGGTCTTCACCGGAGCGGCTACGGACAGCCACGGTCCCATTTTCCATTTCACGGTCACCAACTACCAGCAGGTAGGGCACCCGTCTCAATGTGTGCTCGCGAATTTTAAAGCCGATCTTCTCGTTTCTCAAGTCCATTTCGGCCCTAAAACCATGTTTTTTCACCGATTGGGTGACTTTTTCCACATATTCGGCCTGTCGATCGGTAATATTCATCACCACCAGCTGTTGGGGCGACAACCACAGGGGCAGCGCACCGGCGTAGTGTTCAATCAAAATTCCGATAAATCTTTCCAGGGAACCAAGGATGGCCCGATGCAACATAACCGGGGTCTGCTTGCTGTTATCCTCGGACACATAATGGGCGCCCAGACGTTCCGGCATGGAGAAATCGAGCTGGATGGTGCCCAGCTGCCACACCCGGTTCAGGCAGTCGCGCAGGGAGTATTCGATCTTGGGTCCATAGAAGGCACCCTCACCCGGCTGCAACTCCCACTCCAGATCCGTCTCATTCAGGGCCTCTTCCAGGGCTTTCTCGGCCTTGTCCCAGGTTTCATCAGAACCAACACGCTTTTCTGGTCTGGTGGAAAGCTTAATCAGCACATCTTCAAAGCCAAAATCCTTATATACCTCAAACAACAGGTCATTGAAGGCGATAACCTCGGAGAGGACCTGCTCCTCGGTACAGAAGATGTGGGCGTCGTCCTGCACAAAGTTACGTACCCGCATCAGGCCATGCAGGGTACCGGATGGCTCATTGCGGTGGCAGGAGCCAAACTCGGCCATACGCAGGGGCAGATCCCGGTAACTCTTCAGGCCATGATTATAGATCTGAATATGGGCCGGGCAGTTCATGGGCTTGATGGCATACTCACGGTTCTCCGACTGGGTGGCGAAAATCATGTCGCCAAACTTCTCCCAGTGACCGGACTTCTCCCATAGGGAACGGTCCAGAACCTGCGGGGTATGCACCTCCTGATAGCCGTGATTGCGCAGCTTGTTACGGATGTACTCCTGGATAACTATATATACCTGCCACCCCTTGTCGTGCCAGAACACCATACCCGGCGCCTCTTCCTGGGTATGAAACAGATCCTGGGCCTTGCCGATCTTGCGGTGATCGCGTTTCTCCGCCTCCTCCAGCCGGTGCAGGTAGACCTTGAGCTCTTTCTTGTCCTTCCAGGCAGTGCCATAGATACGCTGCAACATCTCGTTATCTGAGTTGCCACGCCAGTAGGCTCCGGCCACCTTCATCAGCTTGAAGGCCTTTAGCCTGCCGGTGCTCGGCACATGGGGCCCCCGACACAGATCGGTGAACTCACCCTGCTGGTAGAGCGAAATATGCTGATCCTCCGGGATATCCTCGATGATCTCGGCCTTGTACTCCTCACCCATCTCACGGAAGAAACTCACTGCCTCATCCCGCTCCATGACCTGGCGTTCAATAGGCGTATCCGTCTTCACCAGCTTTTTCATCTGCGCCTCAATGGCGGCAAGATCATCCATGGTAAAGGAGCGTTCATAGGAGAAGTCGTAGTAGAAACCATCTTCAATATTGGGGCCGATGGTGACCTGGGCCGTTGGAAACAGCTCTTTCACCGCCTGCGCCATCAGATGCGCAGTGGAGTGACGGATGATATCCAGACCATCCTGATCACGATCGGTAATGATGGCCAGTTCTGAATCTGCATCCATCACGTGAGAGCTATCCACCAGCTCACCATTCACACGGCCGGCCAAAGCAGCCCGGGCCAGCCCTGCACCTATGGATGCCGCAACATCGTATACAGATACTGGATTATCAAAACTGCGCTCGGAACCATCAGGGAGGGTAATTACGGGCATAATCTATTTCCTTTCAGTGGTGGCCCATACGAAAGACCACTTGAATAAAAAACCGGGTCACAATGACCCGGCACAAATTTGGTAGGCAGTAGTGGAATCAAACCAACAATCCACGCCTTGTTCAAGACGCCATTGTAGCAATACAGGGCAAGGCATATCAAACATGTTCGTTTGATTTATGCGGCATCAGTGTACGAGTTTGCAGCCACCCTCCCTACGCTGTAGGAAAAGTGCCTTCTTCAACCGAACGACAGATAGGTAAGGGCCTCAACCATTTAGTGCCCTGGAAGACAAATCCCTTGACGCTTAACTGCAATAACAGTGCGCGTCAGCAACAGGCTAACGATGCCGGTAAGCAACAAAAGTAGTCCACCACCAATCCACAGATACAGCGGCATCTTTGTCTGCTCAAACATCACCATGCTGGCGATACTGATGGCGGCCAGCGGAAACGAGTAGGCCCACCAGGAGAGGAAGAACTCCAGTTTCAGGAAACGCCTGACCTGGGTAAACAGCAGCAGTGTCAGGAACAGGCCACCGTAGTAGAGTATCCGGGCAAAGGCATCCAACTCACCGGTCAGGCGCATATAGGCGATGAAGCCAACCGCCGGCGGGGCGATCAGAATAAACAGGGTCGACAACAGTCTCTGCTCTATCGGGTTATGAAACAGTACCCGGTTGAAGAGGATAGTCATTAATACAATCCAGAACAGCATACCGATACTAAAGAAGAACCAGGAAACCTCTGAATACCCCAGTTGCATACCAGCTACAGGCACCAAAACATTACCTACAGCCGGGATGAACCAGGCTGGGTTCATGTGATGAATCTCGAAATGCTCATGGTGCATCCAGACGCCAACCACATACAGGGTAAACATCAGATGGAGTGCAGTTCCAATCAGCCAGAGCGGATGGGTGATGGCCATATTGATGGGCATAAAGCAGATAGAGAGCAACAACATACTGATTGATATGGATGGGAAAAAAATAAGTTTGACCGGGTGCCTTAGCTCCTGCAAAACCGATTGTCGATAACGTATCAGTTTTGTGCTGTAGATAAGCGCCAGCCCGACAAAAACGCAAACAGCCAACCCCACCAGCAGAGTGTTGATATGCAGATCAACACCCAGGATATGCTGCGCCTTTTCCCAGCCAACAGTCAGGCCAGTGAGGCCCATGACCATGGCAAAGAAGGAGACTGGAAAGTTCTCCAGTCGCGTAGAGGTGTTTGTTGTCGATTTCACTGCTGTACTCCGGTTAACAGATTAATCCCTAGTTGAATTGTAGGTAATTATCAGCAAGGTTCATTGAAGATTATCAACCAATGGTTGTTTTGTTCTAGCACCGGGGCTGATTGAGAATATTCAATGACCTTATAGATAAATCCTTATTATTCTTGTCGGGAATATTTTGTTGTTTTAATCTGAGCTAACATTGTGCCGTCTATTTGTATTGATGAAATATCCGGATGACCTGATGCAGAGAGAGACCTACAAAACACTCGTAGCTAAACAGGCAGCCCAGGTAGAGGAGATCTTCCCATGGGACCTGCGCGATGAGTTTGAGTCAGGCACCATGCCATTGCTGCTTGATATACGCTGCCCTGACGAATTTGAACATACACACATCAGTAGCTCCATCAATGTCCCGCGCGGCATTCTAGAGATCGCCGTAGACTATGGCTACGAGGAGACAATCCCGGAGCTGGTTGAAGCGCGAGACCGACGTGTTGTGGTGATCTGCCGCTCTGGCAACCGCAGTATTCTGGCTGCCTACACGCTTCAACAGATGGGCTTTGCAAATGTGGCATCACTGCAAACCGGCCTGCGCGGCTGGAATGACTATGAACAACCCCTGATCGATAACTCTGGAAACGAATTGGACCTTGATCTGGTAGATGATATTTTTTTAGCCAATGTATCACGTTCACAGCTGGGACCAGATGAGATAAAAACAGTTTAGATCATCAAAGACCAGGACATATTCTGTTCTTTGCACCACTAAATAATCAGTAACACAACATGTCAAAATATGTTGATGTTAAATGCTATGCCAGGAGTAAACGATGGATAGATTCACCAGAAATTACAGTATTGGTTTGGGCATATGTGTCTTGATCGTACTGGTCTGGGCACTGTATGAAGACCCTCAGGTATCAGACCTGAACCAGCTGCTCAAACAGGACAGAGGGGTCACTGACTACCCATACCAATTCCAGGTTATCCGCCTGCAAAACGGCGTTGCAACCATGAGCACACCACGTTCAACAGAGTTTCCTGTGTTTAGGGCATTAGGGATAATCTACCCCCATCTGGCTAACCGTGCTCAAGACAATCCAGAAATGATGAAGGCACAGCAGGAATTGGCGCAGACACAGAAACGGGCAAAGGCCATTGTCATAGAGTCAGACCTGGCCGTCAGCGTACGTTGGGAACTGGATAGAGATTGGATCAGTCAACATGGTGTCTATCTGAACCAGGGCCGTTGATGAGCCAGCACCCTGTGTTTAACCATTATCATGATCCGCTATCCTTTCCATGATCAGGCCGTTGAGCAGTGAAAACAGCGTCAGATAGGTGGCCAGCACCAACGTAAAGGCCATACCGAAGTAGTGCACCATCAACGGCAACAGTGGGAGTTTTATCCCGCGATTGTAGAGAAATACCGCAATAAGCGCGGTCCTCATGCCATGGTCCCTCAACTCTCTGAGCAGGGCATACCATGGATAGACCGGTCCAACAGATAAAACCCCACCCACCACGGCAATGACCCATCCCCTAACTCCGGATTCCTTCCCTACGTGGGCACGCACCCAATCCGGGCGCACCAGAAGGTTGGAGATAAAGATCAGGACGAACACGATTATCAAGATGGGAACCAGTTGATAAAGCAGGCTACCAGCAAGTTCCAGCGCTTCCAGCCAAGGAGAGCGAAGCGAAGGCTGGTAGACCCCGGTAGCCGTGAGGCCGCACTGCTTACCCGGCGTGCGTAGCGCCAGAGGGGAAGCAAAGTAGGCATCTGAACACGGCGTCAAGTCATCTCGGGAGCTGG
>JAAGZL010000774.1 GCA_024206335.1 Gammaproteobacteria bacterium
CTACTGCCGGAACATTGCATGGTACAGCAGTTGCAACTGGCACCGCTACATGGTTTCGTTGTTACCAATCTGGGGATGATCCTGCTGCGGCTGAGACTGTGCTTGCTCGTTTCGATGGGTCTGTTAGTACATCAGGGGCGCAGTTAAATATGTCCAGTACAGATATTGTGTCAGGTACAGTGCAAACAATTTTAACGTTTACTTACACCCAACCAGCTGCTTAAATTATGACTAGTAGCACCCACACTTACACGGGATATTACGACCCAACCACAGGCAAAGGCCATAGCGGTCAGATGATGAAGATCGGGCAGAATCTTGATCGGATGGTCTACTGGACTGGCTGCTTTCCTTTTATCAATGTTATTAAGGGCGGTTATACAGCCAATAACGCCATCCCCGGTACGCTAGATGCGAACGGATATCCTGACGCCTCTGGGGGTGGTAGTTGGAACATCATAACCCATGCCTCAAGCGCTGGATGGATGGCCGAGGGGACGGTCGATGAACCGTGGGTGTTGCGATGGGAGGGGACAGGGGATGCAACGTGGTTTGGTGGTGGCTCTGAGATACCGGGTTCCACCCCGAATCGCCGCGAGTATACATCTC
>JAAGZL010000775.1 GCA_024206335.1 Gammaproteobacteria bacterium
CACCGCCGTCGATATGAACTCTTGGGCGGTATCAGCCTGTTATCCCCAGAGTACCTTTTATCCGTTGAGCGATGGCCCTTCCATACAGAACCACCGGATCACTATGTCCTGCTTTCGCACCTGCTCGACTTGTCGGTCTCGCAGTTAAGCACGCTTTTGCCATTGCACTTTAGGTACGATGTCCGACCGTACCAAGCGTACCTTCGAACTCCTCCGTTACACTTTGGGAGGAGACCGCCCCAGTCAAACTGCCTACCATGCACTGTCCCCGACCCGGATTCACGGGCCAAGGTTAGAACCTCAAACAAACCAGGGTGGTATTTCAAGGTCGGCTCCACCGAAACTAGCGTCCCGGTTTCAAAGCCTCCCACCTATCCTACACAGATCGGTTCAAAGTCCAATGCAAAGCTACAGTAAAGGTTCATGGGGTCTTTCCGTCTAGCCGCGGGGAGATTGCATCATCACAAACACTTCATCTTCGCTGAGTCTCGGGAGGAGACAGTGTGGCCATCGTTACGCCATTCGTGCAGGTCGGAACTTACCCGACAAGGAATTTCGCTACCTTAGGACCGTTA
>JAAGZL010000776.1 GCA_024206335.1 Gammaproteobacteria bacterium
AGCCATAGCGGTTACATCTGAGGCCATAGCATTTTCAATTGCGCCTAGTCCTGCACCTGTAAACTCTAATAATTCAGCCCTGCCTGTTACATCGGGTATATGATTAGCACTGCCAGCTCCAACCTTTAATGTTACCTGCTCGCCATTGTCACCCGTTAAATCGCCAAATACAAACATAGTCGGTAAAGCTGTGTAATGTAGACCATGCCTTAAATCTGTAGACAGGCGATAGTGATCAAGATTAACGTCTGCTATCTCAAGTAAGGCAGGGTTGGTTAGTTCATAACTTAACTCTTTAGTGTTACATACTGCAAATGGTATGTAATCAATTGCCTCACCTCGATTGGTTGGTGTGATGGTATCGTATAATTTCCAACCCTTGCTTTCTTCTCGCCATATCTCTTGAGTATAAACACCATCAACAAGCATAAGTTTAAGATATTCAGTTTTTGTAACAATGTCGTATTCATCATCGCCTTCTGTGTTGTATTCCTGAGATAAGACAATAAATTCATCAGTCCAATTAATTATAGACTCAAAGGGATATAGCAATACTTTTGTTCTTGTGCCGTCATGTTCTACTAATCCACCACATCGACCGCTTGTCATTAATTCGCGTAATACCATACTAGCCACTAGTGATAATGGACGTTTACTGTTATTTGTATCGGTTAGCAGGTAATCAATATTTGTAGGTATCTCGGTTACAGGTTCATTACGCATTATTGCACCTGTAAATGCTGTTGCCGTTGGATTAATAACAGGCAGAAATAAGCCTCTGGCAATATACGCCTTATAAGCATCATCGCCTTGACCGTCTAATCTTGG
>JAAGZL010000060.1 GCA_024206335.1 Gammaproteobacteria bacterium
AGCGGTGGGGGTTCGTATGGCCCGTAATAATCGAAGAAATCGATATCCTGTTCTTTAAGTTTTATTTTTATTCTTTCCTTAAGTAATGGGACCTCTTTGGTCCAATTATCGTATGCCATAAGGCTGACTTTGCCGCTACCTATATGAAGTTTAATAAGGTCAATACTATCCAAATCGCCATAAAGTTGGATAGCACAACCTATATAAACCCGTAATTCCCTGGGACACTCGTTGAGGTACTTCTTGTGAAAGATAAGATCATGCTGCCCATTCAGCTGGCTTGCGGGTAATAAACTATGCGCACGTACACAAGCCTCATAGATTAAATCAGTTTCTGCGATACTAAATAAGAGGGATTTGCCCAAATTTCTAGCCTCGGTATATTTGCCAAAGAATGCCTTGATATCTCTCTGCAGGCCTTGTGGCATACGAGCGTAGGCATCCCTCCTTTTGAAAAAGCCGAGTGCAAAATAGACGAGTAAATCGTCAGTACGCCCTTGTGAGGCCTTTTCGAATTCCGTGATATCAAAGTATTCGCAGCAGAGGCCGAAAGCCTTGTTGTGAGAACTGATGATCTGGCGAATTTGATCATGCTGTTCAAACTCATCACTCGCGGGTAACCGCCCGAAATCCAGACAGGTGTACCAAAAGTCTTCAAATAGGGGTTTATTCCGGTTAAATAAATCCCGGGCCCTTTTCTTGTCAATAATCTTTGGAGGGCGTGTGGTTAGTTGGCGCCACTGGTGGCGAGTACGCTGCCGTTCTAGCAGATAACGCTGTTCTTCAAGTTTGTCTTTGAATACGGCAAAGACACCTGGCCCTAAAGCGATCGCGTTATCTTCCAGGTTGCTTTCAATAAATTGTTGAAGCTCGCTTTGTCTGAAGTATTTTTGGAAGGTATTTTTCGTGGTTATTACCCCATCACCATAGGGTTTGAAACGTTCATATATATCCTCATTACCGAGCATGGCCGAGACAACCATAATTTTTTTGGCATATGAGAAGGCTCTTTTTAGTGTTTCAATCCGCTCTTTTCTATCCTCGATCACATTGATAACGAATCCCAGATTGACGATGTCCCTTTCTTCGATTTCGGTGTCAGGTCGATGCGATGGGTCCCAACCAATACAGTCAATGCCGTGTTCTTCCAGCTCATTTAAGTCATCGCCTTTGCCGCAGCCATAGTCGAGGACGGTATAGTCCCCACTTAAATAGCCGCGTTTGGCAATCAGAAACAACGGAACGGATAGCGCTCCTCTTGAAATGGCAGTCTTGTGTCGTTGAATATCGTCGGCAGGTGAATATCCCTCGACTGATGCGAGCCTTTGCTCTAGAGCCCGTAGTCGATAATCATTGTCCAGGTAATAACCTTTGCGCTTGATCAGCCGTTCCCAGCTTTGCTTAAATCCAATGATTCTCGTGTTTTCATAGAGTCCAATTGCTTCGCCTTCTTTGGTGAAGCTCTTGAAGAAATCCACCTGAGGGTGCCCTGGTGCAACGAACGTTTCACGACGATGCAAGACCGGTGGGTTCTCGGAGCTTTTGTAGCTAGCCGTTCGAACGGTGGCCTTTGTCAGGTCGAACGTATGACTGTGGTGAAGGGAAGGGTATGGCTCATCAAGAAATGTTGGGTAATTCAGCAAAGAAAATTTATAGTCTCTTTTGTGAAGTTTGAGCAGATTCCATTGATTGATTCTGATTTTCGATGCTTTCGTGGTGTCTAGTACAAACTCGCGCAGTTCTTCGGGCAAAAGTTCAATCGCTGTTTGGTGTATGTAGATGGCTTCCGGTAGATGTTTCCCGAGTTTTACGGTTTTTACTAGGTTTTGAAATTCACCGAAATCCATATGGCATCTTACCTGAGAGGTGTTATAGGGACACAATGCCTAATTATCCCCACCCACCTTTGGCCCGGGCTTCTTCTTTTGCAAGTTCCGATTTAACAATTTCTCCGCTTTTTGGATAAACGTTTCACTGCCCAACGGGCGACCAGTGCTCGAGTGGCGGATGAATTCATCACCAGGCTCTTTAAAAC
>JAAGZL010000777.1 GCA_024206335.1 Gammaproteobacteria bacterium
GGCCATACGCAAAAACGGAATGCGGCGGAATTTTGAATTTTTGCCCTTGAGGTCACAAGGTCAAAGTCAAGGTCACAAAGGTCATTTCCGTTTTTTGACCAATTTTACGCATTTTCGCGAACTCCTCCTACAGTTTTGATAGGAGAGCGCTATAAACACACAGGAATGTTCTTTGGGGCCATACGCAAAAACGGAATGCGGCGTAATTTTGAATTTTTGCCCTCAAGGTCAGATATAGGGGTCAAAGGTCAAACATTGAAATTGACATTTGATGACCTTAATGACCTTTGATCATCACCATATTGTAATGGTAGGTAGGTATAAACAATGTCAACATACCCCAGTGACCTTGGGGTCACAAGGTCAAAGTCAAGGTCACAAATGTCATTTCCATTTTTTGGCTGATTTTACGCATTTTCGCGAACTCCTCCTATACAGTTTTGATAGGAGAGCGCTATAAATGCACAGGAATGTTCTTTGGGGCCATACGCAAAAACGGAATGCGGCGGAATTTTGAATTTTTGCCCTCACGGTCAGATATTAGGGGTCAAAGGTCAAACCTTGAAATGGGCATTTGATGACCTTAATGACCTTTGATCATCACCATATTGAGTTGGTAGGTAGGTATAAACAAGGTCAACATACCCCAGTAACCTTGAGGTCACAAGGTCAAAGTCAAGGTCACAA
>JAAGZL010000778.1 GCA_024206335.1 Gammaproteobacteria bacterium
ACACAAGTGACCTTGCAAGCAGGGCTCAATCAACTGACTGCAAAAGCACAAAACCGAGGTGGCTTTGGCCCAACAAGTCAAGCCATCAGCATCACACTGGACAATAGCATACCGGATGCACCATTAGGTATGAGTGCTCAGTCGCGTGAAGCCGGAGTGGTTCGCCTAAGCTGGCAGGCACTTGAAAGTACCGATATCCAGGGCTACTTTATCTATCGCAGTGACACGCCCTTTACTCAAACTACACAAGCTGAGCTTCTTAATACGCAAGAAGCACTCAATGCCAGCCAATTGGATGACATTACACTGGACGATGGCACGTATTATTATGCCGTAACCAGTGTCAATAAACGGGGCACCGAAAGTGTGTTATCCAAAATCGTGACAGCACTGGCTGATGGTACAGCGCCTCATGCGATCAGTATTACTTATGAGAGCAATGGTGTGGTTGATCCACAAACAGGAAGAATGGCACCTGGGCAAGTCAGTGTTCAAGTCACGGTTAGTGAAGCCCTGTTGACCACCCCATTTTTAAGTCTGGCACCACATAATGGGGTGCCCATGACCGTTAGTTTGACTAAAACATCCGACACGCTCTATGAAGGTCAATTGACCATCAGTGACACCACCCCAAGTGGCACTGCGTATGCCGTGTTCTCAGCGCGTGATGTTTTAGGTAACCGTGGCACTGAAATCCTGTCCGGTGGCAGTCTGCCCATTGATACGGACGGCCCTGCGGTCACGCAACTGAGCGTGACACCACAAAGCCCCATAAAAAATGACACAGAGACCACCGTCAATGTCAGTCTGACACTGGATGAACCCGTGAAAACCGGCAGCCTGATCACACTGAACTACTTACTCTCAGGAGCGAATCGCACTGCAGTGATCATCAACAATCTCAATGCAGTGGATGAGACCCATTATCAGGGCAGCTTTACACTGCCTGCTGATGCCGGACTCAGTGAAGTTGAAACCTTCAAACTGCTGTTAGAAGCTGAAGATGACCTTGGGAATCAATCCAAAGCATTGACCGTCTACAATCAATTTCAAGTCTATCAGGGCGACGACTTACCCCCACTGGATATTCCAACGGATTTACAGGCGAAGGTCTTAGCACAAGGTAAAGTGGAATTGAGCTGGGCATCTGTTGAAGGAGCCGCCTATTACCAACTCTATCGTCAGGGCTCCAATGAAACCGTTTTTACAGCCCTTAAAAAACTGACTCAAAACCAATGGACTGATCAAACCCACGTGGATGGTGAATACCACTATCAAGTGACCAGTATCCGTGAAGCCAACGCACAAGAAAGAGAAAGTGCTCACAGTCCAAGCGTCACTGTCATAACCGATGCCAGTGCCCCTGAAGCACCAACCGCTCTCTCATTGGACTTAATTGCACAAGGGATCAAAGGCGAATGGACGGCCGTCAGTGGGGAAGTGACCTACTCAGTCTATCGCAGTAATAGTGATCCCATCACCACAACCGATGGCATGACACCCCTATACCAACACCTGGGCTCAGCACTGTTTGTGGATGCCAATCCCTCCATCACCGAACATGCCTATGTTGTGACCGCCGTGGACAGCGTGGGGAATGAATCCGCACCGTCTAATACGGTTGATAAAAACTTTGGCTTACTGCCGGTTAACCAGTTCAGCGTGACACAAACGGACGAACAGGCACCTGAGCTGAGCTGGACTCACAATGGCAGTGACATTGCCGGTTATGAATTGCACTTACAAAGTGATCAGTACAGTATCCTTTTACACAGTGACCTGCTGAGCGGACTGACTTTTACCGACAGTGGCTACAGCAACGATACCCGTCATTACCAACTGACCGTGGTTGACAACAGTGAGCAACGCTCATTAAGTCGCAGCCTTGTCCTGCCAAAAATCCAAATCACCCCACAAATTGCCGAAAATGAAGTGGCCTTAAAACGTGGTATCATGAATCAACTGTCCTTCAAAGTGGAGAATCTTTCAGAGCATTCACTTAATCAGGTGACGTTGCAAGTTCAAGTCGCCGGTAAAAATCACCACAGTGCACAAAGTGTGACCGTGCCTGCCCAGAGCAGTGTCATTATTCCCATCGTCATAGGGGGTTATGAAGCACTGCAAGACCTCGAATCGTTGAGCATGACACTCATGAGTACGCCCGATGCCGGTGAATCCATCACCTTGATCCGTCATCAGGACATCAGTGTGGGTGACGGTGTTTTATTGAGCCATATTACGGCCAGTGACTTTACTCGTGGCGCTCAGGGGGAAGTTTCCTTCAGCCTGGAAAATCACACCGAAGTCGATGTTCAGCTGATGGTTGCCCAGGCTAATAATGGACAAGCCTCCGATGAAATACGATTCCAGCTAATGGACGTGGATGAAAACGTTCTTGGAGTCTACCCATTTAAACAAGGCACCGGTAACCAGGTAAAAACTCTGAGTAATGGAATGAGTGTCTTGACCATACCCGCTAAGAGTGACATCACCAGTGCACCGATGAGTATCAACATCCCTGAAGGAGCACCGGATCTCACCACCGTACGTTTGGAAATTGATGCCATTCATTACCAATTAAGTAAAATTGAGCAGGCCAGTATTAAAGGGCTGAGCAGTGAACAAGATGTCTTATTACAAGTCTTGCCTTATTCGGCACAAGTGAACAGCGTCTTACCTGAAATCTCTCATGGTGAAGAAGACATTGTGATCACAGGTCAGGCCATTGACAGCGTCAATCAAAGTGCTTTTGCACAGGCTGATTTAAAGCTTTACATCAGCAGTGAAGGCTTTACCCGAAGCTTTGATATTGTGAGTGATCACAGTGGCCAATTCAGTTACACCTTCAAACCACTGGCGGGCGAATCGGGTCATTACAGCGTTTCTGTGGTTCACCCGGAGCGTCATACCCAGCCAGTTATGGGGCAGTTCAGTTTACAAAAAATCAGTTTCTCACCAGCTCGCTTTGAATTAAGTGTGCCCAGAAACTACTCCTATGACATTAATCTGACGCTGGATGCCGGACAAGGCTTACCCGCAAAGAACCTGCATCTGGAATACCTTGATGCCGATCAAAGTGGGGGAGTGAAAGCACAGGATATTGAATTGACCTTGCCCTCTGCCGTTGATTTGAGTGAAGGACAGCGTAAAACCATTAAGCTTGGTTTTCAGGCCGGTGATTTGGCCGATGAAAGCGGCTCACTCATTCTTAAAGTGAAAAGTGATGACTATGGTGCCACGCCAGTGGGTACCTTTACCTTAAACTATCAATTGCAACAGGCACTGCCAACACTGAACTACAGCCCTAATTATTTAGAAACCGGTGTGGTTCGTGGTGACAGGGTGACGGAAACCATCACACTGAGCAGTGCCGGGCTGACCGCATTGACCGATATTAACCTGAGCTTGCTGGACAAATATGGACAGGAAATGGCGGATGATCACCCTGAAAAACAATGGGTTGGTATTACCACCCCCACTCACATTGAGCGCTTAGAAGTGGGCGAGAGCAGTGCCGTACGTTTTCAGATCCAACCCGTTGACTCGGCAGCAGAAGGTTATTATGAGTACATCTTACGGGTTAAGAGCAGTAATCACCCCACGCGTGACATCAAAGTCTATGTTAGCATTACCCAGTCCGGTATTGGTCATGCACTGTTTAGATTCAGTGATATTTATACCGCCACACCCCAAAATGGGGTACTCGTACCAGGGCTTTCAGGGGTCAAAATCACCCTGCAAAATGAACTGGTACCCACATTGTCCTATAGCCGGAACAGTGATCAAAATGGTGAAGCCCTTTTCACCGATTTACCGGCAGGATACTATCGTTTCAGAGCCAGCGCCCTGAACCACAGTGAAACGGCGGGACGTCTGCAGATCAAACCCGTAATCACCGCCAGTAAAGACGTCTTTATGGACTACAACCTGGTCACCGTTGAATGGGAAGTGAATGAAATCACCATCGAGGACAAATATGAAATCGTGTTACACGCCGTCTATGAAGCTGATGTTCCAGCGGCAGTGGTGGTGGCTGAGCC
>JAAGZL010000779.1 GCA_024206335.1 Gammaproteobacteria bacterium
ACACAAGTGACCTTGCAAGCAGGGCTCAATCAACTGACTGCAAAAGCACAAAACCGAGGTGGCTTTGGCCCAACAAGTCAAGCCATCAGCATCACACTGGACAATAGCATACCGGATGCACCATTAGGTATGAGTGCTCAGGCTCGTGAATCAGGTGTTGTTCGCATCAGTTGGCAAGCCATTGACAGTACCGATATTCAAGGATATCGCCTCTATCGCAGTGAGACTGACTTTAGCCAAACATCAGAAGCCGTCTGGTTAGAGAGTAAAACACTGAATGTCAGTCAAAAAGAAGATCTGCCACTGGACGATGGTGCCTATTACTATGCCGTCACCAGTGTCAACAAACTGGGTACTGAAAGCGAACTGTCAAAAAGAGTGACCGCTACAGCAGATGGTACAGCACCAAGGGCAGAAATCATCGTCTATCAAAGTAACGGTGCAGTGGATACTGATTCCGGTCGAATGGCGCCAGGACTTGTCAATGTTCAAGTCACGGTCAATGAAGCCTTATTGACCACACCCTTTCTCAGTCTGGCACCACAAAATGGTGTTCCCATGACCGTCAGTTTGACAAAAACCACAGACACACTCTATGAAGGTCATTTTTCAATTACGGATACCACCCCAAGTGGCATCGCTTATGCTGTCTTCTCTGCACGTGATCAATTAGGCAATCGCGGTACTGACATTGTGTCAGGTGCCAGTATACAGATTGATACAGATGGACCGGTTGTGACTCAACTGAGCGTTGAACCACAGTCGCCCATAAAAAATGAGAGCGGAGCCACCGTTAATCTGAGCATGACTCTAAATGAGCCTGTCAAAGTAAACAGTCCAATCACATTGAACTATTTACTCTCAGGCAGCGGACGTACCGAAGTCACCATCAGTGATCTGAGTGCGATTGATGACACTCATTATCAGGGCAGCTTTATTTTGCCAGCGGATGCCGGACAAAGTGAAGTAGAAACCTTCCATTTAATCTTACAGGCTGAAGATGATTTAGGTAATCAGTCCAAAGAATTAACGGTCAATAACCAGTTTCAGGTCTATCAAGGGGATTTGCCCCCTTTAAGTGTCCCTGTTGGACTGCTTGCCAAAGTATTGCCTGCTGGAAAAGTGGAACTCAGCTGGGAGCCAGTTGAAGGTGCGACTTATTACCAATTGTACCGTCAGGGGCCAGGGGAAAGCGTCTTTACAGTATTAAAACGACTAACCCAAAGCCAATGGCTGGATCAAACCAGTGTGGATGGTGAATACCATTATCAAGTGACCAGTATCCGCGAAGCCAATGCTCAGGAAGGGGAGAGTGCTCACAGCTCAACAGTGACCGTCATCAGTGACGCCAGTGTACCCGATGCACCTTCAGGTTTAAGCCTGGAACTGATCTCACAAGGTATCAAAGGAGAATGGACACCCGTCAGCGGTACGGTCACGTATTCAGTGTATCGCAGTGACAGTGATCCAATCACCACAACCGACGGACTGTCACCGATTTATCAGCGTCTGGGTTCACCCCTGTTTGTGGACTCCAACCCATCGACAACGAATCATGCTTATGTCGTTACTGCAGTGGACAGTGTGGGGAATGAATCTCAGCCCTCTAACACCGTTTATAAAAACTTTGGTCTGTTGCCTGTGAATCAATTCAATATCAGCCAAACAGATGAGCAGGCTCCTGAACTGAGCTGGACTCATTCAGGCAGTGATATTGCGGGATATGAATTACACTTAATAAGCGGTCAAAGCAGTGTGTTACTGCACAGTGATTTACTCTTTGCAAAGAACTTTACCGACAGTGGTTACAACAACGATACCCGTCATTATCAATTGACAGTGGTTGATAATAGTGCCCAACGTTCTTTGAGCCGCAGTCTGATCTTACCCAAAATTCAGATTATGCCTCAAGTGACACAAGGTGAAGTTGCCATAAAACGTGGCATTATGAATCAAGTGAACTTTACACTTGAAAACCAATCTTTTGAGCCTCTGAGCAATGTTCAACTGCAAATTCAAGTGGGCGGTAAAACCCATCGCAGTGCACAAAGCTATACCTTATCAGCACAAGAGAGTGTCGACATTCCAATGGTGATCGGTGGATATGATCACCTGAGTGATATAGAAACACTGACCATGACTGTAATCAGTACACCCAATACCGGTGAATCTATTACTTTGGTTCGTCATCAGGATGTCAGTGTCGGGGACAGTGCTTTACTCTCTAGTATTACGGCCAGTAACTTCACTCGTGGTGCACAAGGCGATGTTACCTTTACTTTAGACAATCCCACTGAGGTTGAAGTACAAATCGTGGTTGCCAGATCAAACAATAAACTAGCATCCAATGAAGTACGCTTTAAATTGATTGATAGTGACCATAATGTTCTGGGTGTTTACCCCTTTAAACAAACCATCGGTACACAAGTCAAAACACTGAGTAATGGTGTGAGTGTGTTGAGCATTCCTCCCAGAAGCCAGATCACCAGTGAGTTGATGAGCATTCAAGTCCCAGAAGGTGCACCTGATGTGACCATTGTGCGACTGGAAATTGATGCCATTCATTATCAATTAAATAAATCAGAACAGGCTATAATCAAAGGGCTTCGTCAAGAACAAACGATTTTACTGCAAGTGTTACCCTATTCGGCACAAGTGAACAGTGTCTTACCAGAGGTTTCCCATGGTGATACCGACATCGTCATCAGTGGACAAGCCGTTGACTCTGTTGACCAGAGCCTCGTTAGTCAGGCGGCTTTGAAACTGTATATCACCAGCCAGGGATTTACACGAACCTATGATCTCATCAGCGATCAAAATGGACAGTTCAGCCATACCTTCAAACCCCTGAAAGGGGAATCGGGTGCTTACAGTGTCTCAGTAGTTCACCCTGATCGTCATACTCATCCGGTATCAGGACAGTTCAGTGTGCAAAAGATCAGCTACTCACCGGTTCGCTACGAACTGAACGTACCCAGAAACTATCCTTATCAGATTAACATCATACTGGACTCCGGTTATGGTGTGCCTGCATCGAACCTGCGTCTGGAATACAACGATGCGGATCAAAGTGGCGGAGTCAAACCTCAGGGCATTGAACTGCTTCTACCAGATGCTGTCGATTTGGCCAAAAACCAACGCAAGACGGTCAAGTTGAAGTTTACCGCCAATGATTTAGCCAATGAAAATGGCTCATTGATCCTTAAGGTAAGAAGTGATGACTACGGCAGCAAAGCTGTAGGCACCTTTACCTTAAACTACTCACTTCAACAGGCTCTGCCAACACTGAAATACAGCCCCAATTATCTGGAAACGGGGGTGGTTCGTGGTGACAGCATGACAGAAACAGTGACCCTAAGTAACGCAGGCTTAACCGCATTAACCGATATTAACCTGAGTCTACTTGACAGTAGTGGACAGGAAATTGAGGACATAAACCCAGAAAAAAATTGGATTGGCATTTCCACTGCGACCCAAATAGCCAGTCTGGATGTGGGTGAAAGTGCGGCCGTGCGTTTGCAAATTCAACCGGCTGACACGGCACCAGAGGGGATCTATCAATACCTATTACGCGTCAAGAGCAGCAATCATCCGACCCGTGATATTAATGTGTTTGTTTATATTACACAGTCGGGTATTGGTCATGCCTTATTCAAAATCAGTGATATTTATACGGCCACACTGGATCAAAATCAACAGCTGATCCCTGGACTCTCAGGCACTAAAGTGACACTGCAAAATGAACTGGTGCCCACCTTGACCTACAGTCTGACCAGTGACCAAAATGGAGAGGCATTCTTCACCGATCTACCGGCAGGTTACTACCGTTTCCGAGCCAGTGCAGCCAAGCATTCAGAAACTGCAGGGCGACTGCACATCAAGCCGGCTATTACCGTCAGTAAAGACGTCTTTATGGACTACAACCTGGTCACCGTTGAATGGGAAGTGAATGAAATCACCATCGAGGACAAATATGAAATCGTGTTACACGCCGTCTATGAAGCTGATGTTCCAGCGGCAGTGGTGGTGGCTGAGCC
>JAAGZL010000780.1 GCA_024206335.1 Gammaproteobacteria bacterium
ACTTTCGATTTAAATCCCGGTGAATGATTTCTGCGTTTCTTACTCATTTTCTGCATCCTCTTTTCAATGAAGATAATAATACAGAAAATAACTCCTTAACTTCGACCATCAACTGTCCAATCTATGGGGTCCACTTCTCTTCGACTTTGCTCGTTCTCATTTTGCCAATATCGCCCGATGTAGTAACACCAAATGGTCGTTTTATGGAGTTGAAACCTAATACTCCTTCAGGTCGTCGAGCCGGAGCACGTCAAGCACAGCGTTATAGAGACCAGCTTGGTATGAAAGGCCGCGTTATTTATTACGATCCATAGTCATGAGCAGAATAGATAAGCTGGCAAAGGAGTATGTCGCTCCTTTGCTGAAAAAAAATGGTTTCAAAAAGAAAAAGCTGTCTTGGAATAGAGCTAGAGGCTCGTTTGTTGACATCATAGATATTCAGGAGCTACCAGGAAGCACTGAAGATAATGAGCGGTTTGTATTGAATGTTGGCGTATTCATACCTGATTATTATGGAACAGTCTGGGGTCAACCATACAAAGGCTTCGCACAGGAAGCAGATGCAATTTTCAGAACTCGGTTAGGGGATTTGTTGGAGGGGGAGTTTTCAGAGAAAATTAATACCTCCTTTATCGCCTTGGATTCTGATTTAGATGTTTTGGCAGTTGGCGAAGAACTAAGCCTAGCTATAGGAAAAAAGGTGCTTCCTTGTTTTGATTCTTTTGAAAACTACCGATCATTACATGACTTTATTGACAGCGTTGATGGCTGGCAGAAAGACTATCCATTGATGCAGATATATTTTGCATTGTTGAAACAGTCTTTAGGCGAAAAAGAGTCAGCGATAGCTATTTTAGATGGTGTGATAGCCGGGAAAAATAAGGCTTGGGCAGTTCACGCACAGCGAATTAAATCCGTCATATAGGGTAAGGTTTTGTCGTTCTTACCGCTCAATATCCCCCGCCTTCAAATCCCTTCGCTTATGCACCACAGCCAGCACAAAAACGCCATGGCTTTTGATCTCATAAATAATCCGGTAGGAATAAAGCGATAGCTCCCTGACGGCATCATTATTTAACTCCGGTACTTTCTTGCCAACCTTCGGCAACCCGTCCAGCACATCCGTCTTCTCCCGAATATCCTGTGTCACCTTCTTGGCATAGTGGCGGGAGTCGTGGGCAATAAAATCATGGATGGAACGTAAATCAGCCCTGGCTGGTTCTGACCAAATCACCATGAATCAATTTCTCTTTTCAGTTCCTCGCTGGTAATGGTCTTGCCTTGTTCGACCGCTTCCTGTCCTTTCCTGATTTTATCCAGCACATAGAGTCGGTACATAATCTCGTCCATGTCGGTGTTTTCAGGCAGTTGGTTGATGGTGTTGAGTGCTTCTTGTTTAGCTGCTTGCATGGCGGGTTCCTCGCTGTAATAAATTAACCGTGCGCCATCTTGCCGATGACTCTTGTCACATCTGATTTCTTCACCAAACTGTCCATCATGACGATTAAGGCTTGTGGGTATAGGAAGCATAAAGCACCCCATCTCAAGAAGCCAGCTGTCCTGATGGCGTTTTCTGCAGTCAATGGTGAGCGATTTGTTTAGGTGGAAATTTTATTTCGGTGTTTTTTAGGCGACCACGCTCTGTTACAGCTGG
>JAAGZL010000781.1 GCA_024206335.1 Gammaproteobacteria bacterium
ATGGAGAAAATTACGCGGTTTCAGTTACCTTGGTAAAGTAATTACTGGGATCAAATTTAAAGATGGTATTGAGGTGATAGCAAACAATCAGGTCGCCGCTTGATTCAACTGGCTAAACACCACTTTTGACAATAACTCGCACTATTGCTCAAATTTCCTTAGGTCGCGTAATATGATAAACATGACTCAAATCATAAATTCTATACCTAGCAGGAGATCGTCTGTTTTCTCCACCATAACTAAGCATTAGAGCCGTTTTCTTGTTAATATTTTCCCAATCAACAAAAATACCACTGTGTTCAACGCCACCGTAAGAATGGTTAATATAGTAAAGAAAGTCTCCTGGTTTTATTTGTCTTATATCTGCATATGGGCCTCTTCGCTTGCTTCCGTTAAAAACAGTTTGACGCTGCGGTAATTTTCGAGAGAACCCAGCACGCTTATAAACGGTATCAGCATAATCCCAACAACTTCCCCTAACTATTTCTTTATCAACCAGGGCCATCTTGCGGCCTACTTTTAATACCTTCTTTGCAGAATTAGTTGCTTTTGCTTCAGCTTGCATAAGCCTTTTCGTCAAAGGAGCACCTGTCTTTATCTTCTTATACTTTGCAGATTTTGATGTCGGTACCAAAATATCACCAAAGGACAAGGTATTTTTCATGGTTTGAAGGCAGCCAGACAAAGCTAGCATTGATATAACAACTGAGGTTCTTGCAACAAATATATTCATAATAAAACCTACTTTCTGAGCAACTGACTCTAATACTATGAAATATTTAACATTAATTCTAGTTTTTCATCAAAAACCTGCTTACGGAACAATTATTAATTCTGGAGTGATCTTCACGAATGTAATTATGGCCATGCATTCGTCACGCATAACAAATACCACAATTATCAACTCAGGCACTATACCAACTAATTCTGATACACATGGTATTCACCAGGGCAGTGAATTCTCCTATGCTACCGGCATATCTACAAAAGAGGTCGAGGGCGACGGTATTTACACACTATGATATTAACTTCTTACAGAATCACAGCAGAGCCATCTGCATTTAGCCCGTTATGGGCGGGCATCCTATTAGACATAGCTTGAAATAAAACCAGATATTTATGCAAATCTGTACATATGGATTTGTTGGTAGATTTTGATTATTGTAATAACAAGGATGTCGATAGTTAAATCGTTACAATAACTTACCTAAGCGGGTAATAAACATGATTCATTTTGCTTGCACCAGTAACCACAACGTTTGTAGAGTGCAACAAACCAACAACCTAAAGAGCTAATAATGTCAGAACTACAACAAAGCCCCAACCCACCCACTCCCTTAAGTTCGCGAGATGATGCGGCAAAAACCAATGCTCTTATCGCCTACGGCCTAATGGTCTTAGGTTTGTTTACAGGAATTTTTTGGATTATCGGTGCCATTTGGGCAATGATAAAAAAAGAAGACGCTCAAGGTACGATATTTGAAGATCACTATTCAAATGTAATTAAAACGTTCTGGTGGGGCCTAGGGCTTTCTATAATTGGCTTTGTATTAATTTTCATTGCTATCGGTTACTTAATTCTTCTTGCAGTCTGGATCTGGTCCATTTATAAAATCATTAAAGGCCTTGCCAGGATTACTTCAAACAAAGCTTACAGTTCATGATTTATTACTCACTAGAACTATTAACCCACCAAGGGTGAACAACGCCAAACACGATCAATTCCATATAACTGGATTTTGTGTAGTAATCAACGGCGCATCCAACCGCCACCGCTATTGTAATACTCACCTTTGGCGGCACGCTGAATCAGCTTCTTACCCGCCATCTGTTCAACACTACTAATCGGAGCTCCGTTGCGTTTGGAGATGCTCTGATAGTGGGTCCTACGCTTGGCATTAATTGATGTTACCAAGGCATTAGCCGCAGATGAAGTCTTGCGGGCGGCCAGGTAGCCAGATGCAGTTTCACCCACCAGTCCCTGTTGCTTAGCTTGATCTAAGCTAAGGGCAAAGGCCGGTGAGGCGATAAGCAACATTAGCAAAGTCATAAGATATGTTTTTAATTTCATCTGGTTGGCTCCTAAAATATCCCTGATTCATTACTGATCAACTCATCCAACTCCTTGTCTACCTTCACGCGAATCTCGTGTTCAATTTTCACGTTGAGGTTGATCGTAATGGGTTTGTCAGAGGGCGCGACTTTTACCGTTGGCGAGCATCCCATAATGCCGTAGGTAGTTATTGTTAGCAACAAAACGCTAGGTAGTATTGGTGATTGAAACATCACTTCATCCTTTTTTCATGAAAATGCCGAACTTTCTGATCCAGGCGTTCATTAATGCCTTGAACGGCGCGTAAACTCTTCAACAGAGACAACAGGTTTTGCTCCAGGTTCAAATTAAAGTTGATCAGCTGCTCACCATACTGGGCTGGATTTTTTCCTTTGAAGAAGAGATGTAGCGACAGCTTACCATCCGGAGTGTAGTTAGCCATAGCATCCAGCAGGTGGTAATGATAGTCCTGTAATATTTTTAACAACTCTCCAGCATGTCCAGCTGATGCCAGCGCTGCACCACCATCCTCTGGGTGATATTGGATACGACCTCCAGGGAGATCACCACTAATTCTACCCTTTTGCAGTGATATTCCAGCCTTGCCTACTCGTAGCGGCAGTATACCACTGATACGTCCCGCAGCTTTGATATCTTTGAGTTGATGTAGTGCCACTAGTTGAGCCAGATCAATCTTCTCGAGATCCAGCTCCAGAGTATTAGTAGTGCGGTTCAGATCAATATTAATCTTTGGTCGGCTAACAATTCCACCCAAAAATTTTGCGCGAAATCCATTCAACTTCACTTGAGGCAAGGCCTGATTTCTGGATCGAGTCAGGCTGACGGCACTACGGAGATGGGTAATGGGAACACCAATATCAATGGCATCTATGGAGAGCCGGGGTGTGTGGGCAGTTAAAGTGTCACCTAAAGTGAGTTTAAAATCTCCATTGAGACCAGAGAAGTAGTTTTCATTATAGCGCCCACCAAGTCCCAGCAGTTTTAGATTAATGGTTGGTGGTCGCATTCCATTTTTTTTGCTCCAGCGAATACTGCTATCCATATTGAGCTTACCGACAACCAGATCCAACATTTTCAAGCTAGCCCCAAATTGATTACCCAAGCGTTTTTTCAGCTCTTTGGCCGCAACATTACTGGCCTGAGTTTCAAGCATGGCGCTGCCTTTGGTGTGGTCATAGTTGAGTTTAAACTGAATAGGCAAAGCTGCCTGTGACAAATTGGTTTTTCCCTTGGCTTTCAGGCCACCTTTGGTAACTATTCCATCCATAGTCAGGGAATTTAACACCCAAGTTCGCTCTGCAGTCTTGATCTTTAGGTCGGGGCTTGTCAAACGAACGTCGATTTTATTGCTGAGCGGTATCTGTACCGGGCTTATCTCAATGGACACGGGACTTGCACTCAAGGTTACTGCATCCAGGGCTACCTTGTCGGCAGTTAATTTTGCCTTAATAGCAGGCAGCTGCCAACCGTCCGGCGTTTTAAGCAACTGGAACGATGAATTCAGAGTAAACCGCACCCTGCCCATGCTTGCTTTATCAATCTTTAGACTTTTGCTTGAGAACACAGGCCCGGTTGATGTACCAAGGGTCCATCTATCAAATTGATTTTTACTCCAGCTTATTGTTCCTTGATGATGAAACGTAGGCTTATCTGCAAGCACCGACAACGCTTGTAGTTGTTGTGCCTGGAGTGTGACTTCACCACTAAAAATTGATTTGCCATCACTTGACTGGATTACTCCATCAATATGCAGTTGCGGCTGTTGTAGGGTTAGTGATCCTTGGCTAAATTGATTTATCTTGATATTAGCGATAAGGGCAAGGTCATTTTCACTGACACTTAATTTTCCATCTGCACTAATTTCACCTGTAAACCCAAGTGGGATTGTATCGCGCAAAAGCGGCAGATGCGAAAATATTTCCGTATCGACATTAGCAGTAAATTGCAGCTCTTGGTGGTTGCCGTTAGCAGTCACGTCCAACATGAGTTTGGATGGCATTCTATCGACAGTCAGATCAATGAGCAGATGCCTATCATTTTGAGTTAGTAGCCAGGTACGGCCAGACTCCTTGGCTTCCAGGGTTGTTTTATCGGCATGCCGAACTGCCTCTACTTGAATCACAGGATAGCCAGAACTCTCCAGCCGTCTAACCTGGAGTTGATCGAAGGGCGCAATGTTGTGCCAGTCAGTCTGTAGTAGAGCAAAGGTGGTTTCGACCACCTGATCCAGGTTGCTTGCCTGATTAGCTTGAGGCAACTCAATCCGTAAGGTTTCTATGACAACCTCATCAACGCGCCCTGTAACAATCTTAAAGGGGTCAAAATGTAGAGTAATCCC
>JAAGZL010000782.1 GCA_024206335.1 Gammaproteobacteria bacterium
AATATATTTGTACTTACTGATGATGATAACGGTTTCTCAGTCGAGCTCTACGATGTATTTTATAAATCAGAAACACTAGAATCAAATACAGCCGAAACTATCGATTACACAGGCTCTGGCACTCTGGATGATTCAGCAGAATATCAGTGCAATGACGCATTTGGCACTTATTCCGCAACAGGGAACACGACAAGAGACCTCACGGTTTCAGAAAGTTATAATTCAAACTCCATAACAACTGGAATAGATTATGAATTAGAATTTATGGGGGCTGAATTTGATAAATTTACCGATGAAATGATCGTTGCTGTTATGAGAACGGTAAATGGCCAGTATGACGGTGATATCAGTGGAATGCCGATGGAAACAACAACAACATGGAGCAAAGATATAACCAACAATTGCACCGATAGCGATAATGTGAGCAGTACAAATTCAGGCAGCCATTCACACAATTCAGTATCACATACAATTGATGCGCTACAAACCACACTTTTAATTAATAATATTCCTTTGGGTTCAATGGTGCTTCCATATTATCATCATGTAGAAACATCTTCGGGCGTGGGTGGTGATGTCATAGCAGGAGATTGCCCAAGCACACCAACGGCGAAAGGTGCAGCCACTTCAAGTCAATCCACCAGTTTCGGGGAGTTTGCAGAATTGAGGATTG
>JAAGZL010000783.1 GCA_024206335.1 Gammaproteobacteria bacterium
ATATGACCAGGTAGGCATTAACTCATACTCCTCCCGGCGAGTATTGGAGATAACTCCCGATGAGGTGTATTCGCTGGTCAGTGTGGTATTGCGGTTGTAATTTGCATCAAGTCGAAACTGATAGCGCTCACCAGTATTGGTTGTTGACAGTGTTAGGAACTGGTCGTCGTGGTCAAAGTCCGACTCGTTGTAATAATTATCAAAATGCAAGTCCAGGTCAGCATAGGATTTCCAGGACTCTGTTTGCACCTGCGCCCTGAAACGGGGCTGTACCGAGCTGCCATAGGCATCGGTCTTGGTGGGCAACATCAGCATGTTGTCATTGTACACAGCATTCACTCGCAGCTGGCTATCCACAGAATACTCCGCGGCTAGCAGAGGGGTCGATACAGCCCCCACTAAAAACATAAACGGCAAGCCCCACGACCTTTTCCTGCCGCTACACTTGCCACCTTCTCTAGTTGTATTTTTATAATTATTAGCCAAGATCAATTCTCACTTAAACATTCTACCGCCACCCTCTGGTACAGGCAGCCAAATTAGGGCACGACCACCACATCGCCACTTTGCAGGATAATATTGGTTTGCAGCTCATCGCCATCTTTGACATCCCCATAGCGAAAGGGAATGGCATGCTGCTGGCCGTCAGCGTTGCGACGCAACACATTAATGCTGTTCTCGGCACCAAAGGTATTCAACCCCCCCGCCAGAGCAAGGGCCTGCATCACATCCGTAGGGCGATTAATCGGGTATTCGCCGGGGCGGTTGACCTTGCCCAGTACATAGATCTTGTTACCCCGCAGCTCAATGGGGGCCACTGTTACCGAGGGCTCATCTTTCAGGAACTTGCCCAGCGCTTCTGCCAGGATAAGCTCAATCTGACCCGTGGTTTGACCCGCAGCCTCAACCTCTCCAACCAGCGGGAAACTAATATAACCATCCGGGCGAATGATAACCTCGCGCACGAGACTCTCCTCGTTCCAGACATAGATGCTCAGGTAATCGCCAGGGTTAACTTTATACGAGGGGGCCGCCGCAAAAGCCGCGAATGCTGACAGCAAAGCCATCATAACGGTGAGGGTGAAAGCAGTTTTCTTCATTATATATTCCGCAACAAATAAACGTGGCCCGGCTAGGGCCGCATAGAATCGCACAAGGCTTATAGTAGATACAACCGCGCTGTAACTTATTAACAAATCTAACGGGGCCCAGGCCCTACGAACGCAGCCTACCGCAAGTGAAAACCGAAAAAGCTCTTTTCAAACAACACTATAACGCAGATTTTGAAAGTAGAAAGTGAATATTCCCATGGCAACTGGCTAATAAGGCACAATTTTTGGCGTGGTTCAAACGGGATGATCGCCACCAGCAATACTGGACACGGTTCTAAGAGACAAGTTTCGCCTCGTAATTCCCTGGGCTGAGATAGCCAATTGCACTATGCCGTCTGGTGCGATTGTAATCAACCTCAATGTACTCAAATACAGCCTGCTTCGTTTGATC
>JAAGZL010000784.1 GCA_024206335.1 Gammaproteobacteria bacterium
GACCTACCATTCTCTTACCATCCGTCGTGTAATCCCATATGCTGTGAACTCCTATAGCAGTTGAAGAGTATTAGTGCTCCTTCTTCAAGTATGTCACTTTAATGTAGATCCAGGTGTTCCCTTGTGTCCAGCACGTGTTCCCATGTGTTGGCCATTAAGATAGCTGCTAAACTGTTTGGACCATATTTAGTGTTGGGCATGAGATTTTTGGAGATCCAGGTGTTACCTTGTGGAAGTTGTTGAACTCCCATCTCTTACCATCCGTCGTGTAATCCCATATGCTGTGAACTCCTATAGCATTTGCAAAAGTATTAGTGCTCCTGCTACAAGTATGTCTCTGCAAAGTAGATCTGGGTTACCTGTATCCAGCATGTGTTGCATGTGTTGTCCAACAAAAAGAGCTGCTACACTGTTTGGACCATATTCAGTGTTGGATGGGTTTTGGAGATCCAGGGTTCCATGTGGAAGTTGTGTGGACTCCCATCCTCTTTCCATCCAGATCTTGGCTAATCCCCTTGCCTGATATTGAACTCCTATAGCATTTGCAAAAGTATTACTGCTCCTGCAAGTAGAACTAGCTGCTACCTGGTATCCAGCGTGTGTTGCGTGTGTTGTCGCACAAAAAGCGCC
>JAAGZL010000785.1 GCA_024206335.1 Gammaproteobacteria bacterium
CCACAAGGATTGGCCTTTTGCGTAAGATGGTGACCTTTATGTGATAGTGGAGACTGCCGATTCGATTCGCCTTTCCGGGCCCGTAGCGGCGTCATTGCGTGGTGCTGCCGTGCTTGATCACACCGACCCCGATTCTAACGCGGCTTGGTTGCCTGACACAGAGGTCACATCTCTACGATTTAAGCAAACTGCACTGAACACAAAGACACTGGGCGTTAATTACGCCACGCGCTCTATGGAGGTTTGGGACTTGATTGGTGCAGAAATAGGTGAGGAAAATATGGAGGTTGTTGCTGGTTGTTGGGCTACTCTTGCCACTTTTATGGAGCAACAACTAACAGTCCCTGGCTATCGCGAAAGAGTAATGACGAGCGGGCAATTCTATATCGCACCATATTACAGTTCGATTGGTATTGCTGATGATTTTGAGAACTACACGAATGAGCAGCACGCTGATTACGCGATTGATGTGACTCTGGCTGATGGTGGGGAGTGGCATAATTACACGGTTTCCCATATTGAGGCTTTAGGGTGCTATAATTTCAGCACCTATGAGTGTGGCAATCATAATGGTAATCATGGTGCTATATCACAAGCGAAGGTAGATAAACTGATTAGTTTGGCGCGGGATACAACTCACGCAACTCGTATGACAGAACATTATTTCAGGCGCTTGGCTGAATTAGGTTTTAAGGTTGCTACCAATTTTAAAGCGCATGAGTATTACAATAGAGATAACAATAATGGAAACACTTTTGGCTCAATGGAACACCAGGGCGACACTGACGCAGCGCAATGGTTGGGCATTAAGCCCTTCTTAGATTTAGGCGGAGTGTCTAAATAATGGCTACTAAATACATCGGAACGGGTCAGGACTACGAGGAAATCGGCGAGTGGAGAGACTACGTTAAAGCCCATGACCCAATGACCGAGGATATGAGGGGCGTACTAACCGATGATAAAATCTATCCTTGGGTCGCTGACACCGATCTTGATTTTGTGGGACATGACCAAGCTGAATTTGAAGTAATACTAGACGTTGAGGAATCGGTGCGCCATGACGGAGATTTCGGAAACGGCGCAAGGATTGAGGCCGATCCTGGCGGCAATTATTCGAGGCTTTACAATGCTAGAAAGGTAACAATTAAAAACCTTTCTGTTGTTAGCACAAGGGTTGCTGCTGGTGCTCGTTCTTTTGACCTGAGTGAAGGTAAGTTCCAAAATGTTATAGCTAAATGCCACGCGACAAATAGCAATTATGGAGCATTCCGCGTCACAGGCCCAGACTGTGAGCTTACAGCTTCCCGTGGTGTGTCTGAACTTACAGCTGGCGTTGTTGCGTCAGTGGCCGCTGCCGGTGATTTAGTGCTAACCAGTAGCACGTTCGATGCTGCGATTGGTGTTGATATGAAGACCCATACCCACACGGGGTCAATGATCAATGTTAACACTTCGGGTTGTGCGGTGGGCTTTGCTGGCACGTACTCCGGCACATATTCGAATAACGCATCAGATGACGGGACGCACCCTGGCCTCGATGGTGTAACAGTCACTGCTGACCCATTTGAAGCTGACGGTTATACGCCGTCACAAGGTGGTCAATTAACTAGCATGGGTATTGATGTAGGTGTTACTCACGGTGCAGACGGTAATCCTTTTGCCCTCTTCCCTGCAATCGGTGCTTATCCCACATACATTCCATCGGATAGCGTTGCTCCGATCCTGATAAATCCTACATCAGAGGGCGATACCACTGGATTACTGTGCAAAGTAGATACCGACGAGGCGAACGGTATTCTCTTTACTGTTGCTACAGACACTGCCACGCAACCAACACCTGAGCAAATTGAGGCAGGGCAAGATTATCTGGGCGCAACTGCAAATGACTCTGCGTTTGGTGCGGTTACGAGCACGGGCTCTCAATCGTTGCTGATGAGCAATGTCA
>JAAGZL010000786.1 GCA_024206335.1 Gammaproteobacteria bacterium
CCGTCATACAAGTGAAGTATCGAGTCCGGCGGAATTACCATTCCGTCGTAGATAACTTGAGCGTAATAGGTAGGCACGGCAATAGATGCTGCTGTGACAACAAGGCTGTAATTACCCGCTGCATCCTTGTGCACAAAATGCACGTGTTGCGTAGAACCCACCTCGACATTACCCATAAGCACCGATTGTGAGCCCATTGTCGTTACAGCACCAAACGCAGAGTCATTTGCAGTTGCGCCCAGATGATCTTGCCCTGCCTCTACTTGCCCAGGTGTGGGTTGTGTGGCAGTGTCTGTAGCAACAGTGAAGAGAATACCGGTCGCTTCGGTGGTATCTACTTTGCACAGTAATCCAGTGATATCACCCTCTGATGTTGGATTCGTCAGGATTGGGGCAACGTCATCAAAAGGAATGTAGGTGGGATAAGCACCGATTGCAGGGAAGAGAGCAAAAGGCTGGCCGTCAGCGCCAAGAATAACGCCAGCGTCAATACCCGCAGCATCAAGCTGGCTGCCTTGCGACGGGGTATAACCGTCAGCTTCGAATGGATCAGCAGTGATTAATACGCCATCGGTGCCGGGGTGGGTGCCGTCCTCTGATGCGTTATTGGACGAGTCTCCCCAACCGCTGCCGCCAGTGTCATCAAAATCGATCGTGTTATCGTATGCGACTAGATTTTTAGTTGTATTTGGTGCATTAGATTGGGCATTCCAAAAGCCTCTATTACAGCCCCGCGCCGTTAGGTTTTTGTAATGACTGCCCGCAGCCAC
>JAAGZL010000787.1 GCA_024206335.1 Gammaproteobacteria bacterium
GCTGCTGTTCTAATAGCTCGTTTTACTATAGTAGCCATTCAAAACCCTTATTCTGATACCGATCCATTTGCAGGTCTATTTATTAATGCTGGAGGGTAAATATATTGTTTTTCGTTGAATTTAATTCGCTGCTCATGTAACTTAGTTTGTAACTCTATTAACGCATTAAGATTTTCTATTCTTAATTCTTGTTCGCTAGTCACTTCGTCTTGCTCTCGTTGCCAATCTACCGCATAGGCAGTTAACCCACAAATAATGCCAATTATCAACACAATCACTGTTTCTATTTTCATGTTTAAGCCTATTTTTGATACATTGTGTAGAAACTTGTTTCTTCTAAGGGCGGTATGCCTGTACCACCTGAAGCTGGATGTACTGCGCCATTATGTATTATTCATTCATCGCCATCTAATTCTGGTAACGTCGCATAATAATCGGCTGACCATGAAACCGCTAATATATATTGTGCATTACCCTCATCATCGACCAAGCCGCAATACACTCCGGCGTTCAACTCGCTTTCCCTATCGTCTCTCCGCCGCAGTACATGAACCGCCGCA
>JAAGZL010000788.1 GCA_024206335.1 Gammaproteobacteria bacterium
ATAATTGATAATGGATCCATATATAAATAAATAGAGTAAATACCTTTTGAGGATTCAATGCTTAATTTACATTGTAGAATTAAAGATAAAATAAAAGGGAAATGAATTAAGAACGCTTCGATTAATAATACGAGAATTATAGAAAAGCCAGTAAATGTAGAGTAAAAATAAGCAGATAAAAGAATATAAAATAAACCATGAATTATAAGAAAAGATTCAATTATTTCATTAAATATTAGAATATAACCATCTAAATAATCCCCAATAAAAGCAAAAGATAGAGAATAATGTAATTTGTTTTTTTAATTTATTAATTAATGAAGAAATTGTATGAAATTTTGTTTTAGATAAAATTTGAATATAATTTATTAGTTTTTCTCTTTTTTTAGATTTTTATGGTATTGTAGTAAATAATTTAATGTCAATTGATTGTGTAGTGATATTTAAACTATGATTAGGATTTCTATAAATCTTAATTAATAATGTATGTCATAGATAAA
>JAAGZL010000789.1 GCA_024206335.1 Gammaproteobacteria bacterium
GATGCTGGCTACAATGACTCAAAGTCCGACGGAACAGCGCCATTCTGCAGTGGCAATTGCATCGATGTTTGGAATGGTGCTGTGGACTATGGTGATAGTGTCGCAAAGGATGTGGGGAAAAGTACAGATGGGAGCAGCTGCGTTAGCGGAGAAAAACGTTGTTGCTGCCGAACTATTCATGATTGTAAAAGCGCTTGTAAGAATTCAGGAAAATCAATCTTTTTTCGCTGTGTGCCATATTCTGAGCATGGGTATAAAAGTCCAATAGTGGGCTGGTGTGACGCAAATTTGATGTGTTTGTGTGGCTCTGATTAGACTACGGGGAATGCTGCCGGATTCTTTAGTTGCGGTAGAGTGTAATTTAGCCAGATGGCCGGGGTCAAAATCAATGGGGTCAGACTCGATTGATTTCTTGGTCATAGGGCATTACGCCAACTTAACCAGCAGAATCATCCCAGATTAAGCCATATATTCCTCTTGTAATTCCTCTTGTAATTCCTCTTGTAATTCCTCTTGTAATTCCTCTTGTAATTCAACATAATGCCAGAGTTATCTGATGTGCACGTATAACTCACAACACCTGTAGATTAGAGGTACAGCAGTAAAGCATCAGTTTCCCCCTAAGATCATAAACGCAGGCAAATCCACTATGAAAACCAGCTTACCTATCCTTGTAATTCTCTCGATGCTAACCCCATCCCAGAGCGTGATAGCTGCTGACTACACTATCGATACAGATGTTACGACTACCAACGGCGGTAATACTCTTGATGGAAATGACACTTTAACTATTACAAGCTCTGGTTCAATATCTACTTCAGGAGCAGCTGCTGTTTTGGGTACAAATAGTAATACCGTAAATAACGATGGGTCTATCACAGCTGTAAATGGTCATGGTTTTGAACTTGATGAGTATAGTGTTGCTAATAATAGTGGCACAATTAATGTATCTGGCACAAGAAAGTCTGGAATTTATATAAAAAAGCATGGTAGTGCAAATAACAGTGGTACAATTCTTACGTCTGGAGAAAGAGGCCATGGAATTAATATAGATAATTATAGTAGTGCAAATAACAGTGGTACAATTCTTACGTCTGGAGAAATAGCCTATGGTATTTATATGAATAATCACGCTACGTTAATAAATTCTGGCTCGATTAATACATCAGGTGATAAAGCACATGGAATATATGTTTGGCAATATTCAAGCGTTACGAATAGTGGAACTATAACTACCTCTGGAGATGAGGCGCATGGTATCAAACTTGATGTTTATAATACTGCTATAAATACTGGAACAATTACTACCTCAGGAAGCTCTTCTAATGGGGTAGTAATGCGTGGTGACACCACTTTTAGTAATTTTGGTTCAGTAAAAGTAAGTGGAACGAACTCTTATGCTTTAGGTACAGATAGGGCTGAATCTATAACAATAAATAATAGTGGTTCGGTAGAAGCAACAAATACAGGAAGTTATGCAATTTATAATGATGATGCAGAATTAGCAGATACAACTCTAAATTTAAAAACTGGTTCTACAATTTTAGGAACAATAGATTTAGGAAATGCAGGTGGAGATATTGATATCGTTAATATTTATGGTGGCAGCCCATCAGCCCGCCTGACCATTCTCAATGCCGAGCAGATTAATCTATATGGTGCAGGTATCGTTAACGGTACCACCGTTACAACCGTTGATGCCACAGTCCCCACCGCGCAAGGCTTAGCGTCAGCAAACCTCAGCAACTCAGTCCACGGCACAGTCAACCAGCGCATGGCCTATAAGCCATCACTGCAACCAGTTCAGGTTGCATCACTTGGTCTATCTTCAGGCGTTCTGCTCCAGCAGAATGAACCTACTGCTTGGGCGCAAGCCTTTGGTGGCAAACGCGAGCGTGATGCAGATGGAGATGTAATGGCCTACGGCCATAGCCATTACGGCGTCAACTTTGGTTATGAGTTGGATGTACAGGATAGACGTGTCGGCCTGATGGCAGGCTTTGCCCGTTCCAAGGTTGAGTCAGACATTACATCTTTCGATACAGAGACAGACAACTTCTATATTGGTGGCTACGGTCATTTCGATCTGGGTTCAGTAAACCTTACCGCCTCATTGATTGGTGGTTACAACAATTACGACCACAAACGTTATGTGTTTGATAATATCAACGGCCTGGAGACAGCCAGCTCTGACTTCGATGGCACCTTCCTCAGCCCCTCGGTTACCGTCAGTGCTGCATACCCCCTAAGAGATGGCTTTGAACTGCGTCCCTCACTTAACCTTGCCTACAACATCGCTTGAATAGATGACTACAGCGAGAGCGGCACTACAAGCTCCAATCTCAATATAGATGACACTACGGCCCGCACCCTATCCACCCGCCTGCAACTTGCGATCGCCAATCAACCAACTCAAAACAGCGAAGTTGAGATGCGCATAGGTCTCACCTCACGCCATAGTGATAACGACAAGACCCACGCGGTACTCTCTGGAAGCAGCTTCAGCTTCGACAGTGCGGGTGATGACAACGAGCTTGGTGGTTATGTCGGTTTTAACTACCGTATTGCCACTAAAGATAACCTTGATCTGGTTGCCGATCTGGAGTCAGGTGTCTCTAATGATGAGACCTACATACAGGGGCAGTTGTCGTTAGAGTATAAGTTCTGATAATGCCTGTGCGGCATGATGTTAAGGTGAAGCTCTAAGTCAGAAATATTGACCTAAGTAGCATACTTCAACAACTTCCAGAATGTCTGCAAAGTGTCCTGGTTGTGTGAAAACTCAAAAACGGCCATCTGAGATCGTTTTTAAGAAAATTAATTGGGGAAGCTCAGACCACGGTTTATTTTTGGCATAATGAGAAAATCCTACTGACTAATTATAAAGGTCCGTATTGGTCATTTCAGAGACATATGGGCTACTGGAACAGACTTATAGAAACCAAAAATAAAAACCACTGCACCCGACGACCTGTCGCCTTTCCTTGTACACCAAAGTGTTCCAGCCACCTCCGTTAGCATCGAGTCATCAGGTCGGTCAGATTTTCAGTTTTCTACGCCCTCTGAAAACTCAAACCCCGCCTAAGAATCCACTCACCCACCCCTGCCCCATCACAAGCTGCGCCGAGTCACAATCTCTCAGCCAATCTAGGCCCCACATCAATCCACGACCGCACGCCGCTCCAGGCCACTCAGAGAGACACACGCCAGAACCGCCGGCAGGGCTACTCTGGGGGCTTTTGGTTGAATCCGGCATGGCTCAGGCAGATTTTGGTATAGGTTCGGTCGCTCGGTCCATGAAAGCCACCCAAAAAGAAAATCTTTAGTGTTCTTCAACTCCAGGGCCCATATTTTCGGTGTATGTGGTGCTCATAACCCCTTGGTCATAGCCTGCTTGGGGACTCCAGCTGGGTCACCACATCCAGCATCATGGCACCCACCTAGTTGTGGGCTATTTGCGCCCCTTCGCTTTGGCAAAGGCACTAGCCAGAGCGCCGCTGGTTGCTTTCGGTTGCGATGATTTCTGAAGTCTCTTTTCTTTACCGCCTGTATTAGCCTGTTTTCCAGATTGCCGTTTGCCACGATCAGTCAGGGCTGGTTTGGCTGAAGTGTTGCCCTCATCATCAAGCCGCATTGATAAGGCGATGCGTTTACGATCTATATCCACCTCCAGCACCTTAACCCTGACAATATCACCCGCCTTAACCACATCATGTGGATCTTTGACAAAATGGTGAGCGATGGCAGATATATGCACCAGTCCATCCTGATGCACGCCTATATCCACAAAAGCACCAAAGTTAGTTACGTTGGTTACTGTGCCCTCCAGGATCATTCCCGTTTCCAGATCCGAAGGCTTCTCTACGCCGTCTTTAAATGTAGCAGTCTGAAAAGTGGGGCGCGGATCACGTCCTGGTTTGTCCAGTTCAGAGATAATATCCATAACGGTGGGCAGGCCGAACTTGGCATCCACATAGTCTGATGGATTCAATTGCTTTAAAATCGCGCTGTTGCCAACCAGAGATCGGATATCCAGCTTAGTGTGATCAATGATCTTTTTGACCAACGAGTAACTTTCAGGATGAACACCCGACGCATCCAACGGATTATCACCGTTATGAATCCGCAAAAACCCAGCAGACTGTTCGTAGGCCTTGTTGCCCAAACGCGGGACCGCCTTTAGGGCTTTTCGGTTCTTATATTGACCCTCCAGGTTTCGAAACTCCACTATATTTTCAGCAACCGTCTGATTGATCCCTGCAACACGGCGCAATAGTGGGGCTGAAGCGGTGTTGATATCTACACCTACACCGTTAACGCAGTCTTCTACCACTGTGTCCAATCTCTTTGCGAGTTGCATTTGACTGACATCATGTTGGTACTGTCCTACGCCTATTGACTTCGGCTCTATCTTCACCAACTCGGCCAGTGGGTCTTGTAAACGGCGACCTATAGACACGGCACCACGAATAGTCACGTCCAGATCAGGAAACTCCCGAGCAGCGCTCTCTGATGCAGAATAGACTGATGCCCCAGCCTCACTGACCATAACTTTCTGCAGCTTTAGTTCAGGGTGCCGTTTAATCAAATCACTACATAGTTTATCTGTCTCACGCGAGGCGGTGCCATTACCTATGGCTAGCAGTTCAACCTTATATTTTGCGGCCATCTTGGCCAGCTCTGAGATAGATTCATCCCACTGTCTACGCGGTGCATGGGGGTATATTGCTGTTGAATCCAAGAATTGCCCGGTGTTATCGATGACTGCAATTTTGACCCCAGTGCGCAAACCTGGATCGAGGCCAATTGCTGCCTTCTGTCCAGCAGGCGCTGCGAGCAACAGATCTTTCAGGTTCTGTGCAAACACCGTTATTGCATCATCTTCAGCTCTGCCACGTAAGTCTGCCAATAGTTCGGTCTCCATACGCATCTGAAGTTTTATGTACCACGTACAATGCACTACTTCTGCCAGCCACACATCTGCCGAACGGCCCTTATTGTTGACATTTTCATGCCTAGCAATAATAGACTCACAGGGGTGAAGTGCGCCTTCATTTTTTGTAGCATCCAATCGGAGATGCAAAACTCCCTCTTTACGGCCACGAAACATAGCCAATGCTCTATGTGACGGGACTTTTTTGATTGCATCTGCGTTATCAAAGTAATCCTTAAACTTCGCACCCTCAATCTCTTTTCCCTCAACCACAGTAGAAACCAGCCGTCCTTCCCGACCTAGAAAAGAGCGTAACTCCATGAGCAAATCAGCATTTTCAGCAAACCGTTCTATCAGTATAAACTTGGCTCCATCCAATACGCTTTTGGTATCACCGAACACTTCCTTTAGCTCATCACTCGTATGGACAAATTTCTGGGCTTCTTGTTCAGGCTCTAAGGATGGATTCTCGAAAAGCATATCGGCTAGTGGTTCGATACCAGCTTCGATAGCAATTTGTCCCTTGGTGCGGCGTTTTTTCTTATAAGGCAGGTAAAGATCCTCAAGTCGAGTTTTGGTATCTGCACTAGCGATACCCCGTGCCAACTCAGGTGTGAGCTTGCCCTGTTCTTCGATAATGTTCAGAATTGATGTGCGTCTCTCCTCCAGCTCTCGCAGATAGGTCAAGCGCTCTTCCAGATTGCGCAGTTGAGTATCATCAAGACTGCCGGTGGCCTCTTTTCTGTAGCGTGAAATGAACGGTACCGTAGCGCCATCATCAAGAAGGGTAATAGCTGCTTCTACTTGTTTAACGCCTACACTAAGTTCATCGGCGATGCGTTTGTTGATTGTGATCATAATTTCCAAATGCTTTACAATAATTGGAGTGAATGGGTTACTGTGGCTTGCATACGTTTGAATCCAGGGCAGAATTACCAGATATGATGCCTATTGCCTCCATCCCCTCCATGAATAAAAATGATACGCACTATACATGAATAGAGGTTAAATATTCACTTTCCAATTATGAGTACCAGCATTTTCCTGTAGATCACAACATACCCACTTACGATTACAGCTGCCCAGCCAACGGTCGAGTGGTTGAAGTCATGCATCGCATGAGCGATGCGTTGAATACCTTCCCGAAGAGGATTTAGCAGATGCTGTCAATGATCAGGTCTGGCGTATTCCTGCGTCTTACTCCAAGTCTAAAAAAGTCCATTCTGTTCCTCTGAACGATGCAACACTCGACACCTTAGATCAGATGGATACTGAGGAAAGATACGATTATCTGTTCATAAACCAACGGACCGGCAAACCCTATACGACAATCCATAAGACCTGAGAACGGCTTCGCAATGAGGCCGGACTGCCACATCTCACAATCCATGGCCTTCGACATCAATACA
>JAAGZL010000790.1 GCA_024206335.1 Gammaproteobacteria bacterium
CTGGTGTGGCAAGGCGGTGATAACGATATCGCCCCGATCCCGTTCAAAACTTGCGCGCAGACGCACACTGCCATTGCCGGTCTGGTACAGCTTCAGCAGCTCTGCCTTTGGGGTGACGATCTCGGCCTCGGTGGGATAGTCCGGCCCCTGCACGTGTTCGCACAGCTCATCCACACTACTCTTCGGGTACTCCAGGAGACGGATACAGGCGGTGGCCACTTCACGCAGATTGTGCGGCGGTATATCGGTGGCCATACCCACGGCAATGCCCGCAGTGCCGTTCAGCAGCAGGTTGGGCAGACGTGCCGGCAGCACGGTCGGCTCATCCAGGGTCCCATCAAAATTTGGCACCCAATCCACCGTGCCCTGCCCCAATTCTGCCAACAGCACCTGGGAATATGGAGTGAGACGCGATTCGGTATAACGCATGGCGGCGAACGACTTTGGATCATCCGGCGAGCCCCAGTTTCCCTGACCATCGATCAACGGATAGCGGTAGGAGAAATCCTGCGCCATCAACACCATCGCCTCATAACAGGCGCTATCGCCATGGGGATGGAATTTACCCAGCACATCACCCACGGTACGGGCAGATTTTTTGAACTTGGCGCTGGCAGAGAGTCCAAGTTCTGACATGGCATATACGATGCGGCGCTGTACCGGCTTCAGGCCATCCCCCACATGGGGCAGGGCGCGATCCAGGATTACGTACATGGCATAATCCAGGTAGGCCTTCTCGGTAAAGACCTTCAGCGGCATCTGTTCGATGCCCTCAAGGCTCTGGTCTATCTCATCGGACATATTGTCTGGTTCTCTATACTCGAATCAAAGATATAAAATCTACAGGGAGACAATGAACATCCCACTGATAAACAGGACTCAGGAGTGGGTGGCAATCACCCATCCAAATTACCACCTGGCGTGGCATACTTGATCTTGTTGATAATAGTATTCCGCTGCCTGGGCAATCTCCACTCACAGAAGTAGTACTGCATCATGTGCGCCCGGAACCTGGTATACCCAGTCTCATTCAACGGTTTCCACTCTGGTTTTTTTCTGGCCCGCAATTTTCCCTTACCCGCACCGAATGCGTAGGTCTTATACTCTTCAGTATTACATCTAATGCCTTCGTAGAAGACATTCCTGGTGCCTCTGCTGGACTCAATTACCATGGTGTAACGCACCACATAATCCTTCTTTGATACCGAGAGGGACTTCTCATCCAGGTAATAGGTGAAGTTGCCATTTGGGTCATCCAACTCCAAATCCATCAGGTCGCCATCTTTGGGATATGGAGGCAACTTCAGCTCCCTCTCCTCCCACTTTGGACCCTCCACAAACGGATTATTCTGCTCATCCAGGCTTCCCGTATCCTCATAGATAGTGTTTCCTTTACGCGCACTGGCAGCAGAAAATTGTAGTAACAAACAAAGACCTAACAAAATTGTTGTCGGATAATGCTTCATAATGCACTTAACTCCACGTAATTAATCATATACCACCACTAAACCTCTGCCAGATCCCCTTTTTTCTGCAACCATTGTTTGCGATCCGGCGCACGTTTCTTTGCCAACAGCATATCCAACACGCTGTTGGTGTCATCCCCGGCACCGATAGTTAATTGCACCAGGCGCCTGGTATCCGGCAGGATGGTGGTTTCGCGTAGCTGCATCGGGTTCATCTCACCCAGCCCCTTGAACCGCTGTACACTCACCTTGCCCTTGATCTTTTCCGCCTCGATTCGATCCAGCACCCCCTGCTTCTCCCCATCATCCAGGGCATAAAACACCTGCTTACCCACATCGATCCGGTATAGCGGCGGCATGGCCACATAGATATGCCCCTCCTGCACCAGCTTGCGAAAGTGCTGCAGGAACAGGGCGCACAACAGGGTCGCGATATGCAACCCATCCGAATCCGCATCCGCCAGGATGCAGACCTTGTTAAAACGCAGGGCAGAGAGATCATCTGATCCCGGCTCCACCCCAATCGCCACCGAGATGTCATGCACCTCCTGCGAGGCCAGGACCTCGGCCGAGTCCACCTCCCAGGTGTTCAATATCTTGCCGCGCAACGGCATCACCGCCTGAAACTCACGATCCCGTGCCTGCTTGGCCGAACCGCCGGCGGAATCTCCCTCCACCAGAAACAGTTCACTGCGCTGGGGATCGGGCACACTGCAATCCGCCAGTTTTCCTGGAAGCGCCGGCCCCTGAGTTACCTTCTTGCGTTTCACCTTGCGCCCTGAGCGCATACGCGCCTGGGCTGCATTGATGGCCAGATCCGCAATGGCCTCGCCCATTTCGGTGTGCTGATTCAGCCACAGACCGAAGGAGTCCTTGACCACCCCGGTGACAAATGCCGCACACTCCCGGGAGGAGAGCCGCTCCTTGGTCTGCCCGGAAAACTGTGGGTCTGCCAACTTCACAGACAGGATATAACTGCATCGGTTCCATACATCATCTGGCGCAAGTTTTACCCCCCGCGGCAGCAGATTACGGAATTCACAGAACTCCCGCACCGCCTCGGTCAGCCCGGTACGCAGCCCATTGACGTGGGTGCCACCCTGGAGAGTAGGAATAAGGTTCACATAGCTTTCGGTAATGGCATCACCTGGTTCCGGCAGCCACACCACCGCCCAGTCGGCCGCCTCGTAATTACCCGACATGGAGCCCACGAATGGCTCTTCCGGCAGGGTAACGGCCGATTCCAGTTCATCCAGAAGATAGTCCCTCAGACCATCCTGATACTGCCACTCCTGCTCATCCCCACTCTTTTCATCCCAGAACCGCACCAGTAGCCCGGGGCAGAGCACGGCCTTGGCCCGCAGCAGGTGCAGCAACTGGCGCATGGAGAACTTGGGAGAGTCAAAATATTTGGGGTCAGGCCAGAACCGCAGCGTGGTGCCGGTATTGTTTTTGCCAACCTTATCGACCACCTCCAACTCCGATATCTTCTCACCATCGGCAAACGCCATATTGTACTGCTGACCACCCCGCTTGACCCACACCTCCAAGTGTTTCGACAGGGCATTTACCACCGACACCCCAACCCCGTGCAGACCACCGGAAAAGCGGTAGTTCTTGTTGGAGAACTTGCCACCGGCATGCAGCTTGCTGAGAATCACCTCTACCCCCGGCTTCCCCTCCTGTGGATGCATATCCACCGGCATACCACGTCCATTATCCGTGACTTCCAGGGAACCGTCCTGGTATAGGGAGACATCTATGGTCGTGGCATGGCCCGCCACCGCCTCATCGATACTGTTATCAATAACCTCCTGGGCCATGTGGTTGGGACGACTGGTATCGGTGTACATGCCGGGACGTTTACGTACCGGATCCAGACCACTCAGGACCTCAATCGCAGAGGCATCGTATGCACTATTACTCATTACCGGAAAAATTCCATCGACTAAAAAACCAGTAGAGTTTACACGCACCACGGTAATCAAGCGAGATGACCCGGCAGCAAAGATTGACCCTGGCCCCGCATCAGGGTAGTTTTGTCTCATCTCAACAAACAAGTGATAACCGTGCCCAAAACCAGCAGTAAAACACCCTCATTCGAGCAGGCCATGGCCGAACTGGAATCCCTGGTGGAGACCATGGAACAGGGCGATCTCTCTCTGGAGGAGTCACTAAAATCTTTTGAACGCGGAGTGCATCTTACCCGCACCTGCCAGCAGGTGTTAAAAGAGGCCGAGCAGAAGATACAGATCCTCTCCAGCAATACCACCGACGCAGAGCTGGAATCGTTTGAAAACAAAGAGTGAACCGGGGCTGAAACAGTTCCTCAGCGAATCTCAGACCAGAGTTGAGAACGCCCTCCAACAGTGGCTGCCAGCCACCAGCACCCAACCTCAACGGCTGCATGAGGCCATGCGCTATGCGGTTTTAGGTGATGGTAAAAGGGTGCGCCCAGTCCTGGTGTATGCCACCGGCCAGGCCCTTGCCGTTGCACCAGAGCATCTCAACGGCCCAGCCTGCGCAGTGGAACTGATCCACGCCTACTCCCTGGTACATGACGACCTTCCAGCCATGGATGATGATAATCTGCGACGGGGCCAACCCACCTGCCATAAACAGTTCGATGAGGCCACCGCCATACTCACTGGCGACGCCTTGCAAACACTGGCTTTCCGGGTGCTGTGCCACGACCAGAGCATGGGAGTAAGCTGTGATACCAGGGTACGAATGATGGATAACCTTGCCATTGCCAGCGGCTCCAGGGGGATGGCCGGGGGCCAGGCCATTGACCTGGAGTCGGTGGGAGAGGAACTATCCCTGGTGCAGTTGGAAAACATGCACATACACAAGACCGGCGCCCTGATCCTGGCCAGCGTGCGCATGGGTTGTCTGGCACAACCCGAGGCAGACCCAAAACAAGTTGCAGGCCTGGATCAGTATGCCAAACGTATCGGGCTGGCCTTCCAGGTCCAGGATGACATCTTGGATGTAGAGGGTGATACCGAAACCCTGGGCAAGACCCAAGGCAAAGACCAAGCCAATTCCAAGCCCACATACCCATCACTCTTAGGATTAGATGGCGCACGCAGCCTGGCCAAACAGCTGCATCAGGAGGCCCTGGACAGCCTATCCATTTTTGATCATGACACCGATCCACTACGCTGGCTTGCCGACTATATCGTTGCCAGGAATAACTAAAGAGCTCTGCCGCCGGGTTGCCCATCCAAATTTTTTGTTAATTCACATATTTATCTTGGGTTGCACCACCCCTTTGCTAGCCCCATAATGAGTAGTTTTCCAGCATTCTGAGGGAGATACCTCAGAGAACACATAGATTCAGAGGATTCAGACCTTGACGCAAGATGCCGTAACAAAGAGTGAGATTGCCGATGTCCAGAGTAGTAGGGACACCCGCCAGATTGCAATAAACAAAGTGGGCATCAAGGACATTCGGCACCCGGTCAAGATCAAAGACCGCACCGGTGGCGAGCAGCACACCGTTGCCAACTTCAACATGTATGTCAATCTTCCACATAACTTCAAGGGCACCCACATGTCACGCTTTGTGGAGATCCTCAACAGCTATGAGAAGGAGATTGGGGTTGAGTCCTTCAATGAGATGTTGGGGGAGATGGCCGAACGGCTGGAGGCAGATGCCGGCCATATCGAGATGAACTTCCCCTATTTCATCAACAAACAGGCCCCGGTTTCAGAGGTTCAGAGCCTGCTGGATTATGATGTGACGCTGATTGGCGAGATCAACCAGGACACCCCAACCATGATCATCCGGGTTGTGGTACCGGTAACCAGCCTCTGCCCATGTTCAAAAAAGATCTCCGAGCGCGGCGCACACAACCAGCGCTCCCATGTCACCGTTCAGGCCAAGATAAAGGGGTTTGTCTGGATCGAGGAGATCATTGACCTGGTGGAGGCGGAGGCCTCATGCGAACTGTTCGGACTGCTCAAACGACCGGATGAGAAGCATGTTACCGAGCGCGCCTACGATAACCCAAAATTCGTCGAGGATATGGTGCGAGACGTGGCTGTGCGCCTAAACCGGGATGACCGAATCAGTTCCTACGTAGTGGAATCAGAGAATTTTGAGTCCATCCACAACCACTCGGCCTACGCCCTGATCGAGCACGACAAAGAGAATAGTTGATCGGCTAACCAGCAGCAACCAACTCCCGCGCCACATCTGCCAGGCGCTCTGACAAGTCTCTTACCTGGGCCTGATCACTGCCCTCAACCATTACCCGTATTAGCGGCTCGGTACCGGACGGCCGCAGCAGAAC
>JAAGZL010000791.1 GCA_024206335.1 Gammaproteobacteria bacterium
ATTGTGAACGAGCAAACAACAGTTACACTCGATGGTACAGGCAGTAATGATGACCTTGATAATGGCAGCATTGCAAGTTACTTGTGGGAGCAAACTTCTATAACAGGAACAACAGTTGTGTTAACTAATGCTGATACAATAACAGCTACTTTCGATGCACCTACATTAACAGAGACAGAAATATTAACCTTCACACTAACCGTGACAGATGATGAAGGCGCAACTGATATCGATACCGTTTATATAACAGTGAACCCAGTTAACATCCCACCTGTAGCTAATGCTGGTGTCGACCAAACTGTGAACGAGCAAACAACAGTTACACTCAATGGTACAGCTACCGACGAAGATGGTGAAGACAGCGCCATCACTTACGCGTGGGCGCAAACTGTAGGAACAAACGTTGGTTCAATAAGTGACTCTAAAACACATTCACCAAGCTTTACATCGCCTACATTAACAGTAGCGGAAACATTAACCTTCGAATTAACCGTGACAGATGATGAAGGTGGAACTGATATCGATACCGTTGATATAACAGTGAACCCAGTTAACATCCCACCTGTAGCTAATGCTGGTGTCGACCAAACTGTAAACGAGCAAACAACAGTTACACTCAATGGTACAGCTACCGACGAAGATGGTGAAGACAGCGCCATCACTTACGCGTGGGCGCAAACTGTAGGAACAAACGTTGGTTCAATAAGTGACTCTAAAACACATTCACCAA
>JAAGZL010000792.1 GCA_024206335.1 Gammaproteobacteria bacterium
AACTAACAGGACAAACAAATGAACATACCCGAAATCAAAGCACAACTTGAAGCCATCACTTATGATGCCTTGCACTATGATACTGAGAGCCGTGAGCACCAATGGCGCACTCAGGCGCTGAAAGTACTTGAGCGCGATGGTGTTCTTGTTATTAGCTCACCTGGGCACACTGTACTAGATAATAGTAGGGAGGAGTCATCGGAGAGTGGTGAGTTCTGCGGTAATCCGTGTCCTTACATTGATCCCCGCATTGAAGCGATAGCAGATCAACACAGCTGTCATTGGGAGTGGATACATTGGGGTGAAATAGCATTAGTCAAAAACTAACAGACAAGCGCTAATATTGATGATAGTATTTGATGATAGTATCAACCACTAACAGGGGAACAGACAAAATGACTAATCGAACAATACGCGCATTCAACGAATACACGCCGAAACAATTTGTTAACGGTGGGCAACAATGGGAAAAGAGATATGACGACGGTGGGGTTGCCATCACTGTTGTATATAAAAACAGAATTACTAGACGAGATGTTGTACACGCATTCGATGATCTAGAATGGGAGCACAAGGTTTTACTTGATGATTCGATGAGTTTACTACCGGATTA
>JAAGZL010000793.1 GCA_024206335.1 Gammaproteobacteria bacterium
CTGCATGTATCGGCACCGCTAGCACTTCCTCGGCATCACTACCCATGAAGTAATCACTCAAGCAGCAGTCAATATAGCGGGCTTCAATACTTGTTACGTCACATTGTCTAATATTCATTTGTTTGTCCTGTTTGTTTGTTGGTGGTTGATGTTAGCTACTAGCATCGTTTCCTCTACTACCTTGAGGCTAGTCAGCTACAAAGTGCTTAACGAATACGGCTTCGATTGCCTTATCCGAGGCCGGTATAGCAAGTTTAAAGAGATCAACACGGAAAAGTCGTCGCTCTTTGGCTTCGAGGGTTTCAAGACAATATATAGCCTTCACAATCCCGAGTACGTCTAACAAGTGCCCGAAACTAAGGGGCGCATCATCGGCTTGTGTCTTACCGAGTGACGCAAGCAACTTTTCCCAGCTGACCCTATCCAGGCCACTGCCATCAGTAGTGGGCGCTGTCTTAAAACCATGTGCTTCGCTCAAAATGTTAAGTGTTGTCATCTTTTTCATTTGTCTGTCCTGTTTGTTTGTTGATATAGAGAGCGTAACAGATTTACAGAGGATGTCTAGTGAATAATGCATATAATGTGAAATTAATCACAAATAATCAGGGTAATGCAGTCTCGGGATACAGTATCGCCTGGTTGGGTACTCAATGCCATTGCAATACCCTTGCATTTGTGGGGCTTATTGAATGCTGTATTAGAGAACTCTAATATAGTCATATACTTATCTACTTATATTCATTGGTGCATTAA
>JAAGZL010000794.1 GCA_024206335.1 Gammaproteobacteria bacterium
CTGGCTGCACCTACCATGTCAAAAAGAGTGGCATGATGCATACCGCCGGGTTGATTCAAATAATCATGTTGTGGGTATCACAAACGATCAGGATAAGCACACATATGTAAGGCGCAGCAGGGGTTTTCCAGCCTTAATCCAGATGGGTGACTCATGCGAGGCATTTCACCTCCGAAGCCAAAAAGTAAGATATAACGGGTGGCGCCTACTGTTTAGGACTTTTTTATAATCCCGACAACAAACAACAGCAAGGCGGCACCAGCAGTTGCCATAATAATCGAACCAATCAATCCTCCTACCGAAATACCAAGCAGGCCAAAAACAAACCCACCTAACACAGCACCTACTACGCCAACAACTATATTGCCGAGCAGACCAAACCCACCCCCTTTCATCAAGGTTCCAGCCAACCAGCCTGCCACGGCACCAATTGCTAAAAATATGATTATATCCAAAATATCACCTCTTCTGTTTGAACGTTCAAAATCAGGCATTCAGTTAAGTTAAGTTAAGTTAAGTTAAGTCAATTATTCTATCTCTGTCCAGCTACAGGGGTCCCTCACCCAGATTTCCCTGTTGACACCTCCTTGGCATACATCCTGGTAACCTTGTCCATAGAATTCATAATACTATCAGCAGTAACAAATACAATTCTTGGGAGCCCGCCTTCTTTAACATTCAGGTAAAATCTCTCCACCACTTTCCACAACTTCCCGACTCTCTTAAGTTCCTTAACAATTTCCGGCGTGTTAATTTTCTCAGTAAGGAGGCGCTGATGGGTCTTTTGGAATAGTTCAACTGCGGTTTCCAATTGTTTAAGGGTATTACTGTCATGAAATCCGGCCTGATAGGCTATGTAATACTTGGCTATCCGCTGGGTCAGCATGCGTTGGCGGCCTGAGATATCCACAACACGCGCAGTTTTAATGCCACTTGAAACGTTCAACGATATGTTGACTACCTTCCAACATGGTCTCACTAAAATCTAACACCAAGGCCGCATTGTCCTTACTAAAGGGTGCCTTTACCAGACTGGTGTACTCCTCTTTACCGAACTCAAGGAAGCCTAGCATGTTTTGCACTTCCTGGTCCGCAACCAATTTCTTTAATTCATTATGGCTTTGATTAAACTCCAAAATGCTCCGGGTAAGCTGTCGACCTGCCTTCTCCGCCCTAATCTCCATTCCCATGAACATGTAGGCCTTGGCTATTTTCTGGGACAACATTCGCTGTTTCCCAGCCTTGTCAACGAGCGCACCAATATTGTCGGCGTTAGCTGCCTGGACCGAGAATGCAAGAAAGAAAGAAACGGTTAGCATCGTAAAAATATGGAACTTTACGTACCTCATGAGACTAATCTCCTCGTATTACTTATTTCAACCCAGTATATAGTCCAGTAACCTCATCCATTTTTATTACTATCTTATCGGAGGATTTTGAGATCAGTGCAGGTATAAATTTGCCAGATTTGGACTGAGCCATTAACTCAAACATAGAAAAGGGCCCATTTACCTCACCGAGTAGCTTCTTAATCTTGAGAGTAGTAGCCGGGGCGTTTAGTAAGGCCTGGTGAGCCGTCCTAAACTCATCCATCACCTGAGCAAGTTTCTGCTCGAACTCAGAGTCTTTGACCCCCCAGACCCGCAGCATGTACAGTCCAGCCAAGCGTTGAGACAACATCCTCTGGCGCCCAGAAATATTTATTATCTCCCCTGCCTTGCTATCTGCGCTCTCCGTGATCAGCACCGTGGCCTGATGACAAGCCTGGAGTAAATCATCTAATGCCCGCTGTAACCCTGCTGCACTCTTTTGCTGTGGCTCAACAGTCAAAACCTGCTTGATCGGCCCCCACAACTGGCTAATGCTGTTCAGGCTGGCGGTAACTTTTTCACTGGTGGCAGTAGCTTTTAGCTCCCCGACCGTGGTGTCAAACTGAGCCACAATATTTTTCAGATCTGTTTTTGGATCGCCAAAATTTACCCCCATCCCAACCAGTGCGTAATCCTTCAGCATGCGTTGCGTCAGCATGCGTTGCTTACCTGATTTGTTAATGGCTTCCTGAGTACTCAGAGCAGACGCCTGGGAGGAAACGACAAAAAATACGGCAAGTGTCAGCAGGGCACTTACCATCCTCTTGCTTGCTATGGCGGATCTTCTCATATTAGTTTTTCCTATACGCACCCCATCATAAACAACTTAAGCACCAGTTGTTAATTGAAAAATAACAGGCGGCTGCCGCATAAACAAGCTATTTTTGGATACGGGCATACTAAAAGTTTCACGATAAAATGGCCTCCACTCACTCCATAAACCGGCCTCATAACGCACCATGATGGAAGTATAACTACCATAAAAATTAGTAGAAGAAGACCATAAACAAGATTACGATAATTGGGCTGAATTTAGCAAAGAATGTATTCCATATAGTGTGCTGTAATCAGTATGGGAAAGTGGTTAAAAAATGATGCTGAGGCCTTCTAAAGTTTAAGATATTTTGCTAATCGCAAGGATGCCTAGTAGGGATGAACGCATGTACCAGCACTCATTACTGGACTTGTAAACCAGAAGCTCTGAGTCATCAGGTAAAGCTGATTCCACCTCAGCATGAAAGCCGTATGTGCGTGGCAACAAGACAAACAAGCGCTGCATAGGTTACGTGAGCATGGCTTCCAAAATCGCACCACATTGTGTAATCACCTGCATGGTTTGATGGCGAAATATGGTTTAAAATTGCGCTTAAGAGTTAATGTGTTGCATCAGTTTTTACCGGAACTGCTGGAGAGTGGAGAGAATGGTTTGAGTGACTTTTTTTGCGGTATATTGGCAAAAGGCTATCAGCAGCTACTTGAACTGAATGTACATATACACAAAGCCTAATGGATTACATTTAGAAAAACGAAGCACGCCAATGTTTACAGACTATTTCTGGTTATGACCCAATCATGTCTAGGGTGAAGCACCCCTCACTACAGACCGTATATAGGGAAGCAATTCTGTCCCTGTCATTTAATTTATTTTACTAAGTCTTGCAAAGTAAGCAGCGACCATATACGAGATTGCAGCACTATTGTCTGGCTTGAATTCTAATGACAAAATCAAATAACAATCCGGTTATTTGCCTAATGCTGCGCAAAACCCACCCAACCCAGGGGATCAGGGGCAGCACACAACATATGTGAGTGTAATAAAAAAGGATCGCGGCACAACCCGTAATCAAATCTTAGCGCGA
>JAAGZL010000061.1 GCA_024206335.1 Gammaproteobacteria bacterium
AAGATTACCCACATCATGATTCCCGTCGTATGTTTTTGCGATGAGCTGCGTGCCACCATTTGTTGGCAGCGTGTCAGGTAACGAAATACAGATCACAGTCCCAACGCCTCGTTCCATATGACGGGCTGGGCCAGATGTACTGGTCCAGACATTGCCTTCATCATCAAACTCAATTTCACGTGTGTATGAGACGCGGGTGGGTAAACGGAACTCAACAAGTGTTTCAGTGACCGGGTCAAACCTGTTGATTGTGTCGTTTCCAGTACCACAGACCCAGACAATGCCGTCCTTATCGATATTTAATGCATACGGAATCTGGTTTTCAGCATCAGGCAATTCGTAGACAGTCCAGCGTTCGGTCGTGGGATCAAACTTTCCAAATACACCCGACCCAAAGCCAGGAACCCAGACCATGCCATCAGGTGCTACATGAAGCCGGCGTGGTCCACGAAAAGGTGGGTTCCACTCTTTGATCGTACCATCATCGACCGACGGGTCAATTCGTCCAATCCGGTTGCCATTGAGTTTGGAATACCAGATCATTCCATCGACGGGAGAAAAATCGATGCCATAGGGTGTAATGCCTCGTGACTCGCCACGACCAGCGGCAGTCGCCTGACCAGCATCAAGGAGTTTGTATTCTTTGACGACGTGTGTTGTTGGATGAATCGAAAAACATGAATTGGAGCCAGCATCGGTGTACCA
>JAAGZL010000795.1 GCA_024206335.1 Gammaproteobacteria bacterium
CCCCATGCATATAATTATATAAGCATATGATTATATTAGAGTTCTCTAATACAGTATTCAATAACCCCTATAAATGTAAGGGTATTGCAAAGGCATTGAGTGCCTGGTCATGAGATACTGCATTGGCACGACTATCTGCAATTAATTTCAATTTATTTACAATATTCGCTTGACACTTGATAAGAGTTCGCTATACTCCACTTATCAACAAACAAACAGGACAGACAAATGAAAAAAATGAACGCTAAAGACTTAGAAGCCTTATTTGATAGGTTTGTTGCTCAAATCATTAATGACGGTTACAGCAAAGAAGACGCATTGAGATTGGCGGCTGTAGCGGTAGAATGGGAAACAGGCGAGCGTTATATGCCTTATGATCAAACAACAAACAAACAGGACACAAATGAACACTAGCATCACAAATTAAATCGAAGCACATGGTTTTAAGACAGCGCCAACTACTGATGGCACCGGTATATCCTTCCTTATCCCTGTAGTTTTAGGGTGCTCGGTTGTTGGCGAGTACAA
>JAAGZL010000796.1 GCA_024206335.1 Gammaproteobacteria bacterium
AATGGAGAAAGCTACGCGGCTTCAATTACCTGGCCAAGGTGATCAGCGGAGTCAAATTTAAAGATGGAATCGAAGTCGAATCTGATAGCCAGGTCGCCGCTTGATTCAATGGCTCAAACACCAGATTTGACAATAACTCGATTAACTGGGACACGAAGCTGACGATACGGTCATGTGGTGTCTGGATATCCACTTCACCGTGACCACCCTTGAGTTTTTTGGAAGAATAACCATTGCGCCTATTGCCGCTGTGATGGCCTGTCGAATTATTTTTGTCATGGCCTAAGTGATGATCCATCTCGACCTTTAAAGCAGCCTCAACGGTCAGCTTGGTCAGGAATGCACTCAGATTATTGAGGTCTTCTGCGTTTTTACATCTTTGGCCAATTCACTAGCCAGTGCTTGTAGTTTAATTTTATTTATTATACTGCTCATTATTTTCACCTGTTGCTAGGTTATTGATAATGAACAGTTACACAATTATTTTTACAGCCCCGCTAGTTCATAAAGCCCGATGGCCTCTATATACTCGCCCAATGAATCCTGGGCTAACCTCAGGTTGTTGCGACGAGTAGCCACCTTAGGATGATCATCACCATAGGTCTTCAAGTCACTGGCAAGCGCCAGTTCTAAAAGCCCGATGGCCTTGTCATACTCGCCTAATGCATGCCAAGCTAACCCTAAGTTGTTGCGGTGAATAGCCACCATAGGATGCTCATCACCATAAGTCTTCAAGCCACTGGCAAGCGCTAATTCATAAAGCTCGATGGCCTTTTCATGCTCGCCCAATGCATCCCAGGCTCCTCCCAGGTTGTTGCGATTAGTAGCTACACCAGGATGATCTTCACCGTAAGTCTTCAAGTCACTGGCAAGCGCCAGTTCATAAAGCTCGATGGCCTTGTCATACTCGCCCAATGCATACCAAGCTAACCCTAAGTTGTTGCGGCGAATAGCCACCTTAGGATGCTCATCACCATAAGTCTTCAAGCCACTGGCAAGCGCTAGTTCATAAAGCTCGATGGCCTTGTCATACACCCCCAATGCATCCCAGGCTACCCCCAGGTTGTTCCTGAGTGTGGCGACATCCGCAGAAGAGTCCTCACCCTCTTGTTCCAGATAAATAGCCAGTGCCTTTTCATTCCACTCGATTTGCTTTTGATAGTTCGCTACGTTGCCCGCCATAATCCCGGCATACTCAAGATACTCTAGATTATCAGGCACCAGTTGAACAGCGCGCTCAAAGTATCGGTAAGCTTCGCGATATTTAATCTCATCATCAGCCAGGTTACCCCGTTGGTACGATGCTTCGGCGACTGCCACTATCTGCATGTCGCCCTGGTCTATGACCTGACTAAACAAATGGTCGGCTTTGTCATTATCGCCCTCGGCGAGGGCTTGTTTGGCTTCTTCGAAGAGTTTGTCTGAAATTTGCCCACTTAGTTTATCAAGGCTTTTATGCGAGCTTTGAGGTCTTCGGTATGCGCCAGATAGCCATCTCGATCTCCACTAATCCGCTTTTGAACCTCGGCTAATTGTTGTTCGAGTTCTGCCTTGTCTCGCTGGCTTAGCGCCTGATCAACCAGTAACTTCTGTATATGTGCCTGCTTCTCATCCAGATGAGATTTGTATTGTTCAAAAGAAATGTTCTGATTGACCATCTTGATGTTGGTTTGACCTTTGTCTCTTTTATATCAATCGTTACCATTAAATTTACCTCCTTGTCCACCACAGGTGATGATAACGTAAACTAGGCATTGCGGCAACCTTCTACATGCATGGGTATTAATGCAATCCATCCTTAAATGTGTGGGTACGAAAAATCCCGCGCGTGATTATCACTTGTATTCATTTTTTAGTGCGCTTATAATGGTTGGGCAACCATACTATATTTTGCTATATTACGTTAGTTTTAAGGGATTAATATTGCGACAATCTGAAATCATAAACAATGCCAATAAAATTTCCAATGATAAGGTGTTGGAAATATTGGCATGCCATCAAATTGTCTTTCAGGCTGCGCGATTACCGGTCGACAAGATCTCAGTCTTAAACCTATTCCCTTATCGGATACCTATTCACTTATCGAATATTATTCTAAAAAACATCTTGCTGATCAAGCTTTTGGGAATTGTCCGAAAAAGGAGGCGCTTTACAGTTTCAAGATATCAAACAAAAGCCGCCAAGTGGTTATTTGACTGTTTAGCCTGGCGCGTGAGTAACGTTTTAATATATACGAATCAATAATAAGTATTAGGGCTTAAGGAGGTTGTATGAAGCAAACGGAAGTGGAAGTCTTGCCTGACGGCCGGGCAAGCAATACAGAGAATGCTTTTGCTGAGTATTTGACAGGGTATAACTATTCAGAATACCTCTCAGAACTGAACCGATCACATAATTATCTTTATAGGCTTATCGACGAGCGAAACAAACGTGCTGAAAATGTCAGCGATTATATCGCGGAAATGAATCGAAAATCATGGGAGTTTGAAGGTAGAGATAGCGGTGGCCGGGGTAATGAATACAATTGCGCACAACAACACGTTAAGAATAGGTGTATTGGTATGACGAGATTGCTAGAGCTCTTCGGGCCCAATCACAATCAGATGCCAAACTCAGACACTGTAGTTCTAGATGCGTTAGGGGGGGACGGAACCCTTCGACGTTTTGCCGAAACACAGCTGGTAAAAAGGCCACAAATCGTTTGTGCAGATATTTCAAAGCTCATGATTGATGCTTGTAGAGATCAAAGATATCCGTATATTCGGCAATCCGCAACCAAAAGCCTGTTGGGCAACGACAAGCTAGACGGGGTTCTCATCGCGTATGGAAGTCATCATTTGAATAAAGTAGATCGCGTTTCTGCTGCAGCGGAAGGGTACCGGACGTTAAAACTAGGTGGGCGATTCGTGCTTCACGATTTTGAGGCCAATGGTAGGGTTAGCCAATGGTTTTCTAAGGTTGTTCATCGATACTCGGATACGGGGCATCCGCACCCACATTTCACAGAAAAAGAGTTGAGAGATTTACTAAGTACTACTGGCTTTAGAAAAATCGAAATTCTGAGAATTGATGATTCATTTCTCACAGAGAGTGAATCGGAAAATGATGCTCGTCTGAGTATGTTGTTACATCTGTATTATATGTACGGGCTTACGGAAATTCCGATGAAGTCAAGTGTTGATTACCGCAGATTTGAGAGTTTAGTTGAGATTACACTCGGCCCGATTACGGTTATAAAAAGAGGCAAACAATTTGTTGCGACCTTGTACAGGGAAGCTTTGGTAGCGCTAGGAGTTAAGTAAGATTAAGCATACAACCTACCACGCCACTTGATAGAGCTTAGGTAGATTCGATGTTGTAGACTAAAGTGTCTGCTCATGATCTTCTAGTAAATGTTCTCACCATACAAAGCATTAGGAGAATGCACAAACAGAGTTCATACAGAGTGTATAGGGCTTGATTTAGTTGAACTAAATATACAGCCAGATCATGTGTATCCACTGACCAAGGTTTTGCCGAAAGCATCGATCTCGAAATTGATGGGAGCATTGAAAGGGAGGGCGGCCTTGCAGATACAGATACTCAGGCAATTTTAACATTTAAAAGAGAAGCCTTACTGAGGTGATTATTTCTGGGCCAAAGGCAAGGCTACTGCGAGATAGGGCGAGGGTAAATATTGGAAAGAAACCTCGGTATGTAAAATATTAAGAGAATCTGGAAAGAAACCTAAAGTTAGATATTTAATTCAATAATCAGGGTAGCGATAATAGCATCAAGCTTTTCTAGATGGCTCGCTTTCTACACTCTTTTAACGTGTAGCCAAAACCACATAAGGAGAATATGGCATGCAGTGTAAAAGAACAGGAAAAGTAAAGATCGTTGACGCAACTTTGCGAGAGGGTAATCAAGCACCCGGCGTACAATTTACTGTGGAGCAAAGTGTCGAGATAGCCACTTTTCTTGAAGCTATCGGTGTAGATACTATTGAAATAGGGCATCCATTAGCAGGCCCTAATGAACATGAAAGAACGAGAGCTGTAGCTCAAATTGGACTGGACTCTGAAATACTTGCGCATGCTCGCGCGCACCCTGCAGATATTAAAGCCGTTTCCAACGCCGGTGCCCAGTGGGTGGGCGTGTTCTTGGGAGTGAACGAGATAACTACTAAAGCTAGGGTAATTGGGAAGAGTTTTAAAGATTTGGTATCGATGGTGCGAACAGCTGTATCCGTTGCAAAGGACAATGATCTTAAAATACGTTACAGTTGTGAAGATGCCAGTAGAACCGATAGTGGATTTCTTTTGGATGTTTTTGGTGCAGCTATAGATTCAGGCGTTGATCGCATTTGCTATGCGGATACGATAGGGCTTTTAGAACCTCAAAATGTTGCTGAGAAGGTGGGGCTAATGAAGTCTGTATCCTCATCAGTAGATACAGAAGTTCATTTGCATGATGATCGTGGTCTATCAATGGCTAATTCATTGGCAGCAATCGATGCAGGAGTAGACTGGGTCTCTACTAGTGTTAATGGACTTGGTGAGCGATGTGGCATTACAGATCTTGCAATGCTTTTAGCAAATCTAGGATTTCGCGGAGAGCGTGATTTACCTAGTATTGAAAAGCTAAAAGAGTTATCGAATCTTGTATCTAGGCATTCTGAAATTGCAGTAGACCGCTTGAGGCCGATTATAGGAGAAAACGCCTTCATGCATGGATCTAAGTTGCATGTCAGAGCAACTAGTTATGAGCCTCGTGCCTATGACTGGATTAAAGAATTTCTCCATAATAATAAATAGTCTGAGCTAAGGAACCTCTGATCAAGGCCGGATTTCAAAATAAAATTTTCGTTATCACTAAACAGGCGGTAAATATCCCCCAATCGAGTGTTTTTACCTCTGTCCTTGCCCAAAACCTGGTCAATACCCAGGTTTCAGGCGGACTGATGCCTAAACCAGTAATACCGACTTCATTTTCAGCAAGTTGCTAAAACCCGATAAAATATAAAGTCGGTTGGTGTTTTTGTCTAACCCACGATAACGAACTTTGCTGTAACCGAATTGTCGCTTGATCAACAAGAAAGGATGTTCGACCATGGCCCGTACCGAGGCTTTCGCTTTTTCATGCCGGGCTTCTACACTCCCGTCGGCCATTTGTTTTCGCTGGCCTGGACGAACATTGATTTGCCAATCGACATCACGGTCTTTGTGTTCTTCACGTTTCTCAATACCCAAATAACCCGCATCTCCCCAAACCTGGCCTTCTTCACCATGCAAAGTAAGCGCCCTTAAATCGACCCTACTTGACATTCCAGGGCAGTAACGCCTCTATCTTATCGAGCGTGTCGGCAGCCGCAATATTCTGTAGTACATTCACCAGATAATCGTATGGGTTCAGATTGTTCGCCTTGGCTGTTTC
>JAAGZL010000797.1 GCA_024206335.1 Gammaproteobacteria bacterium
AAAGTCTGCACGGTAAGTGGTGTCTGTGAATTACTCCCTGAGATAGACGCTGGTAACGACGCTGGCCACGACGCTGGTAACGACGCTGGTAACGACACTGGCCACGACGCTGGCCACGACGCTGGCCCAGTGAATCCCGTTTCGATTAACAGCTTTTCGGCGACGATTATTAATGTGGATACAGGAAGTGCTACGTCGCTTCTTTGGACCACATCAAATGCAGATTCTTGCACTCTCGACGAGGGGCAAGGGGAAACTCCAGCAATATTAGATGCTCAAGGATTGGGTTCTCGTGAAGTGAGTCCCACTTCGACAACAACCTATACACTTTCTTGTAGTGGAGAAAGTGGTCCTGTCGTCGAGACTTTAGATGTAACCGTTGCCTCCTTGGATTCGTTTACATCCGATGTGCCGATTGTTGCAGAAGGCGACTCTGTGAATTTGAGTTGGAGTGGAGAAAACTTGGGAGAATGCAAGTTGAACAATGTCGTCGTCACAGGTGTAGGTTCTGTGCAAACACCGATGACAGCGGAAACCTACACGTTGGCCTGTGAAGGGTTTAGTGGCCCCCTTGCAGAGCGTCATGTTGATATTGTCGTCGTGGAAACGCCTACTCTTGAAGCAACTGAAGAAATTGTTTCTCCAACAGGGCAAACAACCTTGAGTTGGAATGGTGTAGGTTCTTCTCTTTGCGTTTTGAAGTCCCCTTCAGGAGAAGAGGTTTTTGAAGGAGATTCAGAAGACCAGCACATGGTTGAAATTGTCGAGTTTGGCGACTGGACAATTGAGTGCACTGGAGACGTAAATGGAACGACAGCGACTTCAAGTGCGACGATTACAATTCATGTTGCGGTTTCGATTAGCGATGCAGTTGCTCACGTTGCTGGGGTGATGAGTCCAGAGGTTGTTTGGACTCATGTTGGAGCTGTGTCTTGCACTGTCGATGGAATGACTGCGGATGTTGACCAAGGAGGACTA
>JAAGZL010000798.1 GCA_024206335.1 Gammaproteobacteria bacterium
ACGCCATTTATTAACTGAACTTTACCTTTGCGCTCTGCAGATTTCTTATTAGAGAGCACCCACACATAGGTCGCAATGCCTGTGTTGTAGAACATATCGGTGGGTAAGGCGACAATGGCTTCTAAGAGATCAGCTTCTAAAATATAGCGACGAATTTCAGATTCACCAGAGCCTGCACCACCCGTAAATAAGGGAGAGCCATTGAGAATAATACCAATCCTTGCACCACCTTCTGAAGCATCTCTCAGTTTACTGATTAAGTGCATCAGGAATAACAACGAGCCATCTGACACTCTGGGTAAGCCTGGGCCAAAACGACCATCGAAGCCTTTTAGAGTATTTTCGTCTTTAATATCTTTTTCAATTTTTTTCCAATCCACACCAAAGGGTGGATTGGATAACATGTAATCGAATTTATCGGCATAGAGCTGGTCATTTGATAAGGTGTTACCCAACTTAATATTATTGACCTCCTGCCCTTTAATGAGCATATCGGCCTTACAGATGGCATAACTTTCGGGGTTAAGTTCCTGGCCATAGGCACGCATCACCGCTTGCGGGTTTAATGCCTGCACATACTCCATGCCTTCAGATAAAAAGCCTCCCGTACCGGCAGTGGGATCGTAGATGGTACGTATAATACCTGGTTTGGTTAAGGCATCATCGTCTTCCATAAACACTAAGGAGGTTGCCAAGTGAATAATATCACGGGGTGTGAAATGCTCTCCAGCGGTTTCATTGGAACTTTCTGCAAAACGACGGATCAGTTCTTCAAAGACTTTACCCATGTCGTGGTTTGAAACAGCTTGTGGGCTTAAATCGGTTTGACGCACCTTTTGCACGATTTTATATAACAGGTTGGCATCGTTTAGTTGGCCAACAAATTCCGAGAATTTGAAGTGCTCA
>JAAGZL010000799.1 GCA_024206335.1 Gammaproteobacteria bacterium
AAAGAGAATACCGGTTGCCTCATCGGTGTCTACTTTGCACACTAATCCAACGGTATCACCTTCTGATGTGGGATTCGTTAGGATGGGAGAAACGCTGTCATCCGGTAGATATGCAGGATAAGCACCGATTGCAGGTACAAGAGCAAAAGGCTTACCGTCAGCACCGTGAGTAACGCCTACATCAATACCCATGTTAGTTAATTGCCCACCTTGTGACGGTGTATAGCCGTCAGCTTCATACGGATCAGCAGTTACTAATACGCCATCGAGTCCAGGGTGCGTTCCATCATCAGATGCGTTGTTCGAGTATGTGCCGGAGTATATGCCCGTCCAGCCAGTGCCGCAATTATGCGTTACTACATTCTGGATGGTTGCGGTATTGGTTGCGTGCGCGTTAACACCAACCAAGCACCCCTCGGCTGTACACGCGTATAACTCTGCGGTTGCGTGCTCTAAGCTAAAGCCCGTTGCTAGGGGAGCATGGACGCGCACTGCCCTTAATATTGTGTTCCCGCCTGTGACACGGATTGCAGCGTTTCCGGTTAAATTACATGCCACACTATCAAAGTATGTTGACTTCATTGCAACGGAATATGGCGCATCTATTGAAACCCATTCTAAATTAAAACCACTTATGTCAAGTTGGAAATCAACGTCAATCCTGGCTCCGTTACCGAAATCGCCATCATATCGAACAGAAGTGTCTGATGTGAGTGTTATCCCTTGCTCCCAAGCATGGCCGAAGAACCAAAGCGCGGAAGCGTCAACGATAGGGTAAGCTTTATCATCAGTGAGTATGCCCTTGTGGGGCTCAGTGATAGTGTCAAACCGGATATAATCGGCCCATTCCTCGATAGTCTCAAAATCCTGATCTGTTCCGATGTATTTAGTATCCATTATTTCGGGACTCCGCCCAAATCTAAAAAGGGCTTTATTCCCAAGTATTGCGCGGCGTCAGTGTCGCCTTGGTGCTCCATTGAGCCGAATGTGGCACCTTGATCCCCTGAGCTGTAGCTTGAATGTGCCTTGAAATTCGTTGCAACCTTTATTCCTAATTCAGACAAACGCCTGAAATAGTGGTCTGCTATACGGGTTCCCTCAACAGGGTCACGTGCCAAACTAACCAGTCTATCAATCTTCGCTTGTGATATACTTCCTTGATTGCCGTTATGATTGCCACACTCGTAGGCGCTGAAATTGTAACACCCTAAAGCCTCTATGTGCGCGTAGATTCTATCACTCCACACCCCGCCATCAGCCATGTAAACATCAATCAGGTAATCAGCATGCTGCTCATTCGTATAGTTCTCAAAATCATCAGCAATACCAATCGAAGCCCAATATGGTGCGATATAGAATTGACCACTTTTCATTACCCTTTCGCGATAGCCGGGGACTGTTAGTTGTTGCTCCATAAAACCCACGACACTAGCCTTGCAACCAGCAACAACCTCCATATTTTCTTCGCCTACCTCCGCGGCGATTAAGTCCCAAACCTCCATAGCACGCGTGGCGTAATTAAAGCCCTGCGTCTGGGTGTTTAGTGCTGTTTGCTTAAAGCGAATAAATGTGACTGATTCCTCTGGAACCCACGCTGCACTATAATCAGGGTCGGTGTCATCGAGCACGTCAGCACCACGCAATGCCGCTGCTTCGGTTCTGGAAAGGCGAAATGTATCGACAGTATCCACTATCACATAAAATTCACCGCCTTTCGCAAAAGGCCAATCGGTGTGGTAGA
>JAAGZL010000800.1 GCA_024206335.1 Gammaproteobacteria bacterium
CCTTCAAGGCTAAAGTGGCTTTAGCTGCAATGAAGGGTGACAAGACACTGGCTCAGCTGGCATCGGATCATGATATCCATGTGAATCAGATTCAAAGCTGGCAAAAACAACTGAAAGAAAACATCAACGGCCTGTTTGAAAGTCAGGCGGAAAAACGCAAAGACTATGATGGTGAAATCAAACAACTCCAGGCGAAGGTCGGTCAGCTAACTATGGAAAATGATTTTTTAGCAAAGGTGCTCGAACCATGAGTCAGATAGAGCGCAAGACCAAAGTTAATCCGACTCACTCCTTGGCGATCACACGACAATGTAAACTACTATCAACCAGCCGTCCAAGTCACCATTACACACCGCGTGAGGCACCAGCTGAAGAGCTGAACCTGCTGAGACAGCTGGATCATCTCCACGTGCTCTACCCATGCAATGGCCCCAGACAGTTACGAAATGCGCTTGTTTCTGAGCGTTTCCTGCTCGTCATGCGTAAGCGGGTACGGCGTTTAATGGGGCTCATGGGTATCAGTGCAGTGTATCCCGGCAAGAACACAAGTAAGCCGAATA
>JAAGZL010000801.1 GCA_024206335.1 Gammaproteobacteria bacterium
AACCGTGGCTTCGTTTGCATTAATCATCTTCTCATTAAAAGATACGACCATGACTTCTTCGTAGGTCATATCCTTCACTTTGAGCATCCACTCCTGCTTGCGGGTTGAGCGGTTGTGCTTGTATGGGCTACGTGGATCACGCAGAACTGTGCCTTCGTAGCCCATAGCAACAACCTGCTTATGGAAGTCAAGCAATTCATTCGCGCTGTTCACCATTTGTTGAGGTACTAACACACAAAAGTCAGGCAGCTCACGGATACGCGGTACTGCATTGAGAGCCCAGTGATTCCAATAACCCTCCCCGCCCCGAGCCATGTCGTCAAAGATATGCCAGGTAAATTCAGGCTCGCCAGCTATAGTACCGAAAGCGGATTGCGCTTGATGAAGAGCATCAGGAGCAGTGGGGCTACCGGTGATAAGCTCCCCATCCAAACCCTCGAACTCAGGGTGGGTTAGGATTTTGCGGGTATGGAGATTTGCAAGTTGCTTACCGGATCGCGTAGTGGGCTGACCATTGTAAACGTACTGCCGGAACCCATCGAGTTTCGGGGAGGCCACCTTCGGGAAGGCAAGTCTCTCGAACTCAGTCTGAAGAACAACATCG
>JAAGZL010000802.1 GCA_024206335.1 Gammaproteobacteria bacterium
CGCAATGGCGCGGTCATGGAATATGGTTTTGCCCAATCAACCGACAAAATCTATCTGACGCGCTCCACCGATCTCAACGGCGATAGCCTCGAATTTGGCTATAACGCAAACGGGTTATTAGGCACCATTACCGATGCACTGGGACGAGTCACGACACTGGAATATGCCACACTGGCTGTCAATATAGAACGGGTTAACAAGATCACCGACCCCTTCGGTCGTGCTGCGTTATTCGGTTACGATGCCGCTTTAAACCTGACTGAAATCACCGACATGGGTAGTTACAAAAGCACCCTCGGTTATGATGACAATTTGAATATCGCCAGCATAACCAGGCCTCAGTTTGGTACCTGGTTATTCGATATTGAGCCGATTGATAGTGATAAGCTTGAAATAGTTGGAGACATAGTATCAATTTACTGGAATCCTTACCCAGCACCCGGTAGTAATATGCGGCTGAACGAACGCATCACCATTACCGACCCGAATGACAATAAAACCGAGTATTACTACGACGGCGCAAAAAAGCAAAGCTGGGTGGTTTTGCCAAACCATTATCGCGAATACGAAACCAGCGA
>JAAGZL010000803.1 GCA_024206335.1 Gammaproteobacteria bacterium
GCAGGGTGATCCTTCGTAACGAACCATAACATGCGTTAAACTTCTGTGTCCCCACATCATGATAAAACCCGTTACCTTGCGGGTTGCCTTACGTGTGCCATATCGCGAGGGTGATTTGAATTCAATCGTGTCGCCGATTTCGAGGTTAGTGAATTGTTCTTTGGTTATGCTCATTGGTCTGTTCCCCTGTTTGTGCGTTGATACTAAAAAGGCCTTCTGGCAGTAGGCCTTGAACTATCAACTAATAATCCATCTCTGAAAAATTCGTCTGAATATCGTGCATCTTGCTGCCATCTGACAGCGTTTTCTCTACCAGCTCGAGACTAACCAGCGCATCGCTTATACTACCGTCATCGCCGGCTGTTATAACGCACAAATCAATGTGGTTAACGCCGTGCGTTTTGAATTGCTGTAGCTCCGCGATTAACTCGTCGATGGTCTGCACCTTTGAGCTTTGAATCAATGATTGTTGTGGATATAGTGACATTTCTCTACGAGTCCTCGAATTCGAATGTTACGGGCGTGGTAGCCATACGGTACAGCTCGATACAATGCTCGCGCATAGCTCCGTCGTTTGAGGCATCGAACAAATCCACGCAATCAGACCCATCGGCATAAGGGACAACCCCGAAGTGACGGACGTGCCATGCTTCAAGTTCTTGGTCAGTTAAATAGATTGGGTTTTGCATTGTTGTATCCTGTTTGTGTTTGTTTGTTGTTGATGTTAAATCTAGGCTAAAAACATGTTAACGTATGATTTGGCTTGGCTTACTGTCCGAAAGCCCGCGAAATAAGTACAGAA
>JAAGZL010000804.1 GCA_024206335.1 Gammaproteobacteria bacterium
CTCGACCTTTCAGTTCAACAACGGTATTCTTCTTCACAGTGGCGTATCCTTTTGGTTGTTTTCATTGTTTCGCAACAACAAATCAACCAGATACGCCGCTTTTCTTCAACCCCTCAAACACCAGATTCAGTTATAACTCGCTTTTGGCGGACTATACCCAAACGCACTGAATTATCAAATTTTTGGTTTGATATAATCAGATTGATATACGGTGGCTTTTAGGTGGAATAAGTATCGGCGCCTGAGTCGGTGGCAGCTAGTCAGTTGAATTTGCTGATTATGCAAAGCGCTGCATCTGCTGAAAGCAAATTCCTATCTCTTACTAAACAATCTATGGTTGTAGGGGAAGGCAATGTTCAGGAGGAATAGAAAGGATCCGGCAAACTCCGCTAGTTCGCCTCTTTTGGAGGATGTTATCACTACCTGTGTCAGTACAATTACCACCAGATAGCCTATTACCTGATACGGTTTGGCTATGGGGACGGCAAACCGGTCTAGAAACTGTTCCAGGCCAGGTTTGCGTTTATACAGGGGTACCAGTGCCAGCAGATAGATAAGCAGTACCAGATGCAGGCCTATACCAAAGATCAGCTTATTCAGCTTCTTGCCGCCAACCACCAGGTTGTGCAGGTTGGTTTCGCCCTGGGCGTTGTGTTGCTGGAAAAACTCAGAACTTTCCGTATTTAATATGCGTTGCCCCCATGAGATCTCCTCTCCTGCACCAAATAGAAATACCACTCCCAGGAGGAGTGTCATGGCAAGAAACAGAGTGGACCTATCATTTCGTAGGGTAATTGCCCGGTGTATGCAAACCATGGAGGTGGTTGCCAGTGCCAGTACGGTCAGCCATTCGATCACTCCATCCTCTGTAGCTAATCTGGACATAAAGAAATCATCATTGATATAGCTTATTGCCATACTTCCAAGGGTGGTGATAAAGACAAATATGATTAATGTTTTCTCAATTGGATGTGTGTTTTCTTGCACGGTATTTTTCTGCCATTTGTTTTGTTAGATAGATAGCCAAGTTGATCAGGCTATATATAAATATCATGGGGTCAATCAGGTAATCCCAGAGGTTTCTTGATTCCATGAATTCGAGAGTGAAGGCACCCAAAGCAGTTAGGATGCATAGCATTATAAGATGGTTTTCTATCTGGCCGGCAATAACCATGACGAGTATTATTCCACCCAGAAACAGCATGGGTATTTCAATACCGCGATAGCTGTTTAGATAGCCCCATTGATACGGGTCGGTCATGCCGAGACCCAGGGCCGCCGGATAAAACAGGGTGCCGATAATGCAGAGCAGAATAAATAGCTGTCTGGATTCCATGCGTGAGGCCTGGGGCAGGAGTAGAAAACGTCCCAGCAGGAGTATGCTGATGATGCTTAGATCGCCAAACAGTCCGCGGCTGAACTGGGCGGCTGAGAGTGGGCCAATGGGGATCAATGCCAGGGTAAGCAGCACTGTGACCAGTATATGAGAGTTGTTCTGTTTCGGGCGTAGCCCACGTGCCAGTTGTAAGGCTACTGCAGATAACAGCAAGGCGTGGCCGCCGGTTCCAATGATGGTGGAAATGGTCATGGGAGCTTCGACTCCAGCCAAGCCTGGTTAAAATGGATATGCTTGACCTTTTGAACATTCCAGGAATAGACCAGGTGGAAGTCACCATTATTGGCCTGGATCAGGTTGGGGTAGGAGTATCCCTGGTTATCAATTTTCTTATTGTGATCCCACTGTTCGAAGGTATGGATTATGTTCCAGCTTGAGCCTTGGTCCCTGGATATGGCCAGGCTCAGATGGTCTCTTTCCTCTGAGTCATTGTTAAACACCAGCAGGAGTTGTTTGCCATGTTGTATCTCTATGCCACTGATTGCCGCGTTGGGGTTGGGTAGATTGGTTTTGATGGGCTCTGGCCAGCTTAGTCCGGCATCGTTGGTAGATTGGATCAGAATGCGATTAGGTGGGTCACCGGCATAGCGCAACATGGAGGCGGCCTCCGTCTTGCTGTAGGGGAAGATAACCGGTTGCAGGGAGTCTCGTCCCCAGGACAGCCTGGTTTTGTCGATGATGTTGCCTGTTGCATCAAGGCGTAACAGTTCACCAAATTTGGCCAGAAACTCGTGATACACCGGCAGCCCTATAGTGCCGTCGGTAAAGTGAATCGGATTACCTTTGACTAGGGTGCTGAAGTTAAGAAATGGGGAAGCAATTAGGCGCCTTGGTGGCCCCCAGCTCTCTCCATCATCCTTGGAGATGGAGAGGTTGATGCTGCTGGTGGCCCAGCCTCCTACTGCGCTGACATAAAAAAGCCACAGGTTTTTTTGGGGGCTGCTGGTGATGATTGGGTTGCCCAGTTTGCGGGTGTAGCGGTGGGTACCTTGGCGGGTTGCATCTACATTCAGCGCGATATGTTCCCGTCCCCACTGGTTGCTGGAGGCGTCCCATATGCTGGTGTATATGGCCACATCTTCATGTCCCTCACGTGTGCCCCCATACCATACAGCACGTATGTTGCCATTGGGCAACTCGACTATTCCGGCGCTATGAATCTCACTGGTAACTCCGCTGGATGCAAATGATTCCTTGTATGTCGGTGTGTTGCTGCCCTGGGTCTGGGGGCTGAGCAGAAAACCGGCAGGCGCCGGCTGCTGTACCGCCTTCCAGGCCAGTCCCAGGCAGAGGGCCACCCCCGCCATGAAGAGGATGCGGATAATCATTGGTCTGTGGGCAGGGTTGTTAGTGTAATCCATGTGGTCCTGTTCGGGGGTGATTCTGGTCTGGCTTTGTGATTCTGGCCCTGTTGCTTGAAGCCAGAATTATTGTCTTGATAATTGAATGTGCGAGTTTGGCATAGAGTCGGGGTTTTTTCATCGATAATCTGGATTTTTGGGTGTGGACTTGTGTGGACTTGTGTGGATTGTAGTTGTGTGGGGTGGTGGTGGGCGCTGTAATTACCTGCTGATTACTCTCTGCGTCCGGCAGTAACCCGGTCGTGCCCAGACAGGTCATGGCTGGTGTGGATGGCGGAAAAGCCGGCCTGTTCCAGCAGGGATCTTACCCGTTCACCCTGGTCAAAGCCGTGCTCCAGTATCAGCCATCCACCTGATGTGATGTGGTTAGGGGTGCAGGTGATAATCCTGCTGATATCATCTAGGCCGTCATCACCTGAACGCAGGGCCAGCTGTGGTTCCCAGGGCAGGCCATTTTGGGCCAGATGTCCATCGCCCTCTGCCACATATGGTGGATTGCTTATGATAATGTCGAATGGTTTGCCTGGTGGGAGAGCGTGGCACCACTCACCCAGGGCGGTCTGGATGTTGTTGAGTCCCAGGCGGTGAAAATTGCGTTCGGCCACCCTCAGGGTGCTGGGAGAGAGGTCTGTGGCCAGAATGCTACACTGGGGGCGTTCACTGGCAATGGCTGCCGCTATGACCCCACTACCGGTACCCAGGTCAGCAATATTCAGAGGTATTCCATGAGGGATATGTTCAAGGGTTAACTCTACTAGGGTTTCGGTCTCTGGCCGGGGGATCAGGGTGTCTGGTGTAACCTCAAAATTTAGTGACCAGAACTCGCGGTAGCCGGTGATATATGCGATGGGTTCATGGGTGGTGCGGCGCTCCAGCATACTGATGAAGCTCTCTGTCTGTTCTGGGGAGAGTTGCATCTCTGGCCAGGCCACCAGATAGGTGCGTGGCTTGTCTAGCAGGGATGAAAGCAGGACCTCTGCCTCGAGCCTGGGGATGGTGTCTGGGATATCGGCCAGCTTCTCGATTGCCAGTTCCAGGGCCAAGGCTATAGTGGTGGTTTGTTCTTGCGGCATACGTGGCATTAAACCATGTGGTGCGTGAGGTTTCTATGTTGTAGGTCAGGTAAATTGCTTTTCTGGTTCATGCTGGGTGTGTGCGGTGTATTTGCCTGGGGGGGCGGTCAGGTATGGTTAATGATCGCTTGATGCGAGGGAGGTCAGTTGTTCTGCCTGATGCTCCCGTACCAGTGGGTCTACTACCTGGGTCAGATCACCATGAATTATTTCGTCCAGTTTGTATAGGGTTAGGTTGATCCGGTGGTCTGTCAGGCGGTTTTGGGGGTAGTTGTAGGTGCGTATGCGTTCAGAACGGTCGCCACTGCCCACCTGGAGTTTGCGCTTCTCAGCCTGTTCACTGGTCTGTTCCTGCTGGGCGTTGGAGAGTAGCTTGGCCTGGAGCAGGGACATGGCTCGGGCCTTGTTCTTATGCTGGGAGCGCTCGTCCTGACACTCCACCACAATGCCGCTCGGAAGATGGGTGATGCGTACCGCAGAATCGGTCTTGTTTACATGCTGGCCACCGGCACCGGAGGCGCGGTAGGTATCTATGCGCAGGTCATTGTTGTTGATGTCGATGTGATCGATGCCTTCCGCCTCAGCCAGTATGGCCACGGTGCAGGCCGAGGTGTGAATACGCCCTTGCGACTCGGTCTCCGGGACTCGCTGTACCCGGTGGGTGCCAGACTCAAATTTTAGCTTGGAGTAGACATTTCGTCCGCTGATGCGGGAAACCACCTCTTTGTATCCGCCCTGTTCTCCCAGGCTTTCGCTGATGATCTCCACCTTCCACCCCTGCAGCTCGGCATAGCGTGAGTACATGCGGTGCAGGTCCCCGGAAAACAGAGCTGCCTCTGAACCGCCGGTGCCGGCCCGAACCTCCAGGAAGATGTTGCGTTCGTCGTTGGGGTCGGGTGGGATCAGGAGCAGTTGCAGTTCCGGCTCCAGCTCTGAGCGCTGCTGTTCGGCCTGTTTCAGTTCATCCTTGGCCAGGTCGGCCATCTCAGGATCATCCAGCATCTCCCGGGTGCTATCGATCTCCTGCTCCA
>JAAGZL010000062.1 GCA_024206335.1 Gammaproteobacteria bacterium
AATTACCGCTATAAGTGCCGTGGCGCCGCCAGGTGGATGTAGTGTGCGGGTAAAGTGCATTGCCACAATAGAGATTGAAACGGCCAGTGCCCCCAGAAGTGCAACATCCAGGGGTAGATATTTGTAAATGGTCACACCAACAATGGCAGACATAATATGTCCGCCAAGCAGATTGCGTGGCTGTGAGAACTCCGCCTGTGGTGCCCCATAGAGAAGAACAGCAGAGGCCCCGAATGATCCCACCAAAAACAGACTGTCCAGTGGGTCGGTGTGTGTTAGCTGGCTGAGAATGGATACAAGATAGATCCCGATAAATGCACCCAGCCAGGACCAGGCGATTTTGCTAAACGGTTTTCTTGGTGGGCAAACGGTGTCACTTTTCATTTTGTTAAAAAACGATCTAATCATTTTGTGGCCTACCAGTTATGATGAAGTGAGCAGGGCTGGAGGTTAATATCATAGCCAAGCTGTGATTCTGTTGTGGATTATTATATTGCTAGTTACAGATACTCTGGTAGGCATTTTTTGATCTCTCTCGTCTCGTTTAAGGCCATATTTTTGGCAATTTAACCGGCAATAATTTTTTTATAGCTTGGGTTTGATGTTTTTGATATGGCCCAGAAATAATGGGGTGGCGACTATATATAGTTTATCAAACTGGTGCAGTATTCAGTCTTGCTTCAATCTGCCATATACCTAGGTGGTGAAACGTATGGCCTCCTCTTCTTTGGTGTCGGTTCCCTTTCTGTGTTGTGGGAGCCATTAACTGAATTGCGATCTCTACTTGGCCAGTCACTGGCCAGATCGCTCTGGTGCAGGTGTGCTGTGCGATGGGCAAGAGTTTCCGTTTCCTGTAACTGTCTGGATGGTGTCTCTGTGCTGAAGATTTTTGCGTAGCTGGTGTCGGCAACTACTACCCATGTATTGTTTATATTCAGGCTCATCTGATCGATTGAACTGCTGGGTTTTGATGCTCCTGTTGTCCTACTCAGCGTCCTATTTTATTTTTTACTAAGACCTCTTATGCACTCCAGGTAGGCTTGCTCATCTGGCATGCGATTCTCTCTCTGTGCTTCCCATAGCATGCGTCCCAGGCAATCCATCATCATATGATCTGCTGCATGTGCGTCACCACTACCCATGATCAGTTTACGGTATGCAGTAGTGATGCCGGGTGGGCGGTCGGTGCTGATCTGTTCCTGCAGGCTGATGTGCATGGATATATGTAGGAAGGGGTTGGTTTCTCCCGTCTCCGGGAGATACTCCTTCTCCAGGGCGAGATCCTGCTGTTCCAGTATGGAATGGTACTCCGGGTGTTGTTGGATGATGCCGGCAACAACCTGCTCCATCGGTTCCATGGGCAGCCCTTTTTGTTGCTTGTTCCATGCGTCAGTGAAAAAGCGTCGCATCTGTCTTCGGTCGTTACCGAACATTCAGCTCTCCAGATCAGTTTTTGTCGTGTATTCACACATGTCTTTAATGATACACGAACCACAACGTGGTTTGCGGGCAATACATGTATAGCGTCCATGCAGGATTAGCAAGTGGTGGGCGTTCAGTAGATACTCGCTGGGGACCATGCGCAGCAGTCGCTTTTCCACCTCTAGTACGGTGTTGCCGGGGGCGATCCTGGTGCGGTTGGAGACCCTGAATACATGTGTGTCCACGGCGATGGTGGGCTGGCCAAAGGCGGTGTTGAGGATTACATTTGCCGTTTTGCGTCCAACCCCAGGTAGTGATTCCAGGGCCTTTCTATCCTCTGGTACCTTGCCAGTAAACTGTTCTGTGAGGATTCTACAGGTGGAGATTATGTGAGAGGCCTTGTGGTTGAACAGACCGATGGTCTTTATCATGTCCCGCAGCCTGTCTTCTCCTAGGTCCAATATAGCCTCTGGGCTGGTGGCCTGGGAGAACAGCTTTGTGGTTACCTTGTTCACTGAGCGGTCAGTGGCCTGTGCCGAGAGTATCACTGCTATAAGCAACTCAAATGGTGAGCTGAAGTTTAGCTCAGGTTTTGGGTCGGGTATCCCTATGGCCAGGCGTTTAAAAATCTCCAGACGCTTTGATTTGTTCATGATGCGATTTTAGTAGTCTCGATTTTGGCAGGTGACTAATATCATATATGTTATTTTGATCATTGATATTACCAGGAAAGTCTCAGAGTGCTGAAACTCTGGGGTTAAATGATATATAGTTATCAGAAGTGTGAGTTTTTAGGGACAGGGAAGAGTTCAAAATGCATACATTCAAGCAAAGAGCCATATATTTAAATCAGGAGTTTCAGTCTGCCATTGTACGGCTAGGGATATGGGCTTTTGCCATAGTATACGTATCTGCTGGCCTATGGTCTGAACGTTATCCGGTAGACATTACGCATTTTGTAGTGTTGTTTGTTGTCTACCTGCTGCTGTTTTTCGGTATTCTGATAAGTATTTTTATACGACCGGTGTGGGATGACCGGCGTTATTTCTCCTTAGTGGTGGATATCTCGGCGACCACTTTATGTCTCTATCTGACCGGAGAGGCAGCCAGCCCCTTCTTCCTTCTGTATATCTGGATCTTTGTTTCCTATGGGACTCGCTATGGTCGACGTTTGTTGATGGTGGCATCAATGCTGAGTGTGGTGGCATATTCTATAGTGCTGACCTTCCTTGATCAGTGGGATAGATATTTTTTTGAGGCACTGTTTGTCCTGTTTGTTCTTGGGCTTCTGCCAACCTACCAGTATTCATTGATAAACAAGCTGAGGCTTGCCAGGGTTCAGGCAGAAGAATCTAGTCGACTGATGGGGCGGTTTCTGTCGAATATAACCAATGATATGCGTGCTCCTCTTGGAGATATTATTACTATTTCAAATGATCTGGCTGGTTCAGGATTGAATATGAGGCAGGCGGATAGGGTGGAGGAGGTTATTTCATCTGCATTACTTTTGGATGCGGCTATAGGTGATGTGTTGGATTTTTCCAAGATAGAGGCGCAACAGTTGCAGATACAGTCAGTACCATTCGATTTGAAGGACCTTCTGTTGGAGGTTTGTTCTGCTATAAGTCAGAGTGCAGTAATTAAGAAAATTGAACTGATTTGTTCTGTTTCAAATGAAGTTCCAGAGGTGATTGTAGGAGATGAGCAGAGGTTGAGGCAGATTCTGGTTAATGTGATTAAGTATGCTTTGGGCAGTTTCAGTGAAGGTGAACTTAGAGTTGGAGTGATGGTTGATGCTGATGCTACAGATGTCCTGGTGTTTGTTATGGATAGGCAGGCCTTGCTCCCGCTGGGTGAGGCCTCTGAAGTAAGCAATAATAGATTTTTTTCTGATGATCTGGAGATTGGAGCCAAAGAATCCGGTCCGGATCTAGGGCTTAGCCTGGCCAGGAAACTGGCGATGATAATGGGAGGGGAGTTCAGGGTAGTGCGGAGTAAAGATAGCTCACTGTTTCAGCTCAAGTTGCCGGTGGTGGCCAATGAGTTTGTGACTGAACGGGTTAGCAGGACATCTTTTCTGCAGGGGAAGAAGGTGTTTTTGTTTGAAACCAGCGACTACAGCAGAGAGATTATCACCAAATTCTGTGAAGATGCTGGGATGATCGTGGAGTCGGTGGGCCGGGTTGCTGCATTGGGTGATGCTGTTTTGGAGTCAAAGGGGCGAGGCGATATAGATTTGATCCTTATTTCTGATCCGCCAGAAGGGAAGGATGTTGCCAGGATTGCCAGTATCTGCCTGAGTGCTCTGGGGCAGGATTTGCCGCTTGTGATTCTTGCCTACCGCAGTAATGGTCTTGATCTAGACACATATAGCTCTGCCACCCTGATAAGGAAACCGTTAATGCTGAATTGTGTGGTGGATTCCATTTATGGCGCATTGGTGGATGATGTAATTAAAAAAGTCAGATAATCTCTGGTAGCAGGCCGTGCTCAGTGCCAATAAGGGTGCTTAGGCTGCGGTCTCTGCTTCTTTCTCAGGTGTTGCGAGCTTGGCTCGCTCATCTGCCCGATGATCCACGTTGTTTTTTAGTGCCAGCATCAATCCTAGACCGATAAAGGCGCCAGGGGGCAGGATGGCCAATAGTGCTCCCTTAAAATCTTCGCCCATACTGAAGGTGAGGCCCCTGGCTGCTTCACCAAACATCAGATGCGCCTGGGTGAACAGGGTGCCCATACCGACAAATTCACGTGCTGCACCCAGGGCAACCAGTACCAGGGTAAAGCCGATACCCATTGCCAGTCCATCCACGGTGGATTTTATTACATTGTTCTTGGAGGCGAAGGCCTCGGCACGGCCGATGATGGCGCAGTTGGTGACGATCAGCGGGATGAAGATGCCCAGGATCTTGTAGAGTTCGAAGAACCAGGCGTTCATGCTCAACTCAACGGCGGTTACAAAAGAGGCGATCACCAGTACAAATACCGGCAGACGTATCTCATTGCGCACGATGTTGCGGATCAGGGAGACGGTGATGTTGGAGAGTACAAAAACCACGGTGGTGGCGATACCCAACCCCAGGCCGTTGATTGCAGTGTTGGTAACGGCCAGCAGTGGACATAGTCCAAGGAGGGCCACCAGGGCCTGGTTGTTGTTCCAGAATCCGTCGCGGATCAGTTTACCGTAGGTGATATCTGACATGTTGGTATACCTGGTTATTTGGCGCTTTCAGTTTTGGCTTCGGCCGTCTCTGTATCAGCCTGAACCGTCTTGGGCTTGGCAAGGAACAGACTCTTGCCGTTGTCCTTGTAGTAGAGCAGGGTGTTTTTTACTGCCTTTACAATGGCCCGTGGGGTGATGGTGGCGCCGGAAAACTGGTCAAAGATACCGCCGTCACGTTTTACCTTCCACTTGGCTGGATCAGGATTACCCAGGGATTTTCCCCTGAAGACATGGATCCAATCAGATTTTTCCACCTCTATCTTGTCGCCCAGTCCCGGGGTCTCTTTATGGGCCACCACGCGCACGCCGCCCAGACTGCCATCTGCGAGAATCGCCACCAGCAGTTTGATCTGGCCGCTGTAGCCATCTGGTGCTATGGAGGTGAACACCGCCGCAACCGGCTGGTTGGCCTTGCGCCCCAGGTAGACTGTAGTCTCGGCCGTCCCCAGTTTCTCTTGGTCAGAGACGATGGTGAGATCGGTAACGATATCATTGTCGATGCTCTCAGAGGGTACCAGGGCGTTTAGACTGTTCAGCAGCGCCATACGCTCGTTCTCGGCGATCTGGTCTTTGGTGGCCTGATGGGTAAAGGCGACTAGCCCAACACCGATGACGGCAAACATGGCCAGGAGCAGTCCGGCGATAGTAATAGGGTGTTTAATCATTGCCAGACCCCCGATGACCGAAGGTGCGTGGCCGGGTAAAGAATTCAATAGTTGGTGCTGCCATATTCATTAGCAGTACTGAGAAGGCAATAGCATCTGGATAGCCGCCCCAGGTCCGAATGATATACACAAGAATACCGATGCCGGCGCCGTAGTAGATTTGCCCCTTCCTGGTTCCTGGCGCGGAGACCGGGTCGGTGGCGATAAAGAAGGCACCGAGCATGGCAGCCCCACTAAATATATGGAAGCTGCTGAGTGGGTAGGCATCGCCGTCCAGTATATTGAACAGCAGGGCCATAACCGCCAGGCCGCCAAGGGTGGAGACCGGTATGTGCCAGCTGATGGCCTTTTTATACAACATGAAGCCGCCGCCCAGCAGGTAGAGGCCGGCGACCACTTCCCAACCCTTGCCGCCAAACTGGCCCAGGATGGGGTTGCTGCTTATCTCGCTTACCGTCTGGTTCAGGCTAAGACCGGTGCGCATGGTATCCAGTGGCGTGGCCATGGTTACCGCATCCCAGGTCAGGCTGCCAGGCAGGGCGCCCCCAAAGATTACGTTCAGGGTCTGAAGAAGACCCATGGGGTTTTCGTTCAACATCATTGGTGGAAGCCAGGATGTCATCTGTACCGGGTATGAGATCAGCAGCAGTACATACGCCGCCATGGCCGGGTTGAATACGTTGTATCCCAATCCGCCATACGCCTGTTTGACCAGCAGGATGGCGAAGGCCACGCCCAGCACGGTTAGCCACCAGGGCAACAGGGGTGGGACTGCAACTGCAAACAGCATGGCGGTCAGGATTGCGCTCAGATCCATGATCACCGGCTTAATCTCACGTCCGCGTAGCTTCATTACCAGGGCTTCGCAGGCAATGGCGGTAGTGATGGCCAGCACCATGTTGATCAGGATGCCCCAGCCGAAAAACCAGATCATGGCCAGAGTGCCGGGGATCAGGGCGAGGATCACCCACAACATGGCCTTCTGGACGCTGTTGGGGCGACTGGTATGTGGTGAAGTTATTGTAGGAAATTGCATCTCTATCCGTCCTGACCTTCAGAGCCGGTTGACTCTTCATTGGTATCGGCTGCTGGCTTGGCTGCGGCCTGCTCTTCCTGCTCTTTTTTCAGAGCAGCCGCGGCCTCTTTCTTTTTCTTCATGGCGGCCTTTTTCGCCTCCATCTTGGCCTTCTTTTCGGCTGCTATCTTCTCCAGACGTTCGTTCCTGGCCTCTGCCCTTTCCCGTGCCCGTTCTTTCTTCTGCTGATCCCGGTCCAGTTGCAGGTTTGCCGCCTTGGCGCTGCGGAAAAACTGCACCAGAGGGATGCGTGATGGACATACATGAGAGCAGCAACCGCATTCGACACAGTCGAACAGGTTGTTCTCTTTCGCCTTATCCAGGGCCTTTGATTGGACGTGCCAGTACATGTTCTGCGGCACCAGACCCATGGGGCAGGCATCCACGCAGCGCAGACAGCGGATACAGGCGCTGATGTTTTCGGGGTTTGGTATCTCATCCAGGCTTGGTACCAGGACGCAGTTGTTGGCCTTGCCTACGGGGATGGCATCGGAGCGCATGCTGAAGCCCATCATGGGGCCGCCCATTATGAGCTTGCTTGCCTGGTTGGTGTAGCCGCCCACCTGGGGTACAAGTTCTTCTACCTGAGTGCCGAGTAGCACCTCCAGGTTCTGTGGCTCCTTGATGCCTTCGCCGGTCAGTGTGACCAGACGTGAGATCAGGGGTTTGCCTTCCAGTACGGCGTCGGATACGGCAGCAGCGGTACTCACATTCTGTACCACCACTCCAACCTGGGATGGCAGTCCTCCCTGTGGCACTTCCTTGCCGGTAAGGATGTAGATCAGCTGCTTCTCGCTTCCGCTAGGATAGAGGGTGGGGATGACAACCACATGGGCATTGTCCAGTTTTTCCGTTGCAGCCACGGCCTTCTTCATCACCTCGATCGCCTCGGGCTTGTTGTCCTCGATGGCGATCAGACACTCCTTGGCGTCCAGCAGGTAGTTCATAATGGCGGCGCCATTTATGATCCTTTCTGCATGGTTTTGCATCAGCACATCGTCTGAGGTGATGAATGGTTCGCACTCGGCGCCATTGATGATGAGTGATTGGATATCCTGCTGTCCCTCCGGTGGGCTCAGTTTGACGCTGGTGGGGAATGATGCCCCACCCATGCCCACAATACCGGATTCACGGATGCGGTTGCGGATATCCCGCTTGTCCCAGGTGGCGTAGTACTCCATAGGGGGTGGGAGGTCGGCCCACTTATCCTCTTTATCTGGCTCAATAACGATACATGGGCCAGGCAGTGCAGATGGATGTGCAACCGGGTGATCGCCGATGTCCACTACAGTGCCAGAGGTTGAGGCATGTACTGGGGCACTTACAAAGCCCTGGGACTGGCCTATCATCTGACCTTTGAGTACCTTGTCACCAACAGCTACCAGGGGCTCATTGGGGGCTCCAATATGTTGCTGCAGTGGGATCACCAGGCGTTGTGGCATCTCAGCCTTGCCCGCTGGGCGGGTAAGTGACTGGGCCTTGTTATCCGGTATGTGTATCCCTCCAGAGAATGTCCAGAGTTTGCGGATTTGATTATTATCTTCGGTATAGAACTTTGACATTATTATTCCGCCCCTATCCCACAGCCTGACGTTGTTCTGGCATTGCGACTTCTCCAGGAACGTCCTTGCCCGGGACCGGCCAAGTCCAGTTTCGAATGTCCACGGCGATAGGAAGCATATCGATGCAATCCACCGGGCATGGTTCGACACATGCCTCACATCCGGTGCATTCATTGGTGATTACTGTGTGCATCAGTTTGGTGGAGCCGATGATAGCATCTACTGGACAGGCCTTGATGCACATGGTGCAGCCGATGCACTCATCCTCTCGGATATAGGCCACGAGTGGCCCTACGCTCTCTTCGCCCTCTGCACCCATGGGTACAGGGTCAACTCCGAGCAGTTCGGCGATGGCTAACATGGTGGATTCGCCTCCAGGCGGGCAACCGTTTATCTCGGTTGAGCCATCTACAACGGCCTCGGCGTAGGGGTGGCAACCAGGGTATCCACACTGTCCGCACTGGCTCTGGGGCAGAAGTTCATTGATCTTCTCTGCCATGGGATCCTCTTCCACGTGAAAACGTATGGAGGAAAAACCCAACAGCAGGCCAAAGCCCAGGGCGAGACATGATATAGCAATAATAGCGATCAGCATCTCAACAACACCTTCTTTATGTAGCAACCAGGCCGGCGAAGCCCATGAAAGCCATGGACATCAGACCTGCGGTAATCAGACCTATGGAACTGCCTTTGAACGGTCGGGGTACATCTGAAACATTGATGCGTTCACGCATGGCGGCAAACAGTACCAGGACCAGAGAGAACCCAACGGCGGCGCCAAAACCATAGAGTGCCGATTCGATGAAGTTGTGCTTCTCTTGGATGTTAAGCAGGGCAACACCCAGTACGGCGCAGTTGGTGGTGATCAGTGGCAGGAATATCCCCAGCAACTGGTAGAGTACCGGGCTGGTCTTATGCATCACCATCTCGGTGAACTGTACTACCACCGCGATGATCAGGATGAACGCAATGGTGCGGAGATACTCCAACCCCAGGGGCGCCAGCATGTACTCGTTGGTCAGATAGCTGATGACAGATGAGAGGGTTAGAACAAAGCTGGTGGCCAGGCTCATTCCAATGGCGGTATCAACCTTGCCGGAAACCCCCATGAATGGACAGAGTCCGAGGAATTTTACCAGTACAAAGTTGTTGACCAGAATGGTGCTGATCATGATCAGGGCATATTCTTGCATGAGAATCCAGTCTACAAGTTTATAAAAAGCCAGTTATGGGCGAATATGGTACTCAGTTAACTCATTCTCTAAAAAAACCATGACCGGGGCAATACTAAATATTGTAATGGCCCTATCTATTCACCCACTTCCTATGAGACGGCGATATATTATATTAATGAAGGGATAAAATACACCTTCCGTATTGGATGTTTTGTTGTGAGAGATTCGGTGTGGATTATTTTGCGATTACAGCCTAAACCAGCATGATTTTCAAGCATATTAAACCACGCTTCAAAACCCCATTTTTTTGATTACTTCTCAGCTGCAAAGGTGATAAGACTGGCCGCTTCTTGACTGTCTGGCGCGACGGCCATCGGAGTAGCAACCCCTGAAATCACCTCCAGGTCATACAGTTCACCAATCTTGCCATCTATTCGCAACCAGTCGACACAACTACCTGATGTCAGGTCAATAATCTGAATGCCGCACCATGGCTCTGAATCAGCATCTCTGAGTCTTTGGTCCAGTTCCAACCCCTCAAAGCGTTTATAACGTGGCTTGGACAGCCCCACAAAGGCCAAATTGCCATGGAAGGCCAGGCCGCGCAGAAAACCAGGGCAAAATACTCTGGGTTCAAATGTCCCTTTGCCATCGGAGTCGAAATTAACCACACCCAACTCACCCGTACCAGAGTTGAGTAGCCACAATTCACCATTGTGCATCCTTGGTGAATGGGGCATGGAGAGACCTGTGCAGACAATCTCGTTGCTCTCCACGTTGATAACAATGCCGCCATCCCCACGCCGGTCACGCCAGCCATCAATGGTGTCTGAACGGCTCACCGCCGTGACATAGCGGGGTTTGCCATCCTGCATCGCCATACCATTTAAGTGGCAGCGATCCTCATCCACCAGGGCCGAGATAAATGGTGGTTTCCATAGCACTTCAAAGCTGTGGCGGTTGGAAACCGTGGCCAGGCAGTTGTAACGGGTGTTGACGAAGATTGGTTTTCCCTGTTTATTAACACCTACATCATGGGCGTCCAGATGTCCGGTCACATATACCGTGCGAGGTACATAGCAGGCATCGAACTGGTTGTTGATCTGTTGGTCCGCCTCCAGCACATTCTCAAACCGCATAATCTGAAAACCAGCTGTCATGGTTAGACTGCCATCATCTTCTATGCACAGCCCCATGGGTTTGGGCATGCCAGCCTGATGTACATTGATGCCACCCTCTCGGTTGCGGCCGATCAGATAGAGCAATCCAGACTGATAGGAGCTGAAGGCGATGGAGATATTAAGATTGGCTAGCCGTGCTAATAGGCCGCCGGAGACAGAGTACTCAACCGTATCGGTAGCTGCCTGATTGGCACCTTCCTGTGGGGTATTATCTGTGGGGTGTTCTGGTTGTTTTTGTTTTGAGTTCATAGAGTGGCAGTGCTGTGGTTGTGGTTGGACATTTGCAATCATACTGAGTAGGCCCGGATAAGGCACGTTCCGGGCAGGAGCCTACCGGGAACGTAAGCTTATCTCGTCCTATATCCAATCTCCGAGTAGGCCCGGATAAGGCACGTTCCGGGCAGGAGCCTACCGGGAACGCAAGCTTATCCCGTCCTACTTCTAAGCTAGCGTCGGAGTTAAATCTGACCCAGATAACCAGATGGCTAGAACCTTTTGATTACCCTGGCCTCAGCAACAGCCTGATAGCCATCATCGAAGGTGGATTGCAGCTCGCCGGATATGGCGAAGGCCAGATCCCCCTTGTGGTTGCTGCGGGTAAATGTGGCACCGA
>JAAGZL010000063.1 GCA_024206335.1 Gammaproteobacteria bacterium
ACATAGGTGAGGTACTTCACTCCCGCCGGTTCTTTTCTCGAAAAACAAAAAATCTTACAAAATATATATTTTTATTCCGAATAAATGAAGCAGTTTGGCTTATACACGTACACGCCCCGGGGGGGGGGGGTTCTTGGCTAAATTTTGAGTAGGGGTCTGCCGCTGGCATATTCAAAATGGTACCGTTGGCTAGACTAATTTTTAAGAGAAAATGGTACCCTTGGCTAGACCAATTTCTACCAAAATGATACCCTTGGCTAGACTAATACGCTCGAAATTGTTGGTCTTAAGTCGGAAATTTCAAAGGTCGACTTTTTTCTTTTGTCAGTTTCTTTTAAAAATGGGTAGGACGAAATTTCTACTTTCCAAGGCTACTAAAGCTGAAAGCATGACCGCTCCATTGTCAAATATGATACCCTTGGCTAGACCAAAATTGCAAAAAAGTATACCCTTGGCTAGACTAGAAGTCCGAAAAAGTATACCCTCTAGCGCGGCACATCCCCAGGTACCTTTACTATGTAAGAACCCTCTTGTGAATGGAAATAGATCGGAAGGAATGGAACCGGAATGGAAACTGAAATGCAAGCAGATCGGAACGGGAATGGAATGGGACAGGAAGCAAGAGATTCAGGCAAAACAGCGAGGGGGGCAATCAACCCCCGGGGGGTTCTTCCAGAAAAATTGGGTACAGGTGAGCCGCTGTGGGGTCGAAAGGTACACCCGAATGGATACCTACAGATCGTGAAAAAGATACCCGAATGGATACCAAATATCGTGAAATACATACCCGAAAAGATACCTGGACTTACGTCATTACTTCGATCTTCGACGGGATGTTTTATGTGGAATACCGGGGGATCGCTTAAGGCCGCCGAGAGTCGTATTCGAAATTGAAAATCAACCCCGAACGATACCGCTATTGAAATATGACGTGATAGGGTACCCGAGACAAAGATGCTACCCGAAATTTTCGAAATGACACCCGAATGTATACCAAAATCGGCAAAAAAGATACCCGAAAAGATACCCGAAATCGGCAAAAACCCTACCCGAATGAGCGGCACATATGTACCCCCCCCCACTATGGAAGAACCCCCCCCCCGGGGCCGAATCGTCTCGGGAACATTGGCCGAATCATCTCACACGTTGGCCGAAACGTCATAGTTGGCCGAAAAGGAGG
>JAAGZL010000805.1 GCA_024206335.1 Gammaproteobacteria bacterium
ATGATATACAAAGTGGATACCAAACCGCAGACCAATATAATGAAAACAATAGGCTTATAGAAGAAGCCCTTGAAAACACTGTCTCTCGTGATGGCACAACCCCCAATACATTACTAGCTGACCTAGATGCTAACTCAAATAGCATAAACAACGTACTAACAACCAGAACACAGGTTCTGTATATCAATGGTCAACAAGCTACTGTGGGAGCCATAGGCGAGAAAGGAGAGCAAGGGGACCCAGGTGCTGATGGTATTGATGGTGTAGATGGTATTGATGGCATAACTGGTGTTGATACTATTGTTGATCTCACGGATACAACAATTAGTACACCCACAGAAGGCCAATTAATGACATGGGATGGTGCCTCCAAATGGATTAACGCTGACCCCGTAGTACCCCCCAATAGTGTTGTTCAAGTAATAAGTGTGTTGGACGGGGAAGTGTCCACGGGGAGTGCTCCTATACCGTGGGACGATACCATACCACAGAACACAGAGGGCGATGAGTATATAGCGGCATCGATAACACCTCAAAGCGCAACTAATATGTTACGGATCGATGCGTTACTTAATCTGCGCTCGTCATTACCGGGGCTGATTACGGTAGGGGCTTTGTTTCAAGACACTTCAGTAAACGCAATAAACGCGGCAAACTTACTTACTCCCGGCGCTGTGCCCTTAGTCCCTGTACTCATAACGCACTGGATGGAGGCTGGCACTACTAGTGCCACCACGTTTAAGGTAAGGGCGGGAACTGACTCAGCATCTACGTTAACCTTAAACGGGAATGGTGGAAATCGTTATTTAGGCGGTGTCCTGTATTCGTCTATAATAATCACGGAGTATAAATCATGACTTCGTTGTGGGAAAAACTTAATTATCTTGTCCCTGAGCCCCAGTGTTGTACTCGTGGTGATGTAATCACTGAGTGGACGGACAGTAGAGCACAACCCACTGACGAAGAGCTTAATGCTGTTCAATCCACGGATATCCAGGAACGCAAGAAAGATAGTGATGCAGA
>JAAGZL010000806.1 GCA_024206335.1 Gammaproteobacteria bacterium
CTAACTTCATGGCATGATGGTGAACTCCTATAGCATTTGAAAAGTATTAGTGCTCCTGCTGCTACAAGTATGTCACTGCAAGTAGATCTAGGTGTTACCTTGTATCCAGCATGTGTTGCATGTGTTGTCCAGTAAAAAGAGCTGCTACACTGTTTGGACCATATTTAGTGTTGGATGGGTTTGGGAGATCCAGGGTTCCATGTGCAAGTTGTTGAACTCCCATTCTCTTTCCATCCAGATCTTGGCTAATTTCATGGCATGGTGGTGAACTCCTATAGCATTTAAAAAGTATTAGTGCTCCTGCTACAAGTATGTCTCTGCTAGTAGGAGCAAGTTGCCTTGTATCCAGCATGTGTTGCATGTGTTGTCCAATAAAAGAGCCGCTATAACTGTTTGGACCATATTCAGTGTTGGATGGGCTTTGTAGATCCAGGGTTCCATGTGGAAGTTGTTGAACTTCCATCTCTTACCATCCGTCGTGTAATCCCATATGCTGTGAACTCCTATAGCATTTGGAAAAGTATTAGTGCTCCTGCTACAAGTATGTCTCTGCAAAGTAGATCTAGTAGGTGTTACCTGTATCCAGCATGTGTTGCGTGTGTTGTCCCATAAAGAGC
>JAAGZL010000807.1 GCA_024206335.1 Gammaproteobacteria bacterium
AAAAAATAGTTCCAGCAGGCTTGCTCGTCTGGAAATCGCTCGTAGAAATCAATTAATACCATATCTTGATATGGCTTTTTTATGTCTGTACCCATAGCCGCTGAAGTGTAACATTACGGGAGCTAAAGGCATAATCAGGCCGTAACCCTTTGATTATGCTTAGAAAAACTCCAACCATAACTTTGATGTGTTTTTGCTAAGTCTTTGAAATTAAAAACTATTTTCTTGCCGATTTCCAACAGAAATTGACGGTGAATTCTGGCCATTTACACCTATAACCAGCTAGAAAGGGGGAGGGCTTCGTCAATTAGGCTGACAGCTCAACGCCGTATTAATATAGCAAATCCGTGCTACAGAGCGGTGATTCTATGTAAGCGCCCATAAATCGACGTACTTGCCTATTGATTTTTTTCAGCTTCTTTTTTTAGGGTCGCTTTGATATTCCAGGGCAGTAACGCTTCCATTTTCTCTATCGTATCGGCATAAGGTAGCCGGGATAATACTTCACGGTAGTATTCGTCTGGATTAAGGTCGTTAGCCTTAGCAGATTCGATTAAGCTATAATGTATTGCACTGGCATGTGCTCC
>JAAGZL010000808.1 GCA_024206335.1 Gammaproteobacteria bacterium
CTCTGTAAAAGCAGATGAAATGATTAATCTATCCAAGTCTGTTGCTGAAGAAGTTGTCGATACAGCAGTGAATATGGGGACTAGTAGAGCAGCATATTACCTACAACGCTCATTAAATGTATTTAATAAGCAAGGCAGTCTATATAATGATATCGTTGTAGATGGGAAAATAGGTAATGCAACTTTAACAGCATTGACCGGCTATCTAAGCCAACGAGACGAACACACACTAGTTAAAGCCTTAAATTGTCTACAAGGCGCATTTTACATTGAGCTAACAGAGCGTAGAGAAAAAGATGAGCGTTTTGTATATGGCTGGTTAAAAAATAGGGTGACGATATGATTGCACAATTTATACCACTAATTGGTACTGTTCTAGACAAGATATTTCCAGACCCAGAAGCAGCAAGTGCAGCTAAACTAAAACTATTAGAGCTACAACAATCAGGAGAGCTTGAAACACTCAAACAAGCAGGAAGTATTATAACTGCTGAGGCTAAGAGCGACCATTGGATAGTAGCAGCATGGCGACCAATAACAATGCTTGTATTCGTGACTATAATTGCTAATAACTATATCCTCGCGCCTTATATTGATATGTTCTTTGAAACTAACATCGTTCTAGATTTGCCGCCTCAGATGTGGGATTTACTAAAGATTGGTTTAGGAGGTTACATAGTAGGCAGAACAGGCGAAAAGATGATTAAGACACATAAAGATAAATAACTATGACTAAAAAACTCTCACCAGAACAACTAGCACAAAATAAGGCTGACGGCATAAAGAGTGGAGCTGTTAGCAAGTTTACTGACGATACAATAAATGCCATAAACGACTATATCGACAACTATC
>JAAGZL010000809.1 GCA_024206335.1 Gammaproteobacteria bacterium
ACGTTTACTTACACCCAACCCGCTGCTTAAATTATGACTAGTAGTACCCACAATTACACGGGTTATTACGACCCAAGCACAGGCAAAGGCCACAGCGGTCAGATGATGAAGATCGGGCAAGGTCTTGAGTGGATCGCCTACTGGACTGGTAGCTTTCCTTTTATCAATGTCATTAAAGGCGGTTATACAAATTCTAACAATGCAATCCCCGGCACATTAGATGCACAAGGATATCCCGACGCCTCTGGTGGTGGTGATTGGCGGCACATGACGCATTCCCCCTCCGCTGGTTGGATGGCTGAGGGGACGGTCGATGAACCCTGGGTTTTGCGATGGGAGGGAGCGGGTGATGTTACATGGACAGGCGGCACCGAGATACCGGGCTCCACCCCGAATCGCCGAGAGTACACATCACTTGCTGTACCTGCTAATAATTACTTGACGATTGCCACTGGTGTTGTCACTAAACTAGAGCTACTGGCTCCCGGTGAAGAAGCTCGCTATGATGCTGGTAATATACTGCATAGCCGTTTCGTTGCTGATCTAGCGGGAATCGATGTTGTGAGAATGCTTCACTCATTGGTTGACGACAATGGCAATCGTGATGTTTCAGACTTCACACCTTACGACTACATTAATTGGAATCTTCGCCGTTCACCGAATGATCTTGCGAATGTATTTAGAGGGCTGCCAATACAAGCAGCTTGTGAGATGGCAAACGAGCTAGACGCCAATCTTCATTACAACACCCCGCACCAGATATCAGACGCAGGAGCAACATATATAGGCCAGCAGATAGATTTGTATTTCGATTTCTCGGGTAAGAAAGTTAAAATTGAGCTGGGTAACGAGGTATGGAATACCGCTACCGGGTTCCATGATGCATGGGCTTGGTTTACATATGGTGATGCACCCACACAAGAAGGCACCTTTGATCCCGTGACCGCGACTTGCACATCAGCAGGGCATGGAATGGCTACAGGTGCCGAAATAGTGTGTTTCAATAACATCCATCACAATGATTGGCCCTACGCAGGGGGTGGTATTAGATTTGTGATTGTTGATGACGTTAATACATTCCGATGCGCTCATACTGAAGCGGCGGCATTGCGCGGTGCTGCCGTGGACGATGATACCGACCGAGATTATAAGGCGGTTTGGTTGCCCGAAACAGGGGCCACATTTCTGAGCTTTCAGCAGACCGCACTGACCA
>JAAGZL010000810.1 GCA_024206335.1 Gammaproteobacteria bacterium
TGGAGTATCACCTTGAGCCACTGGATTATGAAGAGGTAGTAGAGTATATCCGCCACCGCCTCGAAGTGGCCGGGGGTAGCCCGGATATTTTTGATGATTCGGCCATTATGGCAATCTATTATTTTAGCGGTGGTGTTCCCCGCTTGGTAAATACATTGTGTGATTATGCTCTGGTCCATGCCTATGCCATGGACAAGCCAGTGGTTGGTCTGGAAGTGGCACTGGAAGTGAAGAAAGGGCGGCGCATCGGCGGCTTTAATCGGTTTATCAAAAACGTGGAAGAGGTTGAGCGAGTACGCCAAAGCCTGGTTGAATCGAAGGGTGTGGATTTGGCTGAAGTTAGCTAAAAAGCTACATAACAAGAACACAAGAAAGTTAAACAAGTGATATGTTTGGCTCGATAGAGGTGCAGCAATTGATGGTGCTGCTCCCATCGAAAAAACCAAGTATGGAATTTATAACGATAAAATGAAGTCAGTCTCTCTGAGCTAGTGTTGCCTCCTCCTTTTGGCCACCTTTCTAGTGCAGTAGAGTGTACTTTGGGTGGTTAGTTGTATGAGTATGAAATTATCTTTTGCTGTTAAATACCTTTTTGCCGCGTTTGCCCTGCCCGGTCTTGCTGCCTGTGGCGGTGGTGGCGCTGAAGATTCTGGCGGGGATACTACACCTGGTTATGCTCCGATTTTAAGTACTTTGTCCGCTTATGACAGCTTTGGCCAGTCCCGAGACGTGTTAATTGATGGAGAGTATATTTATACGGCTGACGGAACCGTAGGGCTTGTCGTTGTTCAGGCCACTCCTGAGGGGCAGGTTGATAAACTCGAGGCTTTGCAGTTTAGCGATGGAGGTCGGGCGAGTCATTTGGCGAAAAATGGCAATATTCTGTATATGGCATCACAGAGCGCCGGGATATGGGTTATTAATGTATCTAATCCCGCAGTGCCAACGCTCGTTACAGAGATTACCGCTTCTGACGAGGTTGTATATGTTGAGAGAGTTGGGGATTTTCTTTATGCAAGTGCCAAGAATTATTTTGTTATCTACGATATAAGTACAGCTGACGCGCCGGTTTTTTTAGGCGAGCTAGAGCTGTCTTCACCAAATCAGAATATTAAGGTTGTTGGTGATTACGCTTATGTGGCGGCCTATAACAAAGGGCTTAGGGTTATAGATATCAGAGCTCCCGCTGCGCCTTCTTTGGTGCTTGAAATAGAAGCTGAATTTAATGCGCGAGCCATCGAATACTATGATGGGCATATTTATATTGGTGGTAATGGTGCTCTGAAATCGTACGACATTTCTAACCCGGAATCGCCCGAGCTAATTGGCGGAGCACTGTTGTCTGCAAATCGTGCTGCAGCGGCGCCAAATGATTTTTACTTGTGGAAGAATTTTCTGTTTGTATCAAGTGGTGTAGAAGGCGTTTATGTCGTTGATATTCGAAACCCTGAAAGCCCTAAATTAGAAACGGGTGTCCTGACTCTGGGCGAGGCCCAGAGTGTTTCGGTTTCAGGGCGGCGTGTAGCCATTGCGGTTACTTTTGGCGGGGTTCAGTTTGTAGATTTATTTGAAACAACAGACAGGGATGGCGACGGATTTCGCGATGGGGAAGATCTTTTCCCTGATGACCCCGCTGAAAATAAAGATTCAGATAATGACGGTACTGGCGACAATGCGGACCAGGATGATGACAATGATGGCCGTTTGGATGGAAATGATGAATTTCCGTTTGATCCGAAGGAGTGGTCGGATGGGGATTCAGACGAAGTGGGAGATAATAGCGATACTTTTCCTTCGGACCCCGCTGAATGGGAAGATTTGGACTTGGATGGTGTCGGAGATAACGCGGATAATGAGCTGGCATTGGAAATGACCGGAATCAGCGTGCTTGACACAAGGGGCCAGTCTCGCGATATGGCCAAATCAGGTGATCTGATATATTTAGCCGATGGGATTGTTTTTGAACAGACTGGCGGTGTGGATGTTATGCAAGTCGATCAAGACGGCTCAATGACCAAAGTAGGTGGGTATGAGTTTATCAAATCAGGTGATATTTCTATTCGTTCAGTTGTACGAGTAGAGGATTATCTGTATGCAGCCTCTCGAATTGAAGGGCTGTTAGTGCTCGATTTGAGTAATGATCCGCTGAACCCCCAGCTGGTGAATACAATTGATACGCCGGATAAAGCGACGTTTATAAAAGTGATTGGGGATCGTTTGTACCTGAGTGATAGGACCAGCTTAAGAATCTATGATATTACTACACGCTCTGCTCCGGTGGAGATTGGTGTATACGATGCTCCTTTTGTTGGCTTGGTTCAAAGTGAAATTGAGCGAGTTTATATTGATGGCGATATAGCCTATGTAGCTGCGTATTATACAGGCTTGCGTGTGCTTGATATTTCTGACCCCGCCAACATTGTACAGTTGAAACAGGTTTCATCAGGAGGGTTTGCATACTGGGCCATTGAAAAGCGTGACAATTATCTATTTATTGGCGGGGAAGGAAGCGGCTTATTAGTTTATGATGTGGCCACTCCTTCGCTGCCTGTACTGGTGGCGTCAATTACTTTGCCGAGCGAGGCGGACCCCAAACCTGCCGACCAGCCACCATTCAAGATGCAGGCCTATGGAAACTATTTATTTGTTGCTGATGGTTATAGTGGTATTCAGGCAGTAAACATAGCTAATCCGCTTCAGCCATTTATAGAAACAAGCTTTGAAACACCGGGATATACCTGGGGCTTCCATATCGACGGTTATACATTATTGGTGGCTGACACTGAAGAGGGTGTTCAGTTGGTTAATCTCGGTACTAATCTCGATCATGATGCCGATAGTACGCCTAACTATCTGGATCAGTTTCCACTGGATGCAACACAACAATAAAAAGAGCCTATGCAAATATTGAAAAATAGCTGGTTATGGTCTGCAGCCTTTACGGTGCTGTTGCTGGGTGCAAGCAATTTGCTTAGCGCAGAAAATAGCGGCTTACCTCAAACCTGGGATTTAATTGGCCCTGGTGATGCCGATCAAACTACTAGTGCGGTTGTGTTTCCCAGTGGTGAAGTGTTAATTGGTACGGATATAGGTGGTATCTACTCCAGTAACAACCAGGGGGTGGAGTGGCATGCCCTCAATCAAGGCTTAAAAAACTACGATATTACTACGCCGGTTTATCATGATTCTGATCGGCGTTTTTATGTGGGTACTCGTGGCGGCTATTATAAAAGCGATGACGGAGGTCAGCACTGGCGTAATATCCGCGAGGGCTTGCCTCCAGTTAAGGTTTCTGGACTACGTGGCAGTATTGGCGCAATTGCTATAGATCCCTTTGATAATAAAAATCTGGTTTTGGGTATGGGCTATCGCCCAAGCTCAGATGGTACAACAACGGTTAAAAAACTGGGCTGGGTTCCATCGCTATATTTTTCAAACGACTATGGTGAGAGCTGGGAGGCCAGGGAAATTCTTCCCTTGGCAAGCAAGGTTAATGATATAAAGTTTTCCCTAAATACTAGCGGACGTATATTTATTGCCACTGATAATGGGCTTGTTTTGAAAGAAGGTGAGCGAATAGAGATTATCTATCCGCAACGAAGCTTAAATGTAATGGTTTTCAAAAACCAGCCAAAGCGTTTACTGGTCGCTGCGGCGAACAAGGGTGTTTTTGAAACGCGGGACTTAGGGAAGACCTGGCTAGCGCGTAATGCCGGGTTGACTTTTTACCCCCACCGCAGTGGCCCTAACCGTTACTCGGTATTGGCTGCAAGCCCCGATGAAAAAACACTGTATGTTGCCAACAGTACATGGGGGAAGTCTGGCGGTGCTTATAAAAGTATTGATGGGGGGGCTTGGGTAAAACTGACAGCTGCTTTACCGGAGTCCTGGCTAAAAACCAGTAGCCGAATAAATACTATTGCAGTAAATGCTAATAGCCCAGAACAGCTTTACCTGGGTAGTTCACGCTATGTTTATCGCTCAGATAACGGTGGAGAGAGCTGGCAGCAGCTTATTTCAAAGCCCGTGAGCGACAGTACTGAAAAGCCTGGCTGGACTCATCGTGGTATTAATGTCTTTGGTCACACCCGCGACATTGAAATTGACCCGGTAAACAAACAACGACTGTATATGGCAACGGCCGATCACGGTGCGGTGTATTCCAATGATGTCGGGCAAAGCTGGCACAAGCTGGAAAGTAATTTAATTTACGAAAATAACGTCCTGGATCTGGCGACTTGTGGGAGTAATCTTTATGCCTCAACGATAAGTCGCCTGGGTAGCGGCAACAGCTGCTTCTCTGTAAGTAAGGATGGCGGCAATAACTGGGGCGCGATGTGTAGGGGGCTGAAAAAGGGCAATGAAATTCGCCAGCTGCTGGTTACCGGAAAAAACTGTGAAAATGCTATTTTGGCAACTCGAGAAGGTTTGATGGTGAGGGCAGATGGCGCGGGCATTTGGCACAAGGCGAGCTCTATTAGTAACAAAGCCGCCTATGCACTGGCAGTAAGCCCAAAGGATACCAAATTAATTTATGCCGGTGGTAAGGATGGGCTGCTAAAGAGTGCCGATGGCGGAGAAAACTGGCGCAAGATAGATATTGGGCGCAAGGTGATCGTTACAAGTATTTTGCTATCTTCCGCTAACCCGAATCTGATTTTGGTTGGTGGTGAGTTGGGCAAATACACTGAAGCGGCCATTTATCGCAGTAACGACGGGGGGAAAAATTGGCAGAAAGTTGTTACCGGGCTTGGAAAATATGTGTCAGGGATCGTGGAACTGCCGGAGAAGACAAATGTTATTTATGCTGCAACAAATGATCATAATTATCATGATGACAGTAATGGTGCAGGGGTCCTTCGCAGCGAAGACGATGGGCTCACCTGGCAGAATGTAACTGACAACCTACCCGTTTCCAGAGCCTGGAATATTACAGTGAATGCAGCATACCCCGATCAGGTATTTCTCTCTGCCAATGGTAGCGGTGGTTATGTGCGCCATGACTCGCAGGCCGAAAAAAATATGAGCGCGCAATGAGCCTAA
>JAAGZL010000811.1 GCA_024206335.1 Gammaproteobacteria bacterium
AATGTCTGAGTACCGTCTTCCTTCAGAACAAGCCTGTGTTTCAGCAAAAAGTGTCGTTAGTGTCGGTGACTACGCTATGTACGCCAGTCCAGATGGCTTGGTCGGAGTACAAAGAAACGAGGTTCATGTTCTCACAAAAGGACTACTGGACAAGCAATCTTGGACAGAGATGAACCCGGACACAATCTGTGGTGTAGCTCACGAAGGTGATCAGCGGCCCCATTGTAAGTGATGCCTATGGAACACAGAGCGCCATCGACGGTAACTACCCTAAAATCCGGCGTTCTGATACTGATTGGTTTAGACTCGGTGTGCCTGCGCCTGTAACAGCACCAACCCACTTCACTATAAAACCCGTGGATTATCAGGCGTTAGAGGTAGTTGAGCAGCACTACCAATATGTGTACACCTATGTGGATGACTTTGGCCAAGAGGGACCGAACTCACCACCTTCAACATTAGTAGGTGCTGATTTCAGTACCGATACGTCTTTCAGTGTGAGCATTGGCAACATGTCGGCCCACCCCACAGGAAACTACAGTTTTGATAATGGTACTATTCGTATCTATCGGTCGGGCGCAGATGGTGTATTCACCTTTGTCGCGGAGCTAAATGGGTTTACCGAAGGAAGTACCTACGCGGATTCGACCCCCGATGACCAGCTTGGTTTAGATACACTCCAATCAAACACATGGTACGGCCCACCTGATGATAATACGTCCCTATATCCTAAGGGTACACTAACTAGCTTAGAGGTCATGCCAAATAAGTTTCTAGCAGGTGGTTCGGGCAA
>JAAGZL010000812.1 GCA_024206335.1 Gammaproteobacteria bacterium
CACCGGGAAGGATTGATTTTGATGAGCCGGGTAAACCTGCAGTCGCAGGCCTGGGAAGCGGCGTTTGGTTATCTGCAAACCCTGCGCCAGCACTATCCGGATGAGGCCTATGCTTACCAGGGGCTGGCCAGTGTTTACTCTTCCCGGGACGATGATGCGGCGGCAGAGGCGGCGATGGAGCGCTACCGGGAACTGCAAAACAAAAAGGCGGGCGATGATGGGTAATAGTAGAGAGAAGAGGGTATGGAGCCGCGCTGAAGTTGATGCAAGTGAATTGGGACGCGATGCCTCCAGCCGGGTGCGCGTCGGTAAATCGACAATGAATGGGCGCTACAGAGGCATCGTTTTGATGCTGACTGCGGTATTGTTTTTTAATATTGGACCTGTTTGGGGTTGGGACGGCATTCCACGCAACAATCCGGATGCCGGTCCCGGTCCCGGTCCATCAAACGAATGCGAGAGCGCCCACCCGATCAATTATTTTACCGGTGCCGAACGCCCGAAATATACCGATCTGGTGGTCAAAGGTGAATATCCTATCAATTTTGGCCGCCGTTACGACAGTCAGGCCACCTACGATAGCCCAATGGGATATGGCTGGTCTCACGGCCACGACAAGCGTCTCTACGAATACCCCGATAACAGCGTCGTTATTCGCCACGACTGTGGGCTGCGTATTAATATGGTTTTCACAGGCGGAGCCTATGTCACCTCACCCGGGTGGGCGCGCGGTACGCTTGAAGAGCAGGGGGGTGACAGTTACATCTTTACCCACCTCAGTGGCAGCAAAGACTACTTTGACGCGCAGGGTCGCCTGGAAGCGGTTGAGGACAAGCGCGGCAATCGTCTGGAATACACTTACAGTAGCACCCGCCAGCCATTGGTGGGCACCTCGCCTTATGGAGTTGATCCAACTAAACCTATAACGGTGGCCCTGA
>JAAGZL010000813.1 GCA_024206335.1 Gammaproteobacteria bacterium
AGCGGCAACGAGCTTGCGAGGTTGTCGCGCAGTGCCAGTGACCGGGACGACCGGGGCAATAACAGGTTGTCGAAGATCGAGTGCGTTTTGGGGACTGGGATGTCCCAAAACGCATCACGAGATCAAAGACTCGCTTATAACCGAGGAATATTAGTTAGTTTTTGGGGTGCCGTTTAGCAGTTTGATAGGGTGGGATAGCGAATAAAATGACATGTATTATGTCCTTATTACTGCAGTAGAGTGATGTAAATCATACTATATTCCATGAGTTTAGTTTCATTGTTGCTAAGCTTTCTGAGGTATAGCCAATCCCTATGAGTGGAATAATCATAAAGTATTAGATGGATAGAGTATCTCAATCTATACTTTATTATCATTGCATTTGCTTCATGAGTTATAAGTCGAGCCGGCAAAATTGGCAGTTAGGTGCGATTGACCTGACATACTAGGCGGCTCATTCAATCTAATATCAAAGGATGGCACCAACCTATGACATCAGATAATGAAAAAAAGTCTGCTCCTTATTCTCCGAAGATAAACCTCTTTGGCCATGACCAGTTCAGACAGTGTATGCGAACAGCACACGATCTTGGTGGCGAAGATGTTCATGAGCCTATTGAAATGGAAGAGAAAGGTGAAACTAAGGAGTGGATGTCCAATACCTACGTAACTTGTGAATGTTTGGCCTGGCGTGGGGTTTGGAACACGGTCGAAAAGCACCGCCGGCATGTGGACCTGGGTACGAAACAGTATCTTGAACTTCCATATTACGGTCGGTGGATACTTACCGCAGCACGGGTGCTAGTGGATAAGGAGCATGTAACACTCACAGAATTGATGAACAAAATGGAAGAGGTGAAAAATCGCCTATGAGTAAGATTAACTACATCGCAGAAATAGCCCAAGGCTTAGGTGATCCTCAGTGTTATAAGGGCAAGGCAGGAGGTGAACCCAAGTTCAAAGTGGGCGACCAGGTGAGAATCAGGGAGCTACCAGATGTTTTTTATACCCAAACTCCAACATATACGCGAGGAATTCTCGCCACCATAGATGGAATAGTATATGAAAGCCCTGCCCCTGAGGATGAAGCATGGGGGCATATCGAGGAACCGGAATGGTTCTATAGTGTGGTATTCAAACAGAGAGATCTCTGGCCAGACTATCCTGAGGAGTACTCTAACGACACACTATCCGCTGAGATGACCGAGCGCTGGCTGGAACTGGCATAGCTTAGCCAACGCGCACGGATGGTACAACTTTAATGGCGTTTTCACGATTGAGATTTATGGGTGAAAGCTTATGACACGACAGACCGTACAGATCCCTTTGGTTTACAGCTGCTCAGGGTGCTCAAGTGCCGCTCAGCTTGCTAATACACTGGCCCTGAATCTTGATCGTGATGGCGAAGCGCAGATGTCCTGTATTGCTGGCGTAGGTGGTGATGTGCCAAATTTCGTGCATCAGGCAACCTCAGGCCGACCGATCCTTGGGCTTGATGGTTGCCCTTTGGCTTGTGTTCGCAATTGCCTGCAGCGGCATGGAGTAGAACCGGACCACTATATACAGTTGCAAGAGCATGGGGTGAAAAAAATCGATGGACAAGATGCGTCGAATGAAGATATAGAGCAGCTCTATCCACAGATGGTAGTTTTAGCCAGGGGGCTTCGCTCAGATAACGACCAATCAGCTGAAAGGATAGCCTCATCTTAATCGTGAGTTAAATAATAAAACCCGTAGTTACTATTCAAGGAGTTCCGGTGGGAAATTCAGATAGATCAATAGACGATGATAAAAGTGGGCGTGGATCTAACGAGTTTCTGCGAAAAATGAAAGGCCATGAATTCATGGCCGAGTTGATCCGCCAGTCAGGCACTAAAGCGATATTTTTTGTCCCTACGTTCTTGTATCCAACCCTTGTGGAGCTGGCAGAAGACCCAATAAAACGTGTCTTGTGCCATTCGGAGAAGGCAGCTGGCTATATGGCCGACGGTTACTCGCAGGCATCGGGTACGCCAGGGATTGTGATAACTATGGGTGGGCCAGGTGCGGCCAACTTGTATGCAGGTCTCGTTGATGCGTGGCAGAGCAATACACCTCTACTTGCATTGACCCCGGTTGCTCCCGGTTCAAGTTACAACGGCAACTCCTACCAGGAGGCCTATGTTGATTTCCGACCGGTCACTAAGTATGACGCTGAAGTACGGACGATTGACCGAATGGCTGAGTTCTTTGGCAAAGCATATCGGGAAATGACAACAGGGGCACCGCGGCCAGTTCACCTCTACTTAGACGGTGCACTTGAAGCCGAGGAGTCAGAGTTCGATTTTCGCTATATGGATCGGCGCTATTTCTCCTATCCAGCATTCCGTCCACAAGCGGATGATGGCTTGGTTGGGCAAGCTGTCCAGGAGATCCGCAATGCGGAGCGTCCGGTGATGGTTTGTGGTCGTGGGACCATTGTTTCTGGTGCCTGGGGGGAAGTGACTACGTTAGCGGAGCAATTGAGTATTCCAGTTACTACCACCTTGGGTGGCAAGGGGAGTATAGATGATCGACATCCCCTATCGCTAGGTGTTACCGGCTCCTACCGCAGGCCATCAACTGATCAGGTGCTCGAAGATGCGGATCTGGTTCTTTATGTGGGTGGGCATAATGGTGGGGCGACCTCAAAGACGAGACAGTTGCCGAAACCTGGTGTGCGGCTTATCCATATTGACATCAATCCGGCACAGCCTGGTGCAAATTACCCAAACGTACTACCACTTATAGGTGATGCGCGATCCGTTCTTCGGCAGATGCTGCGGGTGGTGCGGGCAGAGGGGAGTGCCACTCACAGTGCATGGGTGGCAAAGACTAAGAAGTTATTGCAAGAGTGGCGTGAAAAGGAAGAGCAACACATACATGGAAACGCAATTCCAATTCGGCCGGAACAACTAGCAAACGAAGTTGTAATGGCGTGTCCAGAAAACACTCTCTACGTCACAGATACCGGTTTTGCTGGCACCTGGGCCGGTGTTTTCATGGAGCTCCCGGCGGGGAAGAATTGCTTACACTGTGAAGGCAGCCTGGGATGGTCTTTTCCCGCGGCAATTGGAGCCAAGACAGCGGTGAATGAACGGCCTGTGGTAGCATTCACAGGTGATGGAGGGTTTTTCTATCATCTAACCGAGCTTGAGACTGCGGTAAGAAACGAGATCAATGTGGTTACTGTGGTGCTAAACAATCAGGCAATGGCCCTACAGACGCATGTATTGCGAGACATCTGGCCTGATTCCTGCGACCTGGATAAATTATCCGAGTTTGGGGAAGAGACGAATTTTGCGGCCATTGCACAGGGAATGGGGGCCTGGGGAGTTCGTGTGACTGACCCGAAAGAGATTGGCAATGCGATAAGAGACGCAATCGATGCAAATATGCCAGCGGTGGTTGAGGTGATGATCGATCCGGCAGCCATCGCACCAGTTGCATTTATGGCAAAATTAGCAGAGTCATAGAAAAATAAGTGATATCGATGTAGTGAGACAGTCAGCAAAAAATCAAGCTGTAATCGGAGTAGTGGTTTAACAGTCGAGCCATATCTATGGTCTCATGCCAACGCCGTCTCCAGGTCCTTTATCAGATCATCAGTATCTTCAAGCCCTATAGAAAGACGGATCATACTGTCTGTGATTCCGCGTCTACTCTACTCCTCTCCTCTGGTGTGAGTCCGTGATGAGTGGTTGTAACTGGCTGTGTGACCAAGCTCTCCACACTGCCCAGGCTAGGGGCGATAGCAAATAATTTTAGGCGATCCACAACACGGCTTGTATCCTTACCGGTTCCATTGACCTCGATGGTGAGCATACCACCAAAGCCGAACATCTGTTCTGCAGCAAGACGGTGACCAGAGAACTCAGTTAAGCCCGGATGAAAAACCCGTGCAACTTGCGGATGAGCCTGCATGACTTTGGCGATTTTCAAAGCACTTTCATTCTGGTGTTGTACACGTACTACCAGAGTGCGGAGACTACGTGACAATAGTGTAGCCGTCTCAGGAGATGGTATTTGCCCCAGGTTTATGCGCCATTCTAAGATCGGGTTGAGCAGTGAACTTGATCCCATGATGGCACCAGCAGTGATGTCACTGTGCCCCCCTAAATATTTGGTTGCACTGTGTACAACCAGATCAGCCCCTAAGGCTAACGGTTGCTGATTGACCGGGCTGGCAAAGGTGTTATCAATGGCGACCAGAGCATTATTAGCGTGGGCAATCTCAGTGATTCTGCAGATATCAAATATTTCAAGGGTCGGGTTAGTAGGTGTTTCAAAGAACACTAACCCAACATTTTGCTGTAGCATCGCTTCCAGACAGTCCAGTTCGTTACCCAGGATGAATTTGGTTGGAATTCCAAGCGATGGTAGTTGATCTGCCAGTAGCTCAAGTGTCCCCCCATAGGCATCTCCAATACATAAGATGCCCTTGCGTCCGTGGGTGAGGAATAGAGCGGACTCTGCTGCCATTCCTGAGGAGAATGCAAGTGCTGTTTCAGCACCCTCCAGACTAGCCAGTTTTGCTTCCAGACTGCGTATGGAGGGATTAAGACCGTAGCGGGTATAAAAATTGCCATCACATCGGCCTTCCACTACATCCAGAAGATCGGCAGTTGAAGCAAAGGCAAAGGTGGTGGTGGTATAGACAGGGGTATGTGGGGAGCCTTGCGGATCATCAATCTCGCCGAAATGTACACATCGTGTGGAAAGCCCTTGGTTGCGTTTTTGCATCATTTACTCCCAATTAGGCTACTGGTATACAGGCTCAAAGGGTGGACATTGAAATGTTCCTTATTGTGGTCCATTGCCGCCTACTATAAATAGCGTATTATTTATATGCGCGTAGAATTGATCAATGTGAGAAAACCATTATAGTTTTTGCATTAACAGTATCCAACCGACAATCAAAGAACTACTCTGGTGCACTAACCGACCCTTATTCCATCGCGATATCACATAGAGTACTGGTAAGTATAGCTTCGCTTGTAATCAACACTGGTGTTAAAACAACTTCACATGAGCTCTTTCTGGCCGAACTTATAACTAATGCTGAAGGTGGAGGCTAGCCAGACAAACAGGCTTCGCCAATATCGGAAGTCACCATGTAGTGTAACGCAAGAATTTACCATTAAGGGTAATTACCACACGGTCGCCTTTCGGGTCTTCCTGCTTATCAATATCCATAGAAAAATCGATAGCACTCATGATTCCATCACCAAACTTTTCTGCAATGGTTTCTTTAATTGTATCTCCATAGACACCGAGAATTTCGTAAAATCTATAGACAACAGGGTCTTGAGGAATTGATTTATCCCAAGACTTATGCGGGAATTCCTGTAGCGTGATGCAAACATCATCACTCAGCTCAAGGAATTTACAAAGTTCTTCTGCAGACTCCTTAGGCATACTGTTCATCCCCAGGCAGGCAGAGGTGACCCAGGTTGCTCCGAGGTTCAACCTGCTGCCGATTGACTCCCAGGTTAGGCCTTTTTGTTTTTTTGCCGTTATTATGATGTCTGTCATCTCTTCTTTAGTCATGAAATATCTCCTGGTGAAGTAATTTACTCAATTGGATCATAGGGATTAACCTGAACAAAACTATCGTCGTCACTTATCTATCTGAATTATTTGTTGCGACCTTACCCTCCATGGCACGAGGAACTGGCCCGCCTGTAACCCAATCCAGTAACTCAACAGTGTGAACTACCGGAAGATCCGTACCAGAGCTAATTTGGATCATGCAACCTATATTTCCAGCTACGATTACATCAGGCCTGCCCTCCTCCAGTGATTTTACCTTGTTCTCCTTCAGCTGATTTGAAGTCTCAGGTTGTGTCAGACTGTATGTTCCAGCGGCGCCACAGCAGATATGCGCACCTCTTGGTTCTATCACTGTAAATCCAGCCGTTTTTAAAAGCTTTTTTGGCTTGAAACGGATTCGTTGTGCAAATTGAAGTGAGCAAGTGGCATGATATGCAGCGCGCAAATTGGGCTTGACCTTATATTCCAGATCGATATCAGACAGTATTTCTGATATGTCTTTAGATAGTGCAGAAATTGTTGCTGCATCCTCGGCCAACTCACTTTCTCGGAACATATGTTGATAATCCTTTATTACGGTACCGCAGCCGCTGGCGTTGATTACAATAGCATCCAACCCGGCACCACTCACCTCTTGCATCCATGAACGAATATTTTTGGCAGCAAAGGATAGGCTCTCATCTATCTTGCCCATATGATAAGTTAAGGCTCCACAACATCCTGCATCGTGGGCGATTACAACCTCACATCCATGACGGCGTAGAATACGGATTGTGGCATCATTAATATCTGGATTAAGAGCCTTCTGCGCGCAGCCAGTCATAAGCATTACACGCAGTTTACACTCACCGGTTGGTAGGTAGGTTTGTGGTTTGTCACTAAGAGTTGTTGGCACTAGCTTCTTTGGTGCAAGTTGCATCATGTTGCTGACTCTTTTGGGCAACAGAGGACCCAACGGCCTTATCCATTGTGCAACTTTTAAGAGCACGCCTAACCGACTGGGATAAGGGAGAACCCGGGCAATTCCCCAGCGCATTATTTGGTCAAGTAGAGGGCGCTTATAATTGTTTTCAATATGTTCCCTGGCATGATCGAGAATATGCATATAACTAACGAAAGATGGACAGGTGGACTGACACGCCATACATGAGAGGCATCTATCTATATAGTTTACCGTTTTCGCATCCGGCTTATCACTGCTGCCCAGCATGTCCCTGATAAGAAAAACACGACCGCGTGCACTATCGTATTCGTCACCGGTTAATTGATAGGTTGGACAGTTTTCCAGGCAGTAACCGCACTGCAAGCATTTACGCAGTAGCTCTTCGGAGTGGGCTAGCGCAGATTTGGGTAACTGCTCATGGTCAGTGTGGTCATGCATCGGTCTCTCGTTTCAGTTAGTGTAGAGATATCAGTAAGCATTGTTACCGACTCATAAATATCCTACTATTCGAGTTGAATTGTGTTTAGTCTAGAAGAGCTAGGCATGACTAATCCAATACCTTGTTGCTATCAACCTCATAGACGCTGACTATTTAGTCTGAAATAAAAGTTCCAGCAACGCTCGCTGCGCGCCAGAAAGAGATGAAGGTGTATAAATCAGGTAGCCGTATGGTCGCATTGCTTACACTTCTATGGTTCCTCTCTGTTTTGCAGGGCATAGTAATATCCATGATAGAGATAGGATTACTTCGGTATATTCGGCATGACAATCAAACATAGTCTATCTTCTCTTCTAGCCTTGATAAAGTTCGCGCGTATCGTCCTTTTTGGCATGCCTATTTTTACTGACCAACTGGTTAGTCAGGTTTTCAATACGCCAGTATACTTTACCATTGCCTATCGTGCTCTGGTAGGCAATGGATGCAGTAGCCTGCCATGCACCAGATAGGAATCAAAATAGGCCTCCTAACACGACATCAACTCCTTCGGGAACTGACAATGGAACGGCAACGCGCTTGCAATGTTGTCGTGTAGTGCCAGTGGCCGGAACGGCCAGGGCATCATAGGTTCGATAGTGCCGCTATCTCGTGAAACATTTTAGGATATCCCTATCCAAAAATGACTCGCAAACGCAGCAGCCTTTCCTTTTGCCCCGACCGTCCTGCGTCCGCTACGTCTTCGTACAACGTCGGTCACTATCGTTCCCTCGATGCACTCAACATAGCTACCTCAATGACTCTACGGCAACTAAAGCCTCTCCTGCATTTCTTCGTCGTTCGCTATCGCTCTCAACTACGAAAAGGCAGACGGCGTTGCCTATCGGGGTCTACCGGCCGTCGCGTTCGCTCTCCCTGGCCGGCAGCGGTCGAAGGCCGAGTGCATTTTCGGGACTTAAATGTCCCAGAGATCAAAGACTCGCTTGACCTATATGCGCATCATCATGGGTTGCACTAGCAGCCAAAGATTGAACAAAGAAAAAACCAACAACACACAAATCATAGTCAAGCGCACTGAGAAGCCATCGATTCCAAGAGTTGTTATACGCTGCCTCATGATGTGAAGTCCCAGCGCATAACCACCCGTTAATAGCAGAACCTGTAAAATGGCAAGGACGATTTCGGGTAACAGCATGGAACCACGCGTGAAATGAGCCCATAACGGGTCCGGTACAAATACGGCATTCCCGAAAGGATCAGCAAACACCGCCCGTAAACCCGAACCCTCACGAACCAGATGCCCCAGATTATGGGCCAGGTGATATGTGAACGCTATGGGCAAGAGGGCAAAGGCGAAGCCACCGAATAACTGCCGAAAACTCAAAGCCTGAGTCGAAAGCTTTGAAATAAAAAAAATACCCGCTGCATAAGGGAGCAATAATGGCAAGGTGCCCAGCAACATACCGATGGTAAACACCAGTAAAGAATCGGCAGAGGCATTAATCAAAAGGCCCAGTTGTTCAAGACCTGACTGCCATTGAGGGATCATGGTAATTCCATGGAAACTAGTTAGTGCCAGCAGGACCAGCATAAACCAGGCTTCATCCCAATGTGGACGGGCATTAACAGCCGCCTCACGGGCGACGGGACGCAGGTACCATGAGACATTTCGGTCTGGGCAACTCACACCGCAGGCACCACAAGAAAGACAATAGGTATTTTGGGCAAAACGCCCCATGGTCAACCCGGTAGGGCAAGGTTCAGCCTGAGCATTGCCATGAAAACACTCCAGTGTTTCACAACGCTCACAAGTATCCTGTTCTACAGGCCGCAACTCGATAGCTGAAAGCTGGGAATAGCACCCGATTGTTCTACCCACCGGGCAAATATAGCGACAAAATGTTTTGCGTTGAAAAACCGCGAGAAAGAGTACCGCCAACAACAGCATCCCCATAGACAACATGGCGGTTGCAGCAGGATCGGTGGTTAAATCAGTGCCCAGTTCCAACCAGCTAAGAAACAGGAACAAGACAGCCGCAGGCCAGACATTACGCATCCATTGTGGCGGAGTGAGATTCAAACTACCATGATCACCTTCATTCCCCCACAGACGGTGGCGCACCAACCAGCCGGCCAGCGTATCCCAGGGACAGATTGCACACCAGGCGGTGCCGATCAAAGGAATGGTAAGGATTACCAACGACCACCATAGGGTCCAGGTGGCTGTTGTAGCCAGATTCCTCGCACCCAAAGGGGTACCGCCAAGGCCAGTCGCGATGATAAAGAGAAATGCACCGACCATGATGAATTTTAAGACCAACAATGGTTCAATTCGGTGGTCGCACTTTGCGATCAGCCGTCCAACTAGGGGCAGGTCCCGCAGTAGATAGCCCTTTCCTGGTCCTGTATCAGATTGAGCATTGCGACTAAACAGAAACCAAAGAGCCATCACCAAAACAGGCAATAAAGCAGCCCAGGCTATCCAGTCTGGGACGCCTTCGTGAACCATCAGACTCCCATCACCGGCCAGACAATAGGATGCACTCAGCTTGTCAGTGTTCATCTTTGTGGCTATCTGCCTCATTATGCCGTTTGAGTAAAGTGACTACTAACAGAACCAGAACTACAAATCCGATCGCAAGCATGATGGGCCACACAGGGAATGGATTACCGCATCGGGTCGGTAAATCTATGCGATAGGGCTCGTTTAGGTGTTTGAAGCGTGCGCTTAAGAGATAGAAACCGTCTTGGTCAAATGTGAACTCTTGACTAAATTGTCCATTTACAGCGGATGCAGAGCCCAACGACGTCGTTGAACGAAAGGGTGTTCTGACAGGCTCACGGAAAAAATCGACGCTACCCTTGAATGGGGTTTCGCCCTCTCTCTCCAATACCAACAGCTCAATTCGTACTAATTCACCTGGTTTCGGATGGGCTGGATAGGCGATCATTCTTATAAAAAAGACTCCGGCGTGGTCCTGCACCCGAATCCCATCAGGTTGCCCACCAGAGGCTGCCAGATAGGTCGGACGATCTGGATTTACATGATGCGCTGCAACATGGAAGGTGCTGCCTAAAAGCAGTATGAATAGGATAAGATATTTCACTTTACAAACCCGTTGCGCTCGCTTTGCTGGCGAGTACAACGAGCACTGAGTACTTGGGATCATTTCAGCATCTTCCTACTGACCACTTTTCCATATCGATCACAGCACACAACATGAAACACTTTCTTTTCCAAATCCAGCCCGATTGTCGTAATCTTATTCATGGTCTTCTCCTGCTACCTTTGATGATAGTTACACTTCCATCATGGCGCATTACGACGTCGATTTGTGGCGTGGGAAGAGACCATTTCATCGTGATACATTTAGGATATCCATATCCCAAAATGACTAGTTTACGCGGCAGCCTTTCCTTTTGCCCCAGCCGTCCTGCGTACGTCACGATTACATAGGCACCTTGCAGCAAGATACTCCTGCACACCACATCATGACTTCCTCAGAGACTCTACGGCGATAATAGCCGATGCTGTATCTTCTACATCACCCGCTTCCGCTCCTAATTTAGAATCTACTGACGGCATCGCCTATTCGGAACTACCAGCCTTCGCATTCACTCTCTATGGCAAGTAGCGGATGTGCAAGGAAAACGATGAAACTTCTGTTTGATATTCAGACCCGCAAATACCGCTTGTATAGATGCCCGGAAAGAGAGCCGAGAAAAATCCAGAAAAAATAACCTGTAACCAAGGTCGCCACCATATATTGATCGGCCAGAGCCTGTGGTGCGAGACCACCATGAACTTCTGGGTGTGGAGCTCCAATGATATGAGGGGTGGCAACGAGCAATGTGCCTACAACAACCGTGGCCACTTGCCTGGTCAGAAAGATCAATCCAAGACCAATACCAGTGGCTAGAACAGTGCCAACCCACCAAACCTGCCGATCTGACAATTCAGCAGCATTGGCACCAGGAATTTCCGGATCCAGTCCCAATGCAGGTGACAAGATAAATGTGGCATAACCTGCGAGACCCCAGAATAAACCACTTCGCCAATCAGGCGACTTATTCCACAGGCTGTAAGCCCCCAACAGCGCCAGGGAAAAGCCAATGCCAGTGATAATATTGGTTATAAATGTATAGAATTTACGCTCAAAACCATCTTCAGGCGCCCAAGCCTCCTCCTCTTCCACAACGGATACAACATCCACAACAGTCCCCGTCGCACCCGAATTTTCGTAGGTTTCAGCTTCCAATATGAGTGGAACCTGACTCACCTCCTGAGCAACAAAAGAAAAAACGCCCGCCACCAAACCGGTAACACAGGCGATAAACATCAGGTTTCTCAACACTTTTCGAGCCTCAGTGGCAGGGAAAAGTCATCGAGTGACGTACATCATGGGCGGCATTGTGTATGGTATCCGATCCTACCAGACCAACGGAGAAGATGAGGCCAAGGCCCATCATGATTGCCAGAACAGCGGGGACGACACGTTGCTCAAGCGTTACACTCGGACTGGAAACGGTAGCAGTATGAGTTTGTATAGACACGAGATTTAGCTCCTATTTATAGTTAGACACAATTCACTATAGTGGCTAGTCAAGACATATGTCCAAGAGTTAATCCTGATTAACTCCATAGGAATTGACTATAGAAATAGGTCTCGTCTGGATAATTAATTGGTTAGCCTAACAAGGCCAGATAACTATCTTATTGATATAACAGGAATAATCACTCATCGCCGGATAATTACCCCTGAATATCAGAAATTTGTAAGGCTGTTGGTATGTGGGCACTATGGATAACAAGGATGTTATCCCCAAGCCCACAGGTCAAATCAAAACAGCTACCCACTAATTTTTTAAAGAACCATACGCTTTTAATGCCAGTTGAAATTGTGAGGCAGTAAGTATCACACCCGGCAAAGCCGGGGGCTAGAGGTGACAAAAGTTCCATATAGATCCAGCTGTTCAATTCGACGACCATCACCTTCCTGACACCGAATATAGTTCCTTATGACCGGTGCTTCTGATATGGCAAGACTTTTCCGGACAAAATATCACGCAACTTTTCGGTTCTCTTTCTCATAGCCCAATGGCGTCTGATAGCCGATAGTTGAGTGGCGTCTCTGGCGGTTATAAAACACCTCGATATATTCAAAAATCTCCT
>JAAGZL010000814.1 GCA_024206335.1 Gammaproteobacteria bacterium
AGGAGATTTTTGAATATATCGAGGTGTTTTATAACCGCCAGAGACGCCACTCAACTATCGGCTATCAGACGCCATTGGGCTATGAGAAAGAGAACCGAAAAGTTGCGTGATATTTTGTCCGGAAAAGTCTTGCCATATCAAAAAGGCCTAATGCGGCTGCAAATAATTTTTGTTCTTGCACTATTTTGTTCCCTAACAACGATAGATATTAGGACGGTATTCTACACTATTACCCATGTGGAACAGCGAAGAACCAATATTTCCGATTCAAATCGATTTACTATGAAGCAGCTCCCGGGACACAGCTTGTCTCAATGCTGTGTGCCATCCATGCTCTCAAACGATGAGGCTTCAGAGGTTTATTCAAAAGTCCGCACCCAAAGTCGATTACCTCTTTTCTCACTTCATCGCCTCGATCAGCAGTAATGACGAGAGAAGGTACATGCAGACCTAGTTGCCGGTTTAATTGTTTAAGAACCTCTATTCCAGTACTCTGGTTGTCCAAATGATAATCAACAATTACCAGGTCTGGCTTATTCCCTTGCTCTACAGCCTTGAGCGCATCATTGACACACACAGCAGTACACACTACACCACCCCATGATTCAATAAGATGCGCCATACCCTCCCTAATTGATTCCTCGTTATCTACAACCAAAACTGAAATATTCTGAAGTAGTAACCGCATAGCCTGGCTGCCATTCACCTCCCCTATAACCGGTTGTATCGGCACAAGCTTCTGCTCAGAAGTGGGGATTTCAACCATGAAAGTAGATCCATGGCCAACCTTAGAGCTGACACGTACCCGGGCACCAAGCATTCCAGCAATACGTTTTACTATAGCCAATCCTAGCCCAACCCCCCGCATACCTTTCCTAACAGATCGATTCAGTTGATGAAATTCCTCGAAGATTGATGCGAGATCACGATCATCTATGCCTGGACCGGTATCAGTTACCTGGATGACAATCATATTTTTTTTACGGCGGCATCCAACTAAGATCTTTCCTCTCTCCGTATAACGCACGGCATTGGAAAGAAAATTCCTGAGCAAGCGCTCCAACAGTTTCCGATCACTTCTTACAGTTACAGAACTCGGCACCATTCTCAGTTCGATACCAGAGTCATTTGCGATGGCTCGATACTCTTGTGCTAGCCGATCCATTACTTCCACTACTGGGAAATCGATAACTTCAGTCGGGACAGCACCCGCATCCAATTTTGAGATTTCTAACAGCGTACTAAGCAGATTCTCAACACCCTGCATAGCCATATCTGTTCGCTCTACCAGGTGCGCGGTCTCTTGAACTAGAGGCTGCTCTTGCAAGATTGATATAAATAATCGCGCCGCATTGAGCGGTTGCAATAGATCATGACTTGCGGCTGCAAGAAACTTGGTTTTGCTGAGATTGGCATCTTCAGCCAGCGCCTTGGCCAGCAAGAGCTCTTCCTCTACTTCCCTTCGTTCGGCTATTTCCATTTGCAACTTTTCATTCAGGGAAGAGAGGGCAGAGGTTCTCTCTTGAACACGCATCTCAAGATTTTCTTTGGCCTCTCTCAACTGCACAGCAGTTTGCCGTCTTGCCGTGATGTCTGTGTATGTGGTTACAAAACCACCATTGGGCATAGGATTACGGCGAACCTCAAGCACAGTCCCATTTGGTCGTGTATATTCAAAAAAGAATGAAGTAAACACCGCAGCCTGATCTAAACGATCTTTGATAGATCTCTTTGTATCTTTTGAATACTCCTTCCGCTTGTTGTTAAATTGCAAATAGTCACTAAAAGACATTTCTGTATCAACGAAACCATCTGGCAAGTCAAGTAAATCAACAAACTGTTGATTCCATGCTGCCAATTTTAGATCTTTATTATATACGGCAACACCTTGGCTGAGATTGTCTATAGAAGCTTGTAAAAGGACCGACTTCTCAGCCAACTCCTGCTGACGACGAAGCTTCTCCTGTTTCTTGATCTCTGTAATATCGGTATAGATGCCTACTATGCCACCATCACCAGTGAGGCGTTCAGTTACCTTTAACCAGCGACCATCAAACATACGCAGAACTATTGCACCATCGGGATTTCTATGTCGCTGCAAACGTTCCTTTAGCCAACCCTGACGATCCTTTAGCGCCCCCGGAACTCTGCAACTATCGACCAATCCTTTGGAGATGTCGGCGAAGGAAGCACCATAATGAATATCATTGTGGCCAATGCCCCAATACTCACAGAATCTGGAATTGCAGAGAACCAGCCGGTCTGATTTATCAAAAAGTGCAAATCCTTCAGATACACTCTCAACCGCCTCTACTAACCGTAGCCGTGCAGTATGAGCCTCTGCATTGGCACGGTTCAACTCATCGTTAGTCTCTTCGAGACTGGTCTTGGCAGCTTCGAGTTCACATGTCCGATCGCGAACTTTATCATCCAGAAGGATAGCAGTCTGAAATAATGAAAACGCCCCCCCTTGCACATCCATAGAACGCTCTACTTGCGCCATTAATGCAGTAACTATTTTTCGTAAACGTTCTACTTCAGACGAGCTACCTGTTTCGATGTTGAGGCAGGGAATCACCGGCTAGACTCCAGTTGATTGCGGCAAGCCTATTGCCACACCAGTAAACGTTTGATTGACATGCATGCCTGCAAACTGTTCACCGTAGGTATTGAAGCCTATTACATTGTTATTCTTAAATAGTTCTTCCACATTTTTTGTCACATCGGAGCTTTGCGTATACTCCAACCTGCGAAGCACACAATCACAACCAATTACCAACTGGAATTCGCCGACATGTTCTTTGATTTCACTAAATGTACGTGAGAGGTTTTCTACCAGGTCCACACCCTCGGCAACTGTCAACACTATCCCTTCATCGATCGCACAGAAGAATGTCAGGCTATCATCTTCAGCCAATTGGCGAATCGATCGAACGTAGTAAGCACCACCCACACGAACCATAACCGGATGAGCGGCAAAAGTCATAGGATCCAAGCGGTCGTATTGTATGCCTACCAGACGGGCATATTCCATACCGGCTGATGCACCATTGATTTCCATAACCCTTCTGGAGGCCACATCTGCTTCAGTAATTACCATCTTACGCTCACTAGCAACAAAGTGCTGTGTACGAAAGGCTTTAAAAGGACAACTGGTGTTTATCATGCTAAGAACAGCTACATCAGCATGTACTTCACCATCATAATAAATCAAGGTTTTCTTAAACTTGAGATCATCAGCGGCTGAGCCACCAAACAAGGGAATATCACCGATTTCTCCGTGTATAGCACTTAAAACAATCTCCTCCAGTCCCACAAGCCCATCCACCAACAGAAAAGCAAATGTATTCTCAGCCAGTGGCATAACACCACATGTAGATAGCTCAGCATGCATTCCATTTACCAAGCCCTGTGCTGCTTTCATATCAAAATCAAACAGATTTGGCAGCATAATGGATGATACATAAAACCCACGTCGGGGCAATGCAAAACCACATATGCTATTGTGAAGGCAACCTCGCTGATTTATTTCACCTGCAGTTGTACAACCGATAACCCGGGAGTTCACATAGCGCTGAGACAACAAATCTCCTACAACACCGATGTCATAACAGGTAGCAGCAAAAAAGAAAATCACCTCTGGGGTGATATCTCCAAAGGAGCAAATCAATTCTGCTACAGCGGCTTCAATATTATTATTTTCTGAAACCCCGGTTGCTATATTGTACTGCTGTAAATCCACAAATTACCCTTTACTGGTCAGCAATTAATAAGATCGTTAACCTACGTTTTGACCAAACGCCGACTCTCTGGCATCAATCTTCTGCTCTAGAGTCAACATAAGTACGAATAGCCCATATACCCTCCTGGGATATCACACCATCAAATTTTGGCATGTAAACCTTCCCATCACGTACCGCACCGTTTCGAACCCGTTCCTGATACCATTCATCGCCTTCTAGATCCTCTTTTAGATAACGCAAATCTGGAGCTATCCCTCCTGATATCGCCTCCAGTCCATGGCAGCGTGCACAATTCTGATTGTAGGCCGAAGAACCAATTTCAAGTACGGCTAATTTCAACTTTTCATCGCTACGAAAAGGATTTGTATCAACCCACTCCTCCCCTAACTTTGGCAAACCCGTTGTGTCTACTGCCTGAGGGTTTACATCACCATGGGCAAACACCTGCATGGAATAACCAATTGAAAGGGTCAATGCAATGACACCAAACGGACCATACTTAACCATTATTTATTCTCCTCCTATGGCAGACATGTTATTCCACCACAGCAAAAATCATCTTCTCACCACAGAGTGGCGAATACAGTTTGATAAATATTTGAACCTGAATTCAACTAGCCAAGTTCTATTTATTTTTATAAACCATGTGCATGGCCATTACAGTTAAACTTTGGTATAAGTCATGATATTTCATGGATTTACAAGCATAATTAGCCAGAAACTAGCACAATCTGGCAGCTTTTCACAATACCACGTAAGGGATGAGTTTAGTTGGAAATAATTAGATACATAACTGTTACTGTAACTGTAACTTGATATCATAGAACAGAATCAAGCTACTAACTTGCCGCAATGACTTCCTCCTTGTTGGAAAATGTTCCAGAAATCCTGGCTATCCTGGTGTTTCTGACAATCTTGAGTTATGACCTACAAATTTATCGAGCAACTGTAACCATACCTGGAAGATAAATCTTCATGCTTCCGCTGATACTTTTGACAGCACTGCTATTAATTGACTGGTTTTACATGGGCAGTTGAATACTGTGACGTTGCTTGGCCTGCTTCGCTCAATCTTCCAGACCCAGAATTCCAGTTTTCTGCTCTACGATTCCATCTCACTGGATCTATTGGTTTATCCTAGAATCCTAAGTTGGATACTGCGCAGGGTGTGCTTGGCGTGGTACATGGCAAGACACAACGATCTGTACCGTTAAACTAAGAACTTCCCAATCTTATTTATACAACCCTTAACTGCAGTATCAAATAATATCCGACCTTGTTCTGGCGTAGCCATCTCGGCATGTGATCCAATCCGGCCATCAAAATATTTCTGTTTAAAATCGTCAGCCCCATGTACCTCTCCCTGATAGGACGCAGGGGGAATTAGAGGACCATCTTTAATAAGATCTGCTCTCAGATATTGGACCACAGCTATTTCACTGGGTGTCGCGTGACGACCTTCACGCTCACCATAAAACTGTTTGCGGAGTTTAGCCACTTCATCCAAGTCGTACCAATTGACCATATCAAACTGAATGGGACAACCACTCGGCTTTAGTCGCTGTTGCATATGCATTTCACTAATTGCGGCTCTTAATGTTGCTACATTCCCGCCATGGCCGTTCAGAAAGAAGAAGCGTCGAAAACCATGGTAGACTAGGGAGTTAACATAGTCAGTCACCAATGCAATCAGTGTGGATGGACGAAGAGAGAGTGTTCCGGGAAAGCTCATATGGTGTTCGGCAATACCAATACTGACAACAGGACCAATCAGTACACCACTCTCTTTCCCAACCTCCATAGCTATCTTTTCAGGCACCATTGCATCTGTACCCATCACGCCACTTGGACCATGCTGCTCCACAGAACCAATAGGTATGACAACTCCGTCACGGCTACTAAGATAGCCCTCCACTTCAGGCCAAGTAACATCTTGCAGATACATTTCTAGCCATCCTCTTAATATAGCTAAACGATGGAAACCTGAAGATCAATACCTACTTCCGGTTCCAAACGAACTAATCGATCTTTGGGAGTGGGATGATGTTGATATACAAGTGAGTATAGCGGCTCTGATGTGTGTGGCGAACCATTACTCAAAATTAGCTTCCGTAACGCTCCAGCCAGAAGTGTTCCATAATCACAGCTCTTTGCAAATGCATCAGCTTCGTATTCAAACCGTCGAACAAGAGCAGAAGTGATGGGTTTTACGATAAATGTAAAACTGGGTATGAGCAGCCAAAGCATAGCCAGACCAGCCCCCACATTCACCCCGAGGAATTCCGCAGTGACCGCAAAAAGTCCGATCAGTATTGTTGCAAGGAGGAAATTGTACAGTCTAAATACTGACATGTGGTGTAAGTGGAGATGTCCAAACTCATGGGCTATCACGGCCAGCATCTCATCTCTACTAAGAATTTCATCTAAGGTATCCAGCAGCACAACACGCCTAAATGCACCTAAACCAGTTACTTGCGCATTACCATGGCTTGAGCGGCGTGAACCATCCATAACAACCACTTCATCTATTACCATGCCTGCCTGTTGCGCCAGCGTATTGATCTGGTTGCGAAACTGGCCATCCTCAATGGATCTGTAATCATTAAAGATTGGAGCAATCAGTACTGGATAAATCCAGGACCTTACAAGCATGAAGCCACTCCAAAGCAGTACAAGCCATGGCCACCCCGCAATCCAACCTGCTCTGAGTATATAGATGGCGCCTAATCCCAGCGTGCCCGCCACACAAAGAAGTAACCCGGCCTGAATCAATGTATCAATAGAGAATGTTCTGAGGCTAATGTTCGAATGCCCATATCTCCGGTCCACCATCCATAAACGCCCCATTGTGACTATCCTTTGAAAAGCAGACTGGAACATGACAACAGAGACTAAAACCATCCATTGGTAGCCTGAATCAAACCCCCAAATGGATCTAACTAACGCCACGTAATTATTGAACAACATACTTAACATAAAGATGGTGAATAGTGCGTTCAATGAAATATCGACAATAGCAAACCACGTTTTCGATATCACATACTCATGGGTTCCATCATGCAGATAGATCTGGGCTTGCAACTGCTGATATTGAATCTCTTTGACATGGAGCCATATCTGCAAAACTGCACAGCAACAAATGAGTGTATAAATGATATTTAGCTCACTCACACTCATGATCTCCAATGAAATGAGGGTCTACATCCCTAAGCATGGAGCTAGGCAGCAGTACTCCCCTACTAAGCACTGAACTAAATACTTGTACCGCACTGGCCCCAGCATTCAAACGATTAGCTACTTGCTGGTAATCAGCAATTCCACCTACAGAGATTATATCGATCTGCTTGACCACATCTTTAATTTTGCTGAGAAGACGGTAATGCCTTTCCTCGTCCTGTTCGGCTGAAGAGACAATCACTACACCATCTAGCGCATGATGTTGACAGCACTCCAACAATTTGCATTGCGCTCTACCAAGCTCGGGTGAAACAGTAATTTTTACAGCAACGGGAACTCGCCTATGAGTCTTGGTCCAAATCTCATCTCTCATTTCGATCACTCTCGAAAGCAGTTGCTCCACCCACTCCTGATCGTCAATGGTTGCGCACCGTTTCGGCGAGGAAAAATTAAGCACCAGATAATCAGCGAATGGCAATACGATTCTCGCACAGACCAGGTAACCTGAAATCGCAGCAGCCCCAACATCTCCCGGCTCAGACATGATATTGACCCCAACAGGTATCGCTATTCCATCTACCCCACCCTTCTCTAAATTCTTACGAGCGATTTCAGCTGATTTGGGCGTAACTGATCCCACTTCAAGAAAACCATAACCAGCCTTTGACACACCATTCAGTAAAACACCTATCCTATCAATCCCCGCAGCCAGTCCTATCGGGTTATTGATATGCAGCCCCATCAACTTAGTTTGAAAGGAAGAATCATGACGAGAAATCGGTGCCCCAAAAACACCTATTAACCACAGTTTAATCACCGCTAACAACAGCCTTAGATTTCGCATGTAAAACCGGAAGCCAAGCAATTTACTCATCTCACGAAACTCTACTTTCAAGGCGCTGAAAATCATCCATGAATGCTGTCAATGCTACCACCGCTGCTTCACTTACGGCGTTGTATAAGCTGGCTCGAACTCCTCCCGCGGCTGAATGGCCTTCCAAATTCAGGAATCCACTGGCCCGCGCACTTTCCAAAAATTTCATTTCCAATACTGGCGAAGGAAGTGCGAAACAAACGTTGACCAATGATCTATCCTGCCTTTCGACGTTACAACTGTAATAATCACTGTTACCTATCATCTCGTAGAGAATTTCTGCCTTGTTCGCATTGCGGCGTGACATCTCCTCTAAACCACCTTCAGACTCAATCCATCTGAACATTAAGCCAGCAATATAGATAGCCCACACTGGCGGGGTATTCACTTTAGATTTGCATGTCGCCAAACGGCTGTAGTCAAACACCGATGGAGTTATGGGCATCGCATCCCCCAACAGCGACTCTCGAACAACTACCAGCGTCAGACCTGCAATACCAATATTTTTCTGTGCCGACGCATAGATGGCTCCCAGACGACTTATATCTAGGGGGGCTGTCAAAAAATCTGAAGTAACATCCGCCACTAGAGGCACATCGCCAGTATCGGGTAAAGTATGAAACTGAACCCCGTTAGCGGTTTCATTGGTTGTGATATGACAATAGGCAGCCTCGCAATTCAAGGACCACAGGTGCCTATCAGGAATTTTTAGATAGTTACTGTTTTCACCATCAGCAACAATATTGACCGAACAATACTTCAGCGCTTCCTGGGCAGCCCGTCGCGACCAATGCCCGGTTACCACATAGTCTGCACGATCTGCCCCCCGTAGGAGATTCATCGGTAGTATGGAAAACTGGCCATAAGCACCTCCCTGCATGAACAGGACCCGATATCCATCGGGTATTTTTAGAATTCTGGTCAGTGCCTCAACCGCATTGTCATGAATACTTTCGTATTCACTACCGGTGAAGGGGATTTCCATAACTGACTGGCCGCTGCCATCCCAGTTTTCGAAACCGGCTCTGGCAGCCTCCAGGACCGGCGCAGGTAGAGATGAAGGCCCGGCTGCAAAATTATAGGGACTCATCGGCCAAGCACTCCTAGCCGAATAGATAGGCACTATGAACTCCGGCCAGCATAAAAAACAGCGCGGAGAATGAGAGTATCGTGTTAGTCCTGGAAGAGAGAAAGGTTATACGCGAGCAGCGAATGCGTTCTTGGTGGTCAGCTGGCACAAAGCCAATCACCCGCTTCTGGTGTGGCCAGAGGACCAACCAGAGGTTCAAAGCCATAAGTATACCGAGCCACACACCGACACCAAGGACCGCGGCGCCACCTTGCATGGTTAATGCATCTATCAGAATACCCTTATGCCACAACATAAAAAAACCACTAATCAAAACCACCACTGAGGCATAACGGAAGATGCCATGTTCTCGATGCAGAGCGGATTCAAAGCGTTCTCCTACTACCGACAAGGGAGTTTCCGGGCCAGCAGATTTATAGGTAGGATTTACTATAACATTCGCATAATTGTGCCCGATCCAAACCAGCACCCCCATGACGTGAAGCCAGCGGGCAATGATTTCCAACCCCCCCCATACCTCCAACACTAAATGCTCACCAACAAATTGGCCACCAATAAAAGCACTGCAATGAGCGTGACTCCTGCCAATACCGTTCCGCCAAGTGTTTCGTGTGGCAATCTCATGGTTTGATCAACTTCATCTTGCCATTGATCGCCCCCCTCGATCGCATCACCAATGGCATTTGCGGCATCTGGTTGATACGGGCGGCCTCAACTGCAGATTGAATAATATCAAAATGTCTTGATTTCGAGCAGGCTGGATCGGTATTGGTTGCATCGCCTGTCAGCAAGTATGCCTGACACCGGCAACCGCCAAAGTCCTTCTCTTTTTCATCGCAATCGACGCATGGTTTTTTCATCCACGAATTGCCGCGATACATTTCGAATGCGGGGGATTGATGCCAGATCCACCCCAGATCATGATCACGGACATTGGGAAACTCTACGCCGTCAAGAACCTGTGCCTCCTGACAAGGCAGGGCTGAACCATCAGGGGCTATCGTCAGGTGAATGGCCCCCCAACCATTCATACAGGCTTTCGGCCTACCATCAAAATAGTCTGGCACCACAAAATAGATTGTCAGGCTTTTACCAAGTCGCTCCCGTGCTCGATTGACCCGCTCTTCAGCATATTCAATCTGCTCTATGGTTGGAAGCAGTGCAGCACGATTCAGAAGCGCCCAATTGTAGTACTGAATATTGGCAAATTCAATGTATTCCACACCGGTACGTGCCGCCATATCAATAATGTCATCAACCGCATCAACATTGTAGCGAGAAAGTGGGACATTAAGAACAACAGGGAATCCCTGTGATTTTATCTCTTCAATAACAGACATCTTCTCATCAAAAGACTCGACGCCAACCATCACATCATTCTTCTTTTTGTTACTGTGCTGGAGGCTTAACTGAATTTGTTTTAGACCACAGCGTTTCAGCTCAATAAGCCGCTCTTTGGTCAAACCCATCCCGGAGGTGATGAGGTTGGTGTAATATCCAAGTTTATCACCCTCCTCAACCAACTCTTCCAAGTCTGGACGCAGCATTGGCTCACCACCGGAAAATCCAAGTTGCAGACTGCCGATTTTACGTGCGTCCCGAAGCACTCTTTTCCACTCATCGGTGGTTAATTCATTCCGAATTTCATCGTAATCAAGTGGATTATTGCACCATGGACACTTAAGTGGGCAACGATATGTCAGTTCAAGAACCAACCAAAGCGGTTTACCATCACCATCAAGCTTTAGCTGTGATCCACCCTTTCCCATGGGCAACCTCCATAAAGTTGTAGACATCACCTTCGATGTTGTCGTTACCAAATAGTACCTTTAGTTCAGCAACTATGGTCTCGATGGTTCTCTCACCATCGCACAGCTTAAGAATGTTACCGGCAGAGTCATTAAGCTTAATTATGCCTTCTGGGTAGAGCAGTAGATATGCCTGTTCCTGTTCTTCCCAGCGAAACAGGAATACCGGATTGATCTCGGGGCGTTCATTCAGCGCAAACGGCGCGTTTGACGACGTCATAGATTCTGTCCTGCAGTGGATGTGGAGTTTTTACAATAGTCTCAGGAGTTGCTGTTTTCGGGGAGCTTTGGTGACAAAGCTCCCCAATCCACCACTGTTTAACGAGTGTAAACGTAGGCAGTTACTTCAAAGCCCATACGGAGCTCACAAAAATCAGGTGCTTCCCATTTCATAGGGTTCTCCTTCTAATCGGGTTAAAACACCATCCAGTCCTTTGATACCAAGAGATGATTGCAACCAGATAGCCGCACCCCCCTGGACAGTAAAGGACCGAAACGCTCATTCACTTTATTAGCCTATCGGCCTAGCTACAATTAGTCAAAAGTCTAACAGAGCAAGTTTAAACATCAACCAACACTCCTAGGTTAGAGATTATTAGGAGCACTGAACGCAATACCGGCTTTTCAGAGGAGCCAGTCTGATCATCATGAATACATGCGTTAAAAAGATCCAATCAATCACTGCTCCCGATACTGCTTCCACGACAGCCTGTCGTAAGCCCGGGTATTGACATAGTCGAACAGCTTTCTTATATGGTGATTGGTGGCAATCAGACCGCTATGCTTGTGCAGCAGATTGAAGTCGGGATCAAAAAACAGCAGGGTTGGTGTTAGAACCACACGGTGTTGTTTCTGTGAAAAATGGCTGATCTTCACTGGATGACCGGCCTGATCATACATGCGTTGATCCGATTCGATATTCACAGATAGTGCGATGAAATGGGACTGTAGAGCATCGATGACATCCACATCTTTCAGCACAGTTCTTCGCATTCTTGCGCAAAATGGGCAATGATCTGTTTCGAATACAAGCAGTATATCTCGACTACTAGCCCTCGCCTGCCTGGCAATCTGCCTCAAATCCAACAGGTCGTATGAGGTAAAAAAATCATCATCTGGGGATTGCATCGACTCCAAGGGGTATGGAGTACCTTGAACTAATCTGAAACCTGCCTGCTCCCAGCCATCAGTTCCCTCTGGATACCAGTAGATATTTCCATATCCCCAGCCTGCTGCACGGCGCACCGCATTCCACGACATCCAACAATCCACAATGCAGTAAAAGACCACGGCCTTTTGCTTGTCCCCTCCAGTCAAACGTTGCAGGTTATCTTCGAAATAGCTGTGCATCTGCGGGTCCAGCTCCCCATATCCAACATTAGGCAGCCATGTGCTGTCCGCGATATGCCAGCGGGTCTTGTCTGGTAACCATGCAATACCAAACTCCCGGGTTTCCGGTCGCACAGTAATGGCCTGGACATCAATTAAAATCGGCGCGGAAGAATCGACCAGCCTTTTGAGTTGATCTGTAGTTAATAGCGTTCCTGCTGGTGTTGCATCCGGTGTAGCTCTTCGATAGTTCTTTATGCGGTAGCCATGCTCATCAAACAACTGTTCTGCTGGTGCAGCGGCTGTAAGTCCAAGCATGCACAACATCAAGATGAGCGCTCTCATGGCTGGCTCTGCTCAACGCCCCCATGCGATATGGCCTGCTGTTCCAGTTTCGGGTAAAGATGCGCTACAGAGCGTTGATACTCCTCCCAAAATACTGCGAGGGAAAAGAATGGGTTACCGCTCTCATCCGGAACCAGCACTTCTGCCATACTACGCCCCTGCTCTGCAGCCCGGCTCAAGCTCTCCCTCAGCCAGTTCAGATAGGACGCAGTCTGTTTAATGGCGCGCTGATCATCCACTACGGGACCATGGCCTGGCACCAGCACCTTGAACGGAACCGCTTCAAGCTGTTTTAAATCTCTGATCCACTGATCTACGTTGGCCTGGGGGGTGGTAGGAGTTCGCTCAAAAAAAACGGTATCTGCAGCAAACAGAACACCAGAGCTGCGATCCAGTATGGCTAAATCACTCCCGCTATGACCGGAAAATTTGATCAGGTCCAGCTTCCGTCCTGCTATGTCCACAGTTGGTTGATAATCAAATACCTCTGGTACAATAACTTCAGTCCCCTTCATCAGGGATCCTACCAGGCGATACATGGCATCGTTGAACATCTCTCCCAGTTGCTTAATACCAACCACCGTTTCTGGTAGCGCTACTACAGGTGCATTGGCAAATCCCTGACTGCCTAAAAAATGATCAGGATGAAGGTGCGTTATAAATACTTTTACGATTGGTTTATCGGTAATTTTTGCTATCGCCCTACGCATCTCCTCGCCATACAGTTTTGATGGCCCGGTATCTATAACTATGACACCATCCACGCCAACAATAAAACCGGTATTGACGATATTACCACCGTTCTCAAAGTTAAAATGTTCTCTGCTACCCTCAAAGACGTAGACATCGGGAGCCACTTGTTGCGGGATTAACTGATAACTTCTAACTCCAGAATGAACCTGCCCGCACAAGCCAAACAAAATGACCAGCAATAATGATAGGTAGGCGCGCTGTTGAGTCATGATAATTCCTATGCAGTTACATGGCCGTTAAAACACGCGCCTGTATGTGGGTGCCATTATTATCCATGGCCGAAAGGTGGACCTCTCCACGCTGAACAAGTTCCAGAGTAAGCGTGGGGTTTTCTGCCACCGGCTCATAGAGATGGATTACAGCCAGCGACTGCCCTTCAGTATTACTCAGGTCAATCCGCTCGATATAGAAAGCAGGAATACTATCAGCCAGACCGGTATCCATAGGATGCATGAGGCGCAACTTAACCCGTTGACCCTCACTATTTGGCCACACCCTGGCAGATACATTACCAAGTTGCTCACTCCAGTCAGCACTTCCACTACCCACGCTGGGCTGGGTACAACCACCGCCTGCCGCATCCAATAACACCCCACCCACATGCCAAACCCCATCCGCACCCAACGCGGCAGCGCGCAGAGGGGTAGCCTGCTGAACCTTAAAATTGAAACTGATTAGCGGCCGTATTAGATTGGGCTCCATCTCCAGAATTCTAGGTATTGGATTCAAGTCAGCAAAAACGATTAAGCGCTTTACTTTACCGAGTGCCGTTGCATCAACCTTGACCGGAACATTAAGTGAATCCTCGGCACTGGCAGGAGCGTGGACTACAACACGGTCATCAAAAACAACCGGCTGATTATTAAGAAGTAGTGCACGCATCTCCTTCCACATTACTGAATTCAACGGATCAGTACTCTGCCCGGAGGGTTGTGCACTTGACCATGCCGGGCACACTAGAATTATAACGGCCAAGATTGCTACAAGGCGTAGACCATTACCAGGCGTGGAAAAACCATCGGTATCGCATTGCATCTAATTCCTCCTAATAGTGATCCGGTTCCTACCTAATATATAACCAGCAGAAAAATCGGTGTGCCACCAAATATCTCATCTGCTGATACCAACATGGCAAACTGAGCATGACATGGAAACAGGCTATCCAGCTGGTATATATGCTCCCGGTGGTATCATATCTGGTTCTACATAGGCCAAGTAGAGTGCATCCAACTGCGCCCACAGAACATCGGTCTTGAAATAGAGGGCATTCAAAACCGCTCTCTGTTGTGGGACAGTTACTGCGTGCCGTCTGACATAGGAAAGTGCAAATTCAACGTCCCTCGGCGCCTGGTTCAGGCGTTCTCGAAAATAGCCCAGCATTGAATCATCTACGAAATCATAGTTGACCAACATACCCGAGATTCGTTCTTTATGGATAGCGGGAGCAAACAGTTCGGTAAGCGAAGAGGCTATCCCATCCAGAAGTGGTTTATCCCGAACAAAATGGATATAAGCTTCAACAGCATGCCTGGTTGCTGGCAAAATACCCTCGGTGGACATGACATAGTCACGGTCCAGGCCCAGTGCATCTGTCAGTTTCAGCCAGCGTTCAATTCCGCCTTCATCTTCCCCCAAACCATCGTGATCAAAATAGCGCTGCCGCCACTCCAGGCGCATTTCCTTCTGCTCCATGTTGGCCATCAATGCACAATCCTTCCGGGGAATTCCACACTGATAGTAGTAACGATTCAGAGCCCATGCCTGAACCTGTCCTTTGTTACATTGACCGCCGTGCAGCATTTTATGAAATGGATGGAGGTTGTGGTAACGCTCAACACCAATAGTTCGCAACGCATCTTCTAGTTGATCGGGGGAGAGCAAATCTGTCATAGGTAAATCTCCATGCAGTCGAACCCGATTTGCCAGCCGGCGGATTCTGCTTCGCGCCGTTGTGGACTATCATCGAGTAGCACCGGATTAGTGTTGTTAATATGAATGAATATTCGTTGCCCGATATCGAGATCAGCGAAAGCTGCAATACTGCCATCTTCACCGGACATGGACATATGCCCCATACGTTGTCCAGTTTTATGCCCCACTTCCATCATCAGCATCTCGTCATCAGTCCAGGTAGTACCATCGAAAAACACTAGGTCAGCACTACGAATACGTTCGCTGAGACTATCAGGCATAGAGGCACAACCTGGTAGATAATATGCCACCACTTCTCTCCCTATTTCGGTGATCTTGAGGCCAACTGTATCTTCCGGAAGAGTTCCAAAATTAGGTCCCGCAGACTCATCCTCCAGATACAGTGCCACTTTACCCGGTACCGGAAAAACAGTAATCAACAAGCCGGATAATGAACCATCAGCGTTGGTCAATTCAAAATCCTGTTCAACATGCATATCGAAGCGGGCGACGAAGTCTGGATTAAGAATGTTAAACAGACTATTCTGTCGTAGCACCCCCTGCACACGTGGTGTGGCATAGATATTCAGCTCCTGGCTCTCCCGCAAGGTCAGGAGCCCTCCGATATGGTCCACATCTGCATTCGTCAACACGGCGCCCTGGATGGGGCTATGCCGCTTTCCTGTTTTGGGGTGGAGTGCGGGAGTTTTGGCGATCTGATCACGTAAGTCCGGCGAGGCATTGAGAAGAAACCAGTTTTCACCATCAGCGCTCACAGCCAGGGAAGATTGTGATCTGGATTTCGCACTAGGATCACCTGCACGTGCACGTTTACAGTTGTCACAGTTGCAGTTCCATTGGGGGAAACCACCACCTGCTGCAGATCCAAGAACAAGAAATTTCATTATGCTCCTTAAGCACAGGTATCAATCTAAATATATATAAAAATATTAAAGATCCTTGCTCCACATCGACAATGCGACAAAAGTCCAATAGCTAAGAATTGAAGCAGATGCAGATTGATTCCTATCCAGCGATTAACCTAGGAGTAATGTCTACAACCCCACCGTCACCAACCAGATTGATGCATAAAGACGGACTGAGTAACATATGTTTTGCAGGAATATCATAAAGTTAAGGACACCAAACATACAATACAAATGAATAATTTGTCTCGATCAGTTTTCAGCCCCATCTGGCCTAGGGTCCTGGACCATCAACATCGAACCATAGCCACAGCTCTGACTCGTCGGTCGACGGTCAAAAGTTTCCGCTCCTGTCCACACTCCTTACCCACCTCTCTTCAGGTAACCCGTTTTGCCAGCATAGTAAATAATCCAGATATCCTCATGCAACATGTAGGCTAATACAAAAGGCTAATTGATCATCCTACGCGGACGTGACAAATATAAAACAGTGGTCAGCTCATTTATGGTAATTGAGTGCAGTAATGGCTAAGAATTTCCCTTATATTTGCCGGGATATGCATCATGATTGCTGCACCCACCATTGCAAACAACAGCCATGAGATCTTCAAAAAATGCCACACCTGTCATGATGCAAAGCATGGAGCGGTAAGCATTACAACCCCTTGGAATAGAATAACTATTCCATGTCGTTGTGCCTTACCCGGTACCGCCCAAGCACACCCTTCGTGGTGTTCAACTGAGAATTTTAGAATACTACATTTTTTGACGGTCAACCCGAGGAGCTTTACCCATGCAACGAGCCCGAGTAGTAATAGTTATTGTTCTTGCATGCCTTGTCGGCCACGTTTCTGCATCCCCCCCTACATTAAAGGTTGGCGTTCTGAAATTCGGTACTGTGAACTGGGAGCTGCAGACCATTAAGAGGTACCAGCTGGATACAGCGGAGGGGTTCAACCTGGAAGTGGTACATTATGCAGGAAAGATGGCAACCACCACTGCGCTACATGGGCGAGCTGTCGACGCCATTGTAAATGACTGGATCTGGGTATCCAGGCAGCGGAGTGAGGGCCGTAGTTACAGTTTTATTCCCTACTCGCTAATGGGTGGGTCTTTAATGGTACCAGCAGACAGCAACATCACAACAGTTGATGATTTAAGGGGCAAGAAAATCGGCATTGCCGGCGGCCCATTGGATAAAAATTGGCTATTGATCCAGGCTATTGCCAAAAAGCACCACAACATCAACCTGTCAGACTCTCTTGAGGAGATTTACGGAGCCCCCCCCCTGCTTTCAAAGAAGCTGGAAATGGCTGAGTTGGATGGAGTCATCACATTTTGGCACTATGCTGCCAAACTGGAAGCGAAAGGATTCAGACGTATAATTGATGCGGAGAACACTCTGATAGAGCTAGGCGTAAAAAAAAATATTCCTATGATTGGTTACGTTTTTACCCCCGAGCTACTACAAGACCGACGCATGCTGGTTCAGGCGCTTTATCGAGCTTCGCGCAAAGCAAAAAAAATCCTCACCCAGCAACCCGCTGCCTGGGAGGCATTGAAACCCTTGATGAAAACAAAGTCAGAACGGAGCTTCCTGGCATTAAAAGAGGGATTTCTGAAAGGAATACCTTTACACTGGGGTACCACCGAACGTCGGGAAGCGGCCCATCTATATCGGCTGCTGGCGACCATAGGCGGAAAAAAACTGGTTGGAAATACCAACAAGTTGGATCAGGGGTCCTTTATTGATGATATTCGTTATTAATACCTCTATTCAATCAATCCATTGATCACTAGCTGTATTAATGAAACAACCCATTATAACCTCATCTACACTGATAAATACCGGGATACAGATGGCGTCTCTCCTGGCACTATTTGGGTTGTGGGCTGTTGTAGCAATCTTTACTGACGCCGAACTCCTTCCACCACCCGGACAGGTTTTTCATCGCATCTCCACCGAAGCCGTTAGCGGTGAGTTATTGTTTCATTGCACAATTACACTCGGACGGGTATTCGCAGCTTTTATACTTGCAATGGGTGTAGGCATTTTTATTGGATTGGTAATGGGGCTGCAAACCACTGTGGGACGCTTTTTTGATCCCTGGTTGCTATTCATACTTAACCTGCCTGCCCTAGTTGTTATCATCCTCTGCTATCTGTGGGTGGGCCTGAATGAAGTAGCTGCAGTACTGGCTGTCGCAATCAACAAGATCCCCAATGTGGCAGTAACGCTACGCGAAGGAGCCAAAGCACTGAATCGTAACTTGATGGAAATGGCCCACAGCTATCGTTTATCAAGAAGGGTTATTCTGAAGGAGGTAATCTGGCCTCAACTCACTCCCTTCATCGCAGCGGCCGCTCGCTCTGGTCTAGCACTAGTCTGGAAGATTGTATTGGTCGTTGAGTTATTGGGGCGCAGTAACGGTGTAGGGTTTCAGCTACATCTCTTTTTTCAGCTGTTCGATATTACCGGCATATTGGCCTACTCCATCACCTTTATCGTGGTTATCTGGCTCATTGAATACGGGGCAATTCGCCCCTGGGAAAGGCACGTCAATCAATGGCGTGTCAACTGATGCACATAGATATTCAACACAAACCCTTTCAAGAAAAGGTAATCTTGGGTGATATTAGATTTGAATTAGTAAACGGAAAAACTACTGTTCTATTTGGGCCATCAGGATGTGGGAAGACAACTTTATTACGCATACTAGCGGGCCTGGATAGTGAATTTGTTGGCCAAATTACAGAGACGCATCACCGACTTGGTTTTGTTTTTCAGGAACCTTATCTATTACCATGGCGAACCGTGCGGGAAAACGTTACTCTGGTCGCACCAAACAATGAACCGCTGGTAGAACAGATGCTATATGAGGTAGGCCTTCAAGAACATGCCTCTCTGGATGCATCAAAACTATCCCTCGGTATGGCACGAAGAGTCTCACTCGCGCGAGCACTGGCTTTTCAACCAGAGGTTCTGATACTGGATGAACCATTTGTCTCTATGAATGAAGAGCTCGCCAACCAGTTAAGACTATTGCTCCTACATATTACCGAACAGTACCCGATGAAAGTGCTTATGGTAACTCACAATCCCCATGAAGCAGTTCAATTGGCTCATCGAATTTTGACATTGGGTGGTAATCCGACGGGGATCAAAAGTGATATCCCCATCTATCTTTCCAACGAGGAACGACGTAACCAGGGAAGAATTGCTAATGTGGTTAAGGATGTTTCCAGCCAACTCTCAGCTCTGTAGTTCAACAGAAAAACCAGGCATGCATTGGATCTATATTGACATCTAACATATCCGAGAGATTATGTAACAGTATCCCCCAAGTTCTTCCGGATCACGCAGCATCACTGCACGCTGGTAATAAACAGCATGCCCTATACCTATCGCCACAAGTGCGCCATTCGTGGTGTAGTGCTCATCACTAAGCAGACGAGTATATATAACAAGCGTGTCTTTGATCTCGTGATGCGTTTTGGGACGTCCAAGTCCCCATATATGGTCTCCTCCCGTTTTACAACTGTAATAATAGGGACAGGGTTGCTTCCATATATCCGGCCTGTTAATGAAGAGTATTAGCTCTTCTGGCCTCGATGAAGTTCGCGCACACTGTCCTTATCAAAACCTCAGTCTTAATAGACTTTGGGGACTTTCAGGTTTTCAATGTGCCGGTCTGACCTGTTATATCATCACTCGTTACTGAGTC
>JAAGZL010000815.1 GCA_024206335.1 Gammaproteobacteria bacterium
ACAAAGCGCTCGGGGCTGAAATAGCCCAGGGTTTTCTTGTGGCGCTGCAAAGTAATCAGGCAAGGGGGGAGGGCGTCTTGAAACAATGCGCGGTTAAACTGGCTGTAGGCTTGTTGTAATTCCGTATAGGTCTGTTGGGTGGGTAGCGGGGTGGTCATAGCTAAGGCTCCTGCGATTAGTGTTTATCATGGCAGCTTCATTGTATTGTGCAATACAATTATCTCACTCTGTCGTAACACCTATTTTTTCCTGTGGGGTTCCTGTTGGGGTGTTGCAGTATTGCCACCCTATTGTTTGTGTTTTTGCTTCGCGGTTGCTGTGATTGGCTTAGCCTGGCGCTCCTTTTGTCCCTGCGCGGGCCATTGTCAGTAACTCTTTTTGCAATTCCCGGTTTTCTTTCCGTACGGCGGCCAAGTCGGCGGTCAGGCTGTGGAGTCGTGCGTCACGTTCCTCCAGCCGGGCGACCAGCGCGGCATTATCGGCCGTTAGGTTAGTTAACATTGTTACGGCGCTATCCCGTTCTGTGGCGAGGGCGTCAAGTGTGGTTTGTGCCTCTTGGGTGGCCACCGTCCAGAGCTGTGACAACGACAGGTCAATCATTTCTCGGCACTCACTCGGCATCGCCAGTGCCGCACTGATAGCGGTTGTTCGGGCGGCTCGCCATTCACGCATCACCGGGCTGATATGACTGAGTGAGCCTTTGCCGATGCGAGCCAATACCTGGGCGTTGGTCGGGTTGTTATTGCCATCGATAACCAGGCTGTTCGCGGCGTGGATAATG
>JAAGZL010000816.1 GCA_024206335.1 Gammaproteobacteria bacterium
CAGATACAGCGACTTTAACCCCAGTATCGATAAAGTTGCCGCCTATGGACTGGGAGCACTGGTGACTGGTAAAGTCATCGCTAAAACCGGCTTTCTGGCCATGGCATTGGTCTTTCTTAAGAAGTTTGGAGTATTGATTGTTATCGGCATTGGTGCCGTGCTCAAGAGCCCGTTTGGGCGCAAGAAAGAGGCCTAGGGCACCTCTGAATAATGCAAAACAACCTCTGCGTGACCTGATACCCAGAGCGCTTCGTGGGGCACGCCGAGGGGGCAGATGCAAGACGTAAACCGATACCCAAAGCACTCGCTGTACTGACGGAGCACACTGAGGCCAAGGCTGGTCGTCTAAAGCGCCTACTTTTGGTGCCCTTGGCAAGGTGCAGATGTGACCTTCAGGTCGCGCCCTCCGGGGCCTCCAGCCAAGTGTTTGGTTTATCGTAGTCGCAGACGGGCATGTGGCACCGAAGACGCTGAACAAAAAGCACTCCCGACAAAGCATGAGCACCAACAGCAAGTCGGATTAGTTTACTAAAGTTCGTGACCTACTAGCTATGCGTAATTGTTATCGCCGTCATAACCAACAGTTTTAATCTGGAGGTGCCAGCAGATCGTAAAACACACCTCTGGCTGGGTGATATAACCGAACTAACTCCATCCCTCGACCACAATGACGGCACTGGAGC
>JAAGZL010000817.1 GCA_024206335.1 Gammaproteobacteria bacterium
CAAAAAGCTTACCATGCGGGTGACGAATACGGATACAGATAAACCGATATTAGCTTTCGATGGCGGCCCCACTGGATTCGAAAGGTACTGCCTCAATGATATAACACTCGAGGGTGATGGAGAATTCTGCATCTGTGCAGGCACCCCTAATCGTTGGCCTGCTTGTTATGTTGATATGCCTACGGTACGTGAGTTTATTGACAGGTACAAAGCAACTGTGGAGATATCATGAGATTTTTATGCGAATCATAAACACAGTTAAGGATAACCCCGCTATCCTAGATACAATGGGCCGTTTGGCCTTCTATTCTGGAATGGATAACCTTACCCTATTCGAGATCCGTGATGGGTTGGCTGACCTCATGGATGATACTCGCTGGGCAACATATAATTTTGAAATGGAATTACAAGCTGCACTTCTCGAGATGTCCTTCAATGGTATCCCTGCAGACCAAGCAGTACGGAATGAATTGAAGCATGAACTCACTGGTATCGTTACAAACCTTACAGCTTTTCTTAACGAGATGCTGGAGGCCATTGGTTATTTCGATTACTACACTCGTATGTGTGTACATGAATTTTCGGTGGTATCAGGTCTTGCCCTCGATTCCCTACCTCGTTCATGGGATGAATGGAAAGACAGGCCTATTGCCTGGAGGCGTGAGGCTAAAATAATTGCCGGTGAAGAAGCCCTTAAGATTTATCACAAGGGACTTAAAGCTAATGATCTTTTCAAGCCTAATTCTCCAGCCCAGAAGCTCCGCCTGTTCTATCACTTCTTTGGGATAGAAACTAACTCCATTGCCGAGCCATACTTCTACCAACCCCATTGGTTAAAGACCTATGGCATTAAAGAATACAAGACCCGCAAAACCGATGGAACCTACGGCCCATCTACTGACCGCGAGGCACTTGAAAAAGTTATCGGAGCGTTCTCTAAAGGGCCGAAGTATGCTGCCCATTATGCTACCCCTTTTGCCTTGGTCTGTCTTACCATTGCAGATCTTACAAAGTCTCTTGGCTTTCTCAAGTGCAGACTCGAAGATGGAATGTTCAGGTGTTCATTCGGTTCAACAACTGAAACAGGACGACTCGCTTCTCGTACGAATGCTATGGGGTATGGGAGCAATGGTCAGAACATAACACCCAAACTTCGCCATACCCTTACGGTACAGAAGAATTGGAAGCTATCCGCACCTGACTACGCACAGATTGAATCCCGTATCGTAGCCGCTATCTGCTATCGTCTGTTTGGTTTAGAGAATTATATAGCCGGTACTGAATGTGGCGATCTACATTCTCTTGCTGCCTCAATGGTTTGGGATGATCTACCCTGGCCAGAGGACTTCACTATTAAATGGGCAATCAAACATGGAGCATTCCCTAAAGACATGCTCACTGCTGCAAAGAAGATCGCATCTGTAGAATTTTACCGCGGCAAATCTCGACGCGATGTAAGCAAAACACTTGGGCATGGAACCTCCTACCTGGGTAAGCCACCGCAAATGTCTAAGCACTCCCACATCGACATTGGCCTCATTGTCCATTATCAAAAAGTATTCTTTGAGATGCTACCTGAAATGTGTATGTGGCATGATTGGGTAGCTGAGCAAGTGCAGACCAAAGGAGAAATCACTACCATGCTTGGGAGAACACGGCGATTCTTTGGTCGTCCTAATGATGATGCTACATTACGTGAGGCCGTGGCTTATGAACCTCAATCCGTTGCTGCAGATTATTGCAATACATCATTACTCCTCATGCTTAAAGCACACCTGTATGGGGTCGACGCCGTAAGGGATAAGCTTACACCCCCAAGCATTGAACTCTTTGAGCACAAGTTCCCGAAGTCTCTGCCCATTGAAATCTTTCTCCAGAAGCACGATGAACTCGGCTACCGGTATAAGCAGCATCAAGAAGAAGATGTTAACTTGATCGTCACTGATTTAATGGAACAGCACATTACACTTACTTCTCCTGAGGGCATTGACCGTGACTGGTATGTTCCTGCAGAGATGGAGTCCGGTTGGAACCTGGGCTTTCGGAGTAAGGATAATCCAAATGGTGTAGGGCATCCTGATCCTTCACTTATTCGTCAACAACCTAAGCACTGGAAAAAGTGGAAATTATGAATAGATGTAATGAAGATAAAAAGAATAATAAATTAATTGCGGGTTGTGTATTACAATCTGAATTAGGGGACAAAAGCTCAACTAAAATTATATATAAGTTGCGGGTAAGTACTCCTTTAAACAAAGAAGATCTTATGTTTGAATGTCCTGGGGGAGGTACTATGTATCACACCCAAGAATCTTTACTTCAATCACACTGGGTTATAATTGATTACCCTAAAATCAAAGAGAATAAACATGCTTAAACCTATCCGCATAAGGAAAAAATAATGGATGACGTAGACAAGGCACAACAAGAAGTGGAACATCAAATCTCAACTTCAATTACTAATAGGAAACTTGAAGATGAAGTAAAAGCAGCAAGACCTCCAGTCACTAAATGTATTGAGTGTGAGGAAGTAATTCCAATTGAAAGGCAACTTATAATGCCAGGCTGTCAACGATGTGTTACCTGTAAAGAACGATCTGAATTATTAAACAAGAGGATTAACCATGCTTAAAACTACTTCTGTATTAGACCACGGCTTCGTCCGTATCCATAACATAGCTGGGCCTACCCGACGAGCAGTGTATCTCGATACATTCGATGCTGATGATGCTGATCCAGCTAACACAGCTCGTATGTCCTACGATGAAATGGATGGTGATCGTACACGTGAGGCTGATTTAAAACTCGCCGACTACTTGATGAAGAACAAACACACCTCACCCTTCGAGATGATCGAGATATGGGTAGAGATGAAGTTACCTATCTTCGTCGCTCGTCAGTGGGTACGCCATCGCACAGCCAGCTTGAACGAAGTGTCCGGCCGGTATGTCCAGCTCCCGCCTGAATGGTATGTTCCTGAACCTCAGCATGTTGGAATGCAAGCGACTAGTAATAAACAAGGTCGAGAACTATTTTTAAATGGTGAAGAAATTCAGCTAACATCTGCACAAACATACTGTGAAGCTTTAAACAGAACATGCAGAAACAGCTATGCCGAATATGAACTAGCTTTAGAAGCGGGCATCCCCACGGAGCTGGCTCGTTTGTTCCTCCACCTCAACCATTACACCCACTGGATGTGGAAGCAGAACCTACACAACATGATGCACCTTCTGTCCCTGCGTGAGGACGGCCACGCACAATATGAAATCCGTGTATATGCTAATGCAATTGTCGCTGCCTTACGTGAACAGCTTCCTCATTCTATGGAACTGTATGACAAGTACCGCAAACTTTAATGCTTGAAAATTTCCTACAACTCAAAGACGATCATATCGTTGAAACTTTTGGAGAACAAACTATGAATCCCTATTCACAAATGGTAGCCGACCTAGCTAAACCAGGTGAAGATATTATTGCAACTCTCACACCAGCAATAGCTCATACCCTTCACATGGCTATTGGCCTAGCAGGTGAAGCGGGTGAGTTGCTCGAACACTACAATGCTGCAGGAGTTAAGATTATCCCCGACTCAGAAATAATTGAAGAGCTTGGTGATGCTGAATTTTACTTTGAAGGTCTTTGCCAATCTATGCATATAGAGATAGCCCTAACCGGTTGCACCTCCAATGATTCACTCTGTATTCCTCGTTATGTAGTCGCTACTACTGATATGCTTGACCTCGTTAAGAAGATGGTAATATATAATAAGGACATTGATCTTATGGACTTTGTTGATAACCTTACTAAAGTCCGGATGGCCCTAGACCAAGCATACGGTTACTACGGCTTTACTCAACCCGAAGCATTAGAACACAACATGAATAAACTTCTTAAAGGATATTCTGCGAGATACAAAGAGGGTGTGTATTCTGATGAAGCTGCCCAATCACGAAGGGATAAACAAGGTGCAGTTGAAGAACGAATGTTTTGTCCTGTTCTTCGAAAGCATTGTGATTATTATGGATATCACTGTAATTCAAATGAAGAAATTGTATTAGAATACTGTCAGCATCCTGGTAATACCAATGAGTTCGAGAGTAATTGTACTGCTGCACTATGTCCCATATTACAGGAAGGTAAAGAACCGCAGTCTTAACGTATGTACGTTTTGATTTGATCCAAACATACATACATTAATCTAATGGAGTAGCAGTACTGTGGCTTTACAACCTCGGGTTCTAGGAGACTTTTTGCATACTTGGGAGGAGTATGCAAAATACCTTCCGGCACCAGCGAACTTTAAACGATGGGGAGGGCTGTTCTTAATAAGTGCAGCGCTTTCCCGAAAAGTGTGGGTCACTACTGACCCTACGTTTCCTCCTCTCTTTGCAAACTTATTCATCTTACTCGTTGGCCCACCTGGTTGTGGTAAAGATATCGTCATAAATAAAGTAGCTAAACTTATCAATGTCGCAAACGAAGGTATGCAACAAGGCAGTGGTTTCAGAATGGCGGGCCGATCCATCTCAGCTAAAGGGATCATTGACTTAATGGCAGAAGATGATTCATGTTTCACTTATCGAGCTAAGGTAAATGGTAAATCAGGTGTGGTTGAATTCCATTCTGTTCTAGTCTGTGTACCAGAGCTTGGCACGTTACTTCCTGTTTACAATACTCAGCTTGTATCATTCTTAAACGAGCTATACAATTGTAACGAGATGTTTGAAGAACAGATCCGTGGTCGGGGCACATCTTCAACAGTCAAGATTACCAACCCTCATTTGGCTATGCTTATGGGTACTCAACCTACAACACTGTCAGAGACCTTTCCAGAACAGGCATTCCGCATGGGATTCTTTTCTCGAACCAACATCATATCCACAAGAAAAAGTGTGCCAGTTAAACTCTATGATCGCACACGTCCAAACAACGAGATGCTTTACCCTAAGCTTGTTTCTGATCTACGAGCTATATCTATGCTTCAAGGCGAGTTTAAAACTACTCCCGCTTTCGAGAAGATAGCTAATGACTTTCACCTAAAGCAACCAGATAACCTTAAGCACTCCCGCTTTGAGGATTACAACACTCGTCGTTCCCTTCACCTTCATAAGCTGGCAATGATATGTGCGATCAGCGAGAACAGTAAAATGATGCTCGACGTACCTCAGTTCGAAAGAGCAAAAGAGTATTTGTATGAGGCAGAGGCAGATGCACCGGAAGTCTTTGATGGTATTATAACCTCAGATGGTTTCCAGCATTCAGTTGAACAAGCCCTAGGAGAAAGCAATACCGGTATAATCACACACCAGCAACTCGAACGATCCCTACGTCGAACGCACAAGCCTCATGAAGTTGGGCAGATTATTCGATCAATGATAGGTGGTGAGGATATAATAGAAATACAAGGTGGGAAAGGACTTCCCAAATATAAAATCGCTAAACAAGACCTGGAGAAATTTAAATGAAAAGTTGTAAAGGTTGCTGGTATTTAGACAAAAGTTTATTCGGCCCTTACTGTATGGTTTATGGAAGCTGGGAAGAGAAGTATAATCCTATTACTGAGAAGACTTCATTAAAAAGAGTAAACCATAGAAAAGCTTCTGATATGCGTACAATAGCTGGGGACTGCGGCCCTGATCGAAAACTATATATAACATTTTGGAGATTACTTTGGAATGCTATAAAAAACAGGGGGAGATTACCCTCCCCCTGAAAGCTCCCGGAGGAGAGCTACCCACTACTTAGTTTGACCCATCCTTTGTTCATAGGTCTTGTTAAATTTCTGTTGTATAGAGGTAAGTCTTGACTTCAGATCTTTCACCCGCTTAGTATCTTTCCTTCCTTGGGCAGCTCGCATCCGTGTACGTAGACTTTTCAACTGACGCTCTACATCTTTCACATGATTCACTAATCTCAGTTCCTTAGCGTACTTAGTTCGTGACTCACGTTGCTTCTCTATATCACGTGTCTTCCCTTTCCCGTAAAGGTCTACAGCTTTCTGTGCTCGAAGTACCTGTGCTACTCTATCATGATAAAGCTGCACGTCCACTTGCTTCCCTGGAGCAGTAGCATACGTGCTCAATATAGGTACGTCTTTTATTTCAAACTCTTTATCACTTATTGGAATACTACCTAAGTCATATATCTGACCTGCCGCCTTACCCACACCAGCTGTAAAGAAGTTAACAAAGTTATGTATAACCCCAGGGGATATGTCAACGAAACCTGACTTAGCCACATCGCCACCTGTCAAAGCATTCAGTGTTTGTGCTAAACCTATATATGCTGCTGGAGTACTACCCCAATACAACTGACTTTCAGGCAACGCGGCAGCTCCAGGAAAACTTGTAGGTTTGATCGGATTCCCAGCAAAGTTCTTATTCTCTACTGCTTGCACAAAAGGATCAAGTATCGTTGGGGAAAGCGATTGCATCAAACTGGCCGAAGCCATCGGGTTAAATGTATTCATTAATGACAACCCCATATCGACGGGTACGGACGCCACATCGCGCTTCCCTGCGGCCAATTCCCCGATCATGCCGCCAGTGCGCCAAACCGTATTGTATACCCACGGCGCGGGTATTTTGACGTATACGCCGCCAATCTTGAAAGGAAGTATAATGTTCCGTTCCTTTATGTAATCCGGTATGTTATCCCATTCGTTCCGCCCTTCATCATCTTCATCAGCTGACATGCGGCCAAGCAAATCAAACATCGTAGCCGTCACTACTGAACCCACTACCATCTTCTGTAGCTTCTTAGACTTGGCCAGATTCCTTACTACTATCACATTACCTTGAACAGTTGCATTAAAGAATAGGTGCCACAAGCCAATGGCCTGGGAGCTGAAACCCTTTCGATCAAAGTTCGTGGTCAGCTCCTTAGAGATAATCGCCGCTTCCCTTTGTGCTTTTTCCTTAGTATCCCACTTGGAAATCTCACCCCGTTCCCATGCTTCCATTACAGTTGAGTAGGCGCTAAAGCGAGAGATATTCTCTACGATAATGTTATACTTCTCAACCCACTCCAAGCCTTTATAGGCATGACTTACCCCAGGTGTTCTGGCAATGGCTAATGAACTCTCAAAGCTTTTCCACCCATCATCCATTTCTTTCAGGGCTTGAGTAAAACTCTGTTTGCCGCCTGCATGTTCCCATTCCTCAACCCATGCTATATGCTGCGGGTCAGCACTCTCCCTGTGTGTATATACACTGTTCAATATCTTCCAAGCCTGACCAAGACCAGCACGCCCTTTATTTTTCTTATCTACTCCACCTTCAATAGCAGACCGTAAGCGAGCTGTTTCAATACCTGTAAGAAAATCCTTAGTGTAGTCCTTACCCTCAGTAGCCTGAAGGTTATACAATGCGGTTGCTGGATCACGAAAGATATTCGCCGCTAAGAAAGCAGGGCTGAATGTGACAGCCATGTTCCGTACAATCTTATTACCGAAGCCCAGAACCTTTGCCACTGCACCTTGATTCTGTGCACCAAGCTTATTCATCCCTGCAGCAAACAACTTGGCTTTCTGATTCTGTGGTATAGGCCGGAGATACACTGTCTTACCTGACTTACCATCATCAGACATAATCGTGACAGGGATATCGAATGCCTCAGGGCTACTGGTTGGACGATCATGCAAGAAGCCATAGGTGTCTAGGTGGTGGATCTCTTGCTTCTGTTCAGTAAACCATCCATCCCAGTGCTCGGGGTTACCGGTTACTTCTCGATGTAAGTATAATGCTGCTTGATTCTGCTGCCCCGCTTGAGCATTTGAATGTGCCTGCGCTATCGTGTTCTGCATGACATGAACAACTGGATCATACTCGATCGTGCCAGCCCGAACCTTAGGCTTGCCTGCACTAGCGGTAACAGTGTTCAGGAACTCGAAGCTCTTATCATTGTCTGAGCTTGCTCTCCGTGACTTGACATAATGAGGATGAGCTTCCCGCATAGCAATTTTTTCTTCATCAGTAATCTTTCCACCCTCAACCAGAAGATCAAGCTGATGCTTAGTCATTTCATCCCACTTCGCAGCCATTGCCTGAAGTGCTTCGTGTTGGACTTTATCCTCACTGTACCCATGATAGATATCATACGCATCAGGGGCATTAGAAATATTTACCCGCTTTGGCTGCCCGGGAAGTAATTGCCCATTAACATCGACCTTACCGGGGCTATACAATCCAGCTGAGTGCGCTTGAATTTTTATCCACGAATCCTGCAGGTCTCTCCACGCAGTGAACTGTCCCCCAAGTGTTCCATCCGCAGCCAGCTCTTCTGCTTTCTGAAAGTATTCATTAACCAGATCTACCATCCGATCTTGGACTGAAGCCTTCGGGACCTTCTGCTCTTTGCCCTCTTTATCAATCCAGACTCCATCCTTTGTAAGGGATATACGACGCTTGTCTAATTCCTTCCGGAGTTTGCTAGGAAGAGCTTTAGCCAAATCTCGAGCAACCATCCAGCTGCGTTTCTGTGTGTTCTGCCAGTTCTCATCATCAAGCAGTACATGTCGCGCAAGCAGCCACTCATCAAGCTGCTTTTGATTCAACCCTGTTGTTTTAGCCAAAGCCACAAGCGGGTCAAGGAACATGCGATTGATCTTGGATTGCTCTGCTGAAGTTTTACTCTTTGCTACCTCAGCTACCTTGTGAACGTCAGTAGATTTCTCATCTATGGTAGCCAGATTATCAATGATGTGAGCACGGAACTTGCCAGCAAGGTCAACATTGTGAGCATCAAGCGGTGTGTCGGTACTCTCCCCCCACCAACGCTTTAGGAAATCAGTGGGACTTGGCATAGAGTGCAAGATGTTTGTACTGTCTGTTTGCTTTGGGTCAAAGGCTGCATTGATTGAGCGCGCTTGTGAAGGATCAAAAATTGAAACTTCTTGTATTGTATCAGTATTGAATTTCAGAACTATTCCATCATAGCCTTGTTCTTGCAAGTAATCCGCAATATGTTTATTAAAGTTAATAAAATCATTAGTCCCTGTACCTCGAGAGGCTACTTCTTGATAAGCTACCTTCCCGAAATCATTAATAAAACTTTCACGCAAGGCACTTGATCCTATTGTCCCTCTTGTCACAATGTAAGGGTTTTGTAATTTTAGGTAAACAGGAATAACGTTTGCCGCTCTATCAGCGTCTTTATATGTAGGGCTGCCCCGAAGGGTTGCATATCTTGATGCGCTTTTAGAACCACCAAAATAATAGCCTTTGCCCATCCATCCGCCATCAAGACTATAGTCAGCCCCGTGTTTAAACTCGGTTACATTTTTTCCAGTTCCATGATACCAGACTGTGTCTGTATCAAAGCCCATAGCCTCAGCCCGCTTCATACGTGAAGCTTCATCCATCGGCAACTGTGCCTTGGACTTCAAAGATTGCGGCCCAGTAGCTTTCCCTCCAATTCCCCACTCAGCCATTGTAGTGCGAGTCACATCACCCGGAGCACCATACTCAATAACATATCCTGGAATCTGCGGACGAGCTTTTACAGCTTTCCGACGAGCTTGGTAATCCTTGAAGGGCGGCAAAGGTTCACGGAAGTCATCTATGAGCGTCTGGCCTATGATATTAATTCGGCGACCTGAGGAGGCAGACAACACAACATCACCTGCCTTGTACTTGTAGCTGGTGTCTGCAATCTCCTGCATCCTCTCAGCAGTCTTTTCATCAATATCTTTACCGAGTTTCTTCTTGAAGTCTTTGAGCTGTTTCGCCTTGCGAGCACTTGCTATGTCAGTAGGTTCAGAGGCTAACACACCCTCTTCTTGTTGCATAGCCGGTTCAATCATAGCCCGCTTTGTTGCTACCTTAGCCAACTCTACAGCCATTTCCGGAGTAAGTTCAGCCCGCAATCCTGCTTGAGCAAACATTTGGCCAACGCTACTCTGTGCCCACCAGACCTTCAACGCATTGATGATCCGACGGTATAAGCCCGGCGCAGTCAGGTTAATTGTGTTCGCTGCGTCCTGGATATAATAGGCTAGGTCTTCTTCCTGAAGAAGGTCACTTCCTGTTTCCCGCTCTGCAATCAACCTTCTTATTGCTTTGACTTCAGATTCC
>JAAGZL010000818.1 GCA_024206335.1 Gammaproteobacteria bacterium
CGGAGCGGCAACGAGCTTGCGAGGTTGTCGCGCAGTGCCAGTGACCGGGACGACCGGGGCAATAACAGGTTGTCGAAGATCGAGTGCGTTTTGGGGGCTGGGATGTCCCAAAACGCATCACGAGATCAAAGACTCGCTTATTTCTCCAGCATGAAGCAGATTAAACAGCTGTGCCAGCAGAGTAGTGAAATGGATGAGTATATATCTTCATCTTGTTCCGGCAGTAGTGAACCGTTTTATGCGTTACTGTTTCTTAACTACTCCAAGACGGAGGTTTACACAACCGGGCTCCAAGGCGATATTCTGCAACGGGATGTGCAACAAACTGGGATCTATTTTTCCGGGCATAGATTTCTGGCACCTGCCGCAAGTGACGCCGAAATCAGGCAGTCTCTTAAGCGCATACTGTTTGAGAATGTTGTTGAGTATCTGAAAGGGCAACTGGTTCATAGGCGTAGAGTAGAAGCCGAACAACAATCAGGTGGTACAGCTGTTCTTACTGGGGCACCCAATCTAAATAATCCGATTGAGTATCTGAATACCCTGGTGGAACTGCTTAAACTGCCACTGGATCTGGTGCATCTGCATGAGCGCACGGTCAGAATTAACCAGATGGGTATAGAGCTCCCAGACTCTGATGAATCCACGGGGAGGGATATTCATCTGCAACATCTGAAGGTTGGTGTAGAGAATAATAGCTTGATCACACTAGTTGAGATCTCGCTAGAGTAAGTAGCAGGGGGTAGTGCCAGGTTCAATCCTGCAGTAGGCACGCCAAATCAGGCTGATACATAATTCTGAGCGCCCTTTGTTGGTCAGGGCCTGATTGAACCTGGATGTAATGGCACACTAGAGTGCTGCGTTATTAGGGTGCTGTGGTTCAGGCAGATCCATCACTTTTTAGTATCATCCAGCATTATACGCACCCTTTGCGCCAACTCCGCATGGGTGAATGGTTTGCTCAACAGGTTGGCAGCAAACCGTGATTGGCTACTGTGTGCCGCCGCTTTTTCAGTATACCCAGATGTAAGCAACACTTTGATCCCTGGACGGTTGATCTCAGCTTGTTCTGCCAGTTCGTAACCGTTCATACTTCCAGGCATGACTACGTCACTAAAGAGCAGGTCAATGGAGGGGGTTTCTGCAAGCACTGCCAAGGCCTGGTGGCCGCTGGTGGCTGTTACTACAGTGTACCCAAGCTCTTCGAGATGGAGTTGTGCCACTTCGATGAGTCCCTCTTCATCATCCACCACCAGGATGAGTTCATTTCCACCTGGCAATTGATTCTCCATTGTGATGGACGGGCTATGCCGTTCCGATGAGCTGGTTGATCGAGGTAGGTAACAACGGATTGTGGTGCCGATTCCAGCCTCAGAATAGACCTTGATCTGTCCTTTTGAACGCTTCACAAAACCAAACACCA
>JAAGZL010000819.1 GCA_024206335.1 Gammaproteobacteria bacterium
CTCCCGAGATGACTTGACGCCGTGTTCAGATGCCTACTTTGCTTCCCCTCTGGCGCTACGCACGCCGGGTAAGCAGTGCGGCCTCACGGCTACCGGGGTCTACCAGCCTTCGCTTCGCTCTCCTTGGCTGGAAGCGAATGTTGGCAACTGAATATCATGAAGACCTATATGCGGGTAGTGGCTCTCCTGCCCCCAACTGGAGAAAGAAGAGGTAACCAGGATAAAACCAAGTAACATTTGTATACGATGCAGCAAGCTCTTCATCGTCAGTAAATTTTCCCACCTAAAGAGTCTACCTGAAACTACCGCTGATATTGAACAACCAAAAAATGCCAGAATATGGTTCTAAATCACACCAAACATGCCGTTTCTACATTACCATGACATAGTAAATCCAGGTTACTGCTAATCATGGACATCAAATCTCTGGTGGTTATCAACCAGGCTCCATAGTACGGATAGTTCATCCGCAGTATGCCTACCTACAACAAGACATCAAAAACCACTGTATTGCTCCTACACTGAGCTCTGATAATACAATCTGTAGGCAGGCGGACAACGACTTTCTATATTTTGATCAATCTGTTAGAGGTAATAAATAATAGCGGCGATTACCATGACAACCAAGACCTTCACCCATATTGGCCCTGATATGAAAAGTGATTCAACTGTATCACCAGCAAAGATACCTGTTCGCGTGTTGGTTTCTGCTACCCCCGCTGGATCCTGATCTTCTGGCAATTCAATCAATGCACCACAGCTTGGGCAGTAAATATCTTCAATTCTTTGCTCGGCCGAGCATTTTACACATAACATACAATCAACCTCCTTAGTCCATTAAAAAAGTTCCGCTTCATTAATCCTTGTTGCTATGCATGTCATAAGTTCTTAATAAATACAGTTACGCCCAACAGTAGAAATATGCGCAATCAGTTTGAGATCTGGTCAGCTCATTTATTGCCTGAGAGACTTCCTGAGCCAAGAATCCGAACAAACTCTGATGATGCAGTAAAGAAATCCAGACCAAGATTCTCTTCACAGTGGAGATTGATACGACGCATGGCATTTTTGACCTTTACCCCACGCATCATATCGACACCTGTGGCCAGGGAAAGTGCAGTAATAAAACCCGCAAGCCAATCACGGTAACGAAAATATTCCCACACCTGTTCCTGTTTACCCTGTTCCCATGATCGATAGGTCTCAATATACGAGGTACAGGTTTTTGTACCATATCCCCATATCTTCGGTGTGGATGTCTCTGCCACCACCGATGTGGTAAATATTGCCAAAATTAATAAAACCGTCTTCACGCTATGGTTCACCATACATTGTTAGAATTTTTAGTTCATACTGAATTATGAGTGGGCAACGTGAATGCAGCTAATACATAGTTACCACTCCTGCCCACCATCAACCACGAATACTGCTTTATTATTCTGAAGTTATAATCCGCCACGCAAAGACTTACTCATTTGACAGTTATTTTCAAGCTATAATGATGGCATATGAGACCTGAGTCCAAAAGGCGGGTAACACAGGCAACCATATAGGCTACCCTACAGGGGGCCAGGGGGTACGGGAATAGAAAAAAGAAAGGGTTAGCGGACATAATCCACTAACCCTTTGATTTATATGGTGGGTCGTGCAGGAGTCGAACCTGCGACCAATGGATTAAAAATCCACTGCTCTACCAACTGAGCTAACGACCCGTACTGATTAAAGCGCGTGATTATACCGGACGTTTGCTCGCTGTCAAAGCGCTATCATACTGCCTCGAGTTTTCTCATCCTCTCAGGTAGCATATGCAGGTCCACCATACTGCTGAGTAACGCCTTTATAAAGTTAGACTCATCCTCATATACCATCCCGTAGTAGTCCACCTTCAGAGTTAGCGCACAACCGATAATGATGCTACCCAGGGCTAAAAATGATCCAACTGCCAAGGTTGAAACTCCAGTAACACCCTGTCCGAGGGTGCAACCCATGGCCAGAATCCCACCTATGCCCATCAGCACTGCACCTATGATATGGCGGATAAAATCACTCTTATTGGCAAACCATTCGAAGCGGAATTTTCCGGTGGAGATGGCATAGAGAAATGAGCCTGACATCACCCCAAACTGAGTACACATGCCAAAGGTGATCAGATCAAGATTCAATCCCTCGGTGTAAAAAACTATAGTCTCACTCATAGGGTTAACAAAGGTAAAAGATTGCGGACCAACAGCAGGCGGTGGGAACTCCATAAACTCCGCAGCCTCCTTCCACTCTTGCCCCATACTACCTGCGGTTACATACCATGTAACAACTGTGAGCAATCCAATAACAATACCAGAGATCAACTGATCCATACTGGTCAGAAAATCCTTTGATTTCATGATAACAAACAGAAAAATCGCCACTAGGGCGAATCCAACATACAGGTTTGTGCCAACGGGATTCTCTAGACCCAGGATAGAACCAAGGATAGTGCCAAAACTCTGATCCGGAATACCCAGCGTCGCCAGATCAAAGCTTATTGGCGCCATCCAGCTATGGAATACAACGCCGTAGAAATCGGTACGCGTCATGATAAACGCACATATGCCAACCGTTGCAAAGGTAAAAATAGTCTTCAGATTACCACCACCAGCACGCACCAGAAGCTTATTGGTACAACCAGATGCCAAGGTCATGCCTACACCGAACATAAGCCCACCCAGCAGAAAACGCGGCCAAAATAACATACTACTGCGATAAGGCGGGCGCCCTCCAGAAATATCAATTATAGAACCTGACTCCAACAGGACAATCCCGATGATTGCGATAGATATGGCCAGAAACCAGGATCGCATACGGCGCATATCACCCATATTGACCCAATCTGATACCGCACCCATGGTACAAAAACTGGTTTTATTGGATACCCCCCCCAGGACAGCTCCTAAAGCTACCCCAAGCAGCAACACCTGTGTTGTAATCTCCAGCTCCATAAGTTCCTCCGCAAATTATTTTATAAGCATTTACTAATAGTATAGCTTTTTTATGTCCCTCAGAAAACCCAAAGCTAACCAACCAGGAAAATCTCCGTGCCTGCAACCTGCATTATATGGATCATAATCAGTCGCATATCATTACTACGGCCAATTCTGGCAAAAAAACAGTCACTTACTCTTATAAAATTGAGACATAACCTGTAGCACAGTACAATGGACAGCCCAAATAAACAGGAATTAGAATCGCCATCATGTCTGGTACCTGGTTGGATCAGAAACCCCCGCATCATGAAACCCATTGCACCGCAAGCGACAGGAGTCACAGGCACCACAGGCCCTACCAGCGGCATCAGCCTGATAACAGGAGATGGTAACGGAATAATCCACCCCAAGACGCACCCCTTCACTGATAATCTCTGCCTTGGTCATACTCACCAGAGGCGCATGGATGCTAAACCCATCCCCCTCCACCCCGGCCTTAGTGGCAAGATTGGCCATCTGTTCAAAGGCATGCAGAAACTCCGGCCGACAATCTGGATAGCCTGAGTAATCCACCGCATTCACTCCGATGAAGATATCACTGGCCCCCAGCACCTCGGCCCAACCCAGCGCCAGGGAGAGAAAAATGGTATTGCGTGCCGGCACATAGGTGACAGGAATCCCACAACCCTCCTCCTCCGGCACATCTATAGACATATCGGTAAGGGCTGATCCGCCAAACCTGTCCAGGGCGATTGGCATGGTGCGGTGTTCTAACACCCCCAGCGAGGATGCAACACGATTTGCCGCCTCCAGCTCCACCACATGACGCTGCCCGTACTCCATACTGAGGGCATAGCAGGCGAACCCCTGATCCCTGGCCATGGCTAGGGTTGTGGCCGAATCCAGTCCACCCGAAACCAGTACTACCGCCTTTTTCATACGTCTGCTCACTTGCCCTTGGCATCGCCCCACAGCTGTTTGTGCAACTGCACCTGAAAGCGCACCGGCAGCCGGTCTCTGAGTATCCACTCAGCCAGCTCGGTTGCATCCTGTTGCCCAAATGCCGGGAGCATAATCAGCTCCGACCTCTGGGCCAGCCTCTCTTTGTCCAACACCTGTTTCGACCAGGTATAGTCTGCCTCATCGCAGATCACAAACTTAATCTGGTCGGCGCTGGAAAGATAGGAGATATTTGTAAATAGGTTCTTCTCGGCCTCGCCAGAACCTGGCGTCTTGATATCCATTACCTTCACCACCCGGGGATCAACCCCGGAGAGATCCATGGCACCGCAGGTTTCAAGTGACACCCGGTAGTCAGCATCACACAACATGGTTAGAAATCTCCGGCACTCCTTCTGGGCCAACGGTTCGCCACCGGTTACGGTTACACGCTGACACCCATAACTGGCAACCTGCCGCATAATTTCAGGCATGGTTTTTTGCTCCCCTCCACTGAAGGCATACTCAGTATCGCAGTAGCCACAGCGTAACGGACAACCGGTCAGACGCACAAACACCGTGGGCATACCCACCGTGTTGGACTCACCCTGCAGGGAGTAGAATATCTCAGTTATCTGTAGTGTTGACATAAGCTATTGTTACTGACGGCAAAAGGCCACCGGCCCAATCAGGAGCATAAACCATTTACCCAGGGGCTATAAACAGAAGAGGGGCATCAACATGCCCCTCTTCTGTGTCATAAAGCTTTGGGTTGATCCCGCCTAGTGGCCCTCACCCAAGATCTTATCCAGACGTTTTTTTGCCAGCTGGCTGGCGGTTGAATTGGGATAACGAGTTACCAGGCCTCCCAGTGTTTTACGTGCCGCGCTCCACTGCTTCTTCTCATACTGGATATATCCAATTTTCAATAAAGCATCTGAGATCTTGGGGCTATTGGGAAAGACCTGCACAACCTTCTTGAACTCAACCAGTGATGTATCAAAGTTACGGGTCACATAGTTTGCCTCTGCCAACCAGTACTGAGCATTATCCGCAAGTCGGCTGCCAGGATGCTGTTTTAGGAACGATCTGAATGCATTTTGGGCCAGATCATACTTGCGATCCATCAGAAGATTAAACGCCTTTTGATAGCTTGACTTCTCACCTGGAGACGCCTGAGGTGGTGCCGTAGCTGGTCTACTTTCTGGTGGCGAAACGGCAACAGAGGTGCTATTAAGCCGTCCTGCAGTTTTATTTGAGATGGCACTGGAACTCACTACCGGAGGTAGTCGTGACGGCTTCGGCTTTACATTGACACCAGCAGGTCGTGCCACCCTTTGAGCCATAGTGGCTGCAGGTAACTTGGTCCTACCAGTGGTTATTGGAGTAGATTGCCAACTAGGCTCACCTGAATGCTTCACAGCTCCAGACTGCACAACATCCTTATTTGAAGAACGCGGCACCACACCAGGCTGCACCGACTGCCCTGCAGGAGTCTTTCCAGAAAGTCTGGACATCCTCTGATCAATATCGGTATAGAGGTCGGTCTGACGCTGCTTCATACTCTCCATGGCATGATTTTGTGTCTCAACATCGCCCCGCAGCTGCTGCATCTCCTGTTGCAGACTATCCAGACGCAAAACTATATTTGAGATAGTGTTGATACGACGCTCAAGCAACTGCACCCGCTGTTCCAATGAGGGCTTTTTGGGTGATCTCCTGTTATCACTCGCTGAGGAGAAGAAATCCACCGCAAAAGCAGGCACCGTAAGGGCCGTTGTCAAAATGCCAACCAATAGTCTCATATCTTTCTATCCTTCAAGTCTCAGTAAGCCAGCTCAACACGGCGGTTACTGGCCCATGAAGCTTCATTGGTAGCAATATCAGCAGGGCGCTCTTCACCATAGCTTAGGGTTGCAACCTGTCTCTCAGATGCACCTTGCGCCAACAACAGACGTTTAACGGCATTAGCACGACGCTCACCCAGGGCAATATTGTACTCCCTGGAACCACGCTCATCCGCATGACCCTCAACCGTCACCCTGACCTCAGGGTTTGCCGCCAGATAGCTACCGTGGGCTGCTACGACATCCTGGTAATCGGCCTGAATCTCACTGACGTCATAACCATAATAGATAACCCGGGTAGAGAGCAGGCTATTTGGGTCATTCAAAGGACTTCCAGTCCAAGCCCCATCTTCAGTAGCACCAGCGGTTCCAGCTTCAGCCACAGGCGCGCCGCCGTCCTCATCTTGATCCCCACCAAAACCAGGAATACTGGAACAACCAGCCAGCGTTATTACTGCGGCCAACACCGGGATCAGTTTTACCATTTTCAATTTCATTTCTGTCAATTCCTCTGATTTGATTGACTATACGGGGACCATGCAGGCTCACGCACATCACCAGCCTGCAAGGCCAGCCTTTGCTTTATATTTCCATCTATAGAAACAGCCGCCAACTCACCTTTGCCTCTAACCTTGGTGGCATATATTACCATGCTGCCATTAGGCGCAAAGCTAGGAGATTCATCCAGCCGCCCATCACTCAAGATCCGCATCGCTTTTGTCTTCAGGTCCAGCAGTGCAACTCGAAATGCCCCACCATTCCTGTTCACCATGGCCATGTATTTTCCATCAGGAGAGTACGAGGCACGGGCGTTATACTTGCCCTTAAAGGTAACACGCTGCACCTTGCCACCAAATGCCGGAACCCGATATATCTGCGGCTGCCCACCTCTGGCCGAGGTAAACACCACGTGCTTCCCATCCGGGGACCAAGCTGGTTCAGTATCAATCCCGTAGTGCTTGGTGAGACGCTGCAATGAGCGGCGCTGCAGATTAAGCACATAGATATCCGGGTTTCCGTCTTTTGACAGGGTCAGGGCCAGTTTATTTCCATCCGGGGACCAGGATGGGGCACCATTGATTCCTCGATACGAGGCCACCTTCTGGCGCTTTCCAGTATACACCCCCTGTACATAGATAGAGGCCTTCCTACCCTCGAATGATACATAGGCCAGTTTGCGTCCATCAGGAGACCAGGATGGTGACATCAACGGTTCACTGGAGGTAACGATGGTCTGGGGATTAAACCCATCCGCATCGGCCACCTGCAATACCACACTCTGCTTACCACCACCCTTGTTGATAGAGGTGACATAGGCCACCTTGGTGGAAAATGCCCCCCGCTTGCCAGTGATCTTTTCGTAGATAATATCTGCAATATGGTGAGCCGTGGCCCGCAGGTCACGCTCACTGCTAGGCACATTGTATCCGGCCAACTGCTCCTGTTTGAACACATCAAACAGCTGAAATCTCACCAGATAGCCGCTAGAACCATTGGACTGAACCTGTCCCACCACCAGGTTTTCCATTTTGAGTACGCGCCAATCCTTGAACGAAACATCTTTGCCGTCCTTGGGACGGGCCAGCATATCCTGCACCGGCATGGGGTTGAACAGGCCGCTGCGCGCCAAATCGGCCCGTATAATCTCAGATATATCCTGACCTGGCCCCTGCCCTCCACCCTGCCAGGCGAATGGAACCACGGCTATGGGCAGTGCGCCCTGGGCACCCTCGGTGATCTGAATGGTCAATGGCGCAGCCACAACCTGCAGATGCACCAGATAGAGCAGAACAGATAGTAGAATCTTTCTCATAGTGTTTTTAGTTACCCCCACTTGGTGCGAATTCAAAATTTATATCACGAAATCGTTCAAACATACGCCCGGTTGGGACCGGCAGCGGATCAGCCTTGAGCACCGCAGCCCGGGCCGACCGGTCAAAGGCGCCACTACCACTGCTCTCCACCACCTCAGCCGCAATCACATTGCCACCAGCAGCCATGCGTATACGCAGGGTACACTTCAATCCATCGCCGATACCAATCGGCCGCAGCCAACTGGCAGTAACAGCCTGTTGGATCAATCCACGGTAGCGGTTCAGTTCACTGGCATCCATTTCTGCCTCCATGGCAGCCCGCATCTCGGCCTCTGCCTTCCGCTGTTGCGCCAGTTTACGCTTCTTTGCCTCTGCCGCCTTACGTTTCTTGGCCTCTAACGCCTTGCGCTTCTTCTCTTCTGTCGCCTTACGTTTTTTTGCTTCCGCCGCTTTGCGTTTCTTGGCCTCTGCAGACTTTCGCTCCTTCTCCGCGACAGCCTTGCGTTTGGCATCAGCCTTGCGCTTTTGTTCCGCCTTCTCCTGCACCTTACGTTTCTTTTTCAGGTCAGCAACACGCCTCTCTTCCTTTTTGCGTTTCTGCCTCAGCTCCTTCAGCCGCTTGATCTCCTTGTTCCTGGCCGCCGACTCCTTCTCCTGCCTGTTCTTCTCTACCTGTTTTAACCGTTTTACCTCTGCATCAACCTTGGCCGCATCTACCACCCTGGCCTGCACCACTTCCGGCTTGTATTTTTTCAGTTCCGGCTGCTCCCACCAATCCAGACCAAATACCATCAACAGGATGATGGCCAGATGCATAATGACGGCTATAGCCGCTGCTAACGGATTCCGCTTCAGAATAGCTAACACCTACTCCTCCGGAATTTCCGTTATCAGACCAACATTCGGCGCTCCTGCCTGTTGAATCATCACCATGGCCTCAACCACACGCCCATAATCCACGCTGCGATCTCCCCGCACCATAATCGGTGTCTTAGGTCGATATTTCAGCACTGCAGCAACCCTAGTCATCATGATTTCCGGCTCTACTGGTTCATTTCTGCCCTCACCAACATCAATAAACATCTCACCTTTGGCATTTACCGATACCACCACCGGGTCATCCACCTCTGGCGGCAGCGGTTCCGCATCTGCCAGTGGCAGATCCACCTTTACCCCCTGGGTAAGGAGTGGTGCTGTGATCATGAAGATCACCAGCAGCACCAGCATCACATCGATGTAGGGCACCACATTGATCTCTGCCATGGGGCGACGGCTGTTCTTCTGGCGACTCATCGGCCGCCTCTACAACTGGGTTGGTGTAAACCTCTAAACATGCGCCTGCCGTTGCAGAATGGTGGTGAACTCATCCAGAAAGTCTTCATAGCGACCATTCAGCCGCTCCACATCGTTTGAATACCGGTTGTAGGCCACTACCGCAGGGATAGCAGCAAACAAGCCCATGGCAGTGGCGATCAGGGCCTCTGCAATACCGGGCGCCACCAGTGACAGGGTGGCCTGTTTCACATTTCCCAGGGCGGTGAATGAGTTCATGATTCCCCATACCGTTCCAAACAGCCCTACATAGGGACTGGTTGAACCCACGGTTGCCAGGAAGGAGAGGTTGGTCTCCAGACCGTCCATCTCCCGGCTCATAGCCACATGCATGGCACGCCTAGCTCCTTCCACCACTGCCATGGGTTCGATGTCGGCATGTTTGCGCAGACGGGTAAACTCCTGAAACCCAGCATAAAAGATATTTGCCATACCTGCAGATGATTCACTACCACCGACCTGGCTGTAAAGCTCTCCCATATCGCCACCAGACCAGAACCGTTTCTCAAACGCGTCCGCCGCCTTGCGCGCCTTCTTCAACACCCGGGAGCGATCAAAGATCATGGTCCAGGATATGACCGAGGCCAGCATCAGGGATGCCATAACCAGCTGCACCAGTGGACTGGCATTAAGTACCAGATGAAAAAACGATAGCTCAGACTGCATCCGGTAGCTCCTTCAGGATAGATTCGGGTATGGGTCGGGGGCGCAATTTAGTTGCATCTATACAGGCTATCTGTGCTATGCCACTGCACAGGGCAGTGCCACTGCTGGGGTTAATTATCTCGTGCCTGAATATCATACTCGCTCTCTTGAGTTCAGCTATCCCCACCCGCACCTCCAGCGCATCGTTGAATCTAGCAGGCGCGATAAATTCTATCTCCGCCCGTCTCACAGCGAAGATAATGCCTTCCTGCTTTGCCAGTAGATCTTGCTCAAACCCCAGATAGCGCAACCACTCTGTCCTAGCCCGCTCCATGAATTTCAGGTAGTTGGCGTAGTAGACCACCCCACCCGAATCAGTATCTTCGTAGTAGACCCTGATTGGCCAGATAAATTCCTTAGAAGATGTCATATTTCAACTTAGCTTTATTGTCCGATGCTTTTTATCTGGGAACAGTGACCATTCGCACGCTTTACTATCATATAAACGCGACAGAAATGCCTGTGGGGTTAATATATTTACGATTATTGCGGTACAACTGCAGTTCGATTCAGCCGCCGCATATTGTCTAATAATTTCATCTATCCTACAAAGGGATTCCCCGGTGATTTGGCAACATTTTTGCCAAACTGGTGATAAAACCACTTTTATCGAAGATTGAGACGATTCTTAGAGCGGATTTTGGTGATATCCATAGCCTTGCTGGATTACTCGGGTGAGAACATATCCGGGGTTTCCGGCATACCATCCCCTCTATCCACAACCGGAGTAAGGCCAAAATGGATATAGGCAGTCCTGGTGGCCACCCTACCACGGGGGGTGCGCATCAGAAAGCCCTGCTGGATCAGATATGGTTCCAGTACATCCTCAATAGTACCACGCTCCTCACCGATAGCGGCCGCCAGGCTATCCACTCCCACCGGACCACCATCAAACTTTTTGATCACCGCTGAGAGCAATCTGCGATCCATGCTGTCAAAGCCGTTATTGTCCACTTTGAGCATACCAAGGGCGAGATCGGCCACCTCCTTATTAATACTGCCGTCAGCCTTGACCTGAGCATAGTCCCGCACCCGACGCAGCAGGCGATTGGCAATTCGCGGGGTACCCCGGGAGCGGCATGCAATCTCACCTGCTCCAGCATCATCAATCTCGATATTCATGATACCGGATGAACGCTGCACGATGTGGGTGAGGTCCTGAGTGGAGTAGAACTCCAACCGCTGCACAATGCCAAACCGATCCCGCAGTGGCGAAGTGAGGAGACCTGCCCGGGTAGTGGCACCCACTAGGGTAAACGGCGGCAGATCCAGTTTAATGGAGCGGGCAGCCGGCCCCTCGCCAATCATAATATCCAGCTGAAAATCCTCCAGAGCTGGGTACAGCACCTCTTCCACCACCGCAGAGAGCCGATGGATCTCATCCACAAACAGCACGTCATGGGGTTCAAGATTGGTCAGCAGGGCCGCCAGATCGCCTGGTTTTTCCAGAACGGGTCCAGAGGTCTGACGCAGGCCCACCCCCATCTCGTTGGCAACGATATGGGCCAGGGTGGTCTTACCCAGACCCGGCGGGCCAAAGATCAGCACATGGTCCAGGGCCTCTTCCCGCCCCCGGGCCGCCTGGATAAATATCTCCATCTGATCCCGCACCGTGGGCTGGCCCACATAGTCACTCAGACTGCGGGGGCGGATCACCTGATCCACGGCGGCATCATCTGATCCTGCCTCAGGAATTATTATGGGATCGTGTCCTGACATAGTGTATTCCAGTTCTTAGGCCGTGACTGCGGCCTTGAGTGATGCCCGAATAATCTCTTCGCTGGAAAGACTCTCGCTATCGATAGCCCGCACCATGCGACTGGCGTCATTGGGCTTATATCCCAGCGCAATCAAAGCACCCACCGCATCGGCCACCGGGCTGTGTTCCACTGCCTGGGATCTGCCGGCAGATACGGCGCCACTCGGGGCCAGATCCAGCTTACCCAGACGGTCACGCATCTCCACGATCAGGCGTTCAGCGGTCTTTTTGCCAATCCCCGGCAGGCGCACCAGGGCCGCCGTATCCTCCACCTGTACACAGGCGGCAAACTCATCGGCACTCATGCCGGAGAGGATGGCCAGGGCCATCTTGGCCCCCACGCCACTCACCTTGAGCAGGGCTCGAAACAGGGAGCGCTCTGACTCCGAGGCAAAACCATACAGTACGTGGGCGTCATCCCGGATGGCCAGATGGGTAAACAGCATCACCTGTTTGCCCGCTGCCGGCAGGTCGTAGAAGGTGGACATGGGGGCCTCCACGTCATACCCCACACCGTTGACATCCAGCAGCAGAAAGGGGGGATCTTTCGAGATCAGTTCACCGCGCAGTCGACCGATCATCTGCGCCCTCCGGCCTTGATGTTAAGCAGGGTGCTGTTGGAGTGGGCGTGGCTGATGGCCACCGCCAGGGCATCGGCCTGATCCGCAGCCAGTTTCTCTTTCAGTTGCAGGATCAGTTTAATCATGTGCTGTACCTGTTCCTTGTCTGCGGCCCCGGTCCCCACCACCGCCTGCTTGATCCGGCGCGGGGTGTATTCCGCTATTTCGAGACCGGCCATAACACCGGCACAGACCGCAGCACCACGGGCATGGCCCAGTTTCAGCGCCGAAGATGGGTTCTTGGAGACAAATACCTCTTCCACCGCCATCTCGGTGGGGGCGTACTCTTGTATCACTTGGGACACTGCCCGATAGATCTCTCCCAGGCGTTGCGGCAGTGCGCCCTGCCCCAGCTTGATGCAGCCACTGGCAATGTGCACACTCTTCCTGCCATCGCTCTCAATCACCCCATAGCCGGTTATGCGTGAACCTGGATCTATGCCGAGAATACGACGCATAGCTGTTAGCCTAAGGCCTCCATGATCGCATCCGAGATCTCGGCGTTAGAATACACCTCCTGCACGTCATCCAGATCCTCCAGGGTATCCACCATGCGCATCAGCTTCTCTGCCGTATCCTGGTCCAGTTCAGCAGTGGTGGAGGCATTAAAGGTCACCTCGGCATTATCCGGCTGAAACCCGGCCGCGATCATCCCGTCGTTAACTGCAATGAACTCATCGGGCGAGGTCATGACATCAATAGAGCCGTCATCGTTGCTCACCACATCCTCGGCCCCGGCCTCCAGCGCGGCCTCCATGATGCTGTCCTCGTCGGCACCTGGCGCATAGCTGATGATCCCCTGCTTGTTGAACATGTAGGCCACGGAACCGTCGGTACCCAGATTGCCACCGTGCTTGGTAAAGGCGTGACGCACCTCAGACGCAGTGCGATTTCGGTTATCCGTCATGCAGTCTACGATTACAGCGGTCCCACCCGGGCCGTAGCCCTCGTAGCGGATCTCTTCGTAATCCTCACCTTCACCGGCACCGGCGCCACGTTTGATGGCCCGATCGATGGTGTCTTTTGGTACATTGGCCCCATTGGCCTTGTCCACCGTCAAACGTAGTCTGGGATTGGAGTCTATATCACCACCACCCTCCTTGGCCGCTACAGTCACCTCCCGCAGTAGCTTGGTCCAGATTTTTCCACGCTTTTTATCGGTGGCAGCCTTTTTATGTTTGATATTGGCCCATTTGCTATGTCCAGCCATGAAACACCCTCAGTCACATTAAAATAATGCGCTAAAGTCTATCATTTCACAGGGATGTCAGAACATACGTTTTACCCTTTTTTTACATCAAAGGCCCCATGCCTACCAGAAAATTGCCCAGTTTTAAGAAAAGTAGACACTTCCATAGCCACAACCGGAGAGATAACCATTCCCATGTGGCCGGTGGAAATCAGACAGTGGTCAGTGGCTCCAGGAAGAGTAGTTTCTGCCATGGCCACAGTACCATCACCCGGGCCAGCCACTCCACCTACCACACTGCCGATACCAAACCCACTATAACCGGCAATCACCCCCAACTCCCGCTCCCCACTCCACTCTGGCGCATCTCCCAGCAGCCCACGCTCCCCACTGCGGCCCAGCAGAACACGGGTAAGGCTGCTGCCATTCAGAC
>JAAGZL010000064.1 GCA_024206335.1 Gammaproteobacteria bacterium
GAAGCCTATGTATTAGGTTGCTATCGTTATATCGAATTGAACCCGGTGAGAGCGGGTATGATTCAGCATCCAGCTGAATATCGATGGTCCAGTTATCGTGCGAACGCTCAGGGTGATGAGAATTCGGTTATCACACCACATCCTTTGTACATAGCGCTACATAGTGATAAGGTGCGGCGGAATAATGCTTACCGTGAGTTATTTAGGTCCCAACTGGAACCGGGGCTGGTGGACGAAATACGACAGGCGACCAACGGAAACTATGACAAAGGCAGTGAGAGATTCAAATGCCAGATAACGGATATCCTGGGACGTCGAGTTATCCGAGGCAAACCGGGTAGACCGCCGACCATGTAAACGTGGTCTGTCTCCTTTTATTTGAATAAACGTGGTCTGTCCCCTTTTATTTGGTCTCTTATCGAATCCTCCAATAATAATTGGGAACAATGAGAAAATGACAGATACCGCGCAAACTCCAGAGATTATGGCTATTGAAGACGGCCTTATGCTGGATTACCTCACCAATACGCCCATCAAAGAAACGCCCAAGGAGCTGGTTAGGCAGAAAACGCTCAGAGCTCTTTTCCATGAATATGGTCTGAGCGCTGAGGACATGGCATTGGATGTGCCAATTAAAGTGGATGGCAAACGCAAGAAAATCGATATCGCTATATTCCAGCATGGCAAGGAGCATGAGCTTGAAAATATTCGCCGTGTTGTTATCTGCGATAAAGAGCCTAAGAAGGGTAAAAAGTCCGCCGTTAAGATGCGTGACCATAATCAAGCACAAAAAGACCTAGAACTCATGGAAAACATGATGCGCGAGCGGGTAGGGGATGAGTATGTGCTTAAGCAATGTCTCTGGGGGTTATGGACCAACGGCATGGAATTCTTCTTTGTCGAAAAAGAAGAGACGCGATTTGATACTAAATTCAATGCCGTCGGCGATTGGCCCGCTGCGGACGAAACCCTTGGCAGCAGAGACGTAGCCTCTCATGCGCAGTTGAGAACCGCCGATCGCGAAGGGCTGCTGACGGCTTTTCGTCGCTGTCACAATTTTATCCACGGTAATGAGGGAATGCCCAAGGATGCTGCGTTTTGGCAGTTCCTTTATTTGATCTTTTCTAAAATGTTTGATGAGCGCCTGGGTAATAAGCAGCGCGAGTTTTGGGCTTCACCTACAGAGCAATTTGATGATGAGGGTCGAAAGGAAATACGCAAGCGAATCGCTCCCTTATTCGAAAAGGTTAAAGGGGAGTATCCCGAGATTTTCTCAGGCAATGAAGAGATTACCTTATCGGATCGCGCGCTGGCATTTATGGTTTCAGAGCTGGCGAAATATGACTTTACTCGCACCGAGATGGATGCCAAGGGTGCTGCCTATCAGGAAGTAGTGGGTGATAATCTGCGAGGAGACCGTGGGCAGTACTTC
>JAAGZL010000065.1 GCA_024206335.1 Gammaproteobacteria bacterium
ATCCTCCTCCTAGTAGCTGTGTGCGTTCCTCTCATGCAGTAGACGATACAGGAGTATGTTTGAATACTGCTGTTGTTTGTTTGGTTAGGAGAACATGAGTACTTTCACTCAGAGGTAATCCTTTTGTTCTAGAGTAGTCATCCACTTGCAATGGTGTTAGACAAGGGATGTTTTTACTCATAGAAGTGCTGCTCACTGTAGGTCTATTAGTAAGTATGTCTCTGCAAGTAGATCTAGGTGTTACCTTGTATCCAGCATGTGTTGTCCAACAAAAAGAGCTGCTATACTGTTTGGACCATATTCAGTGTTGGATGGGTTTTGGAGATCCAGGGTTCCATGTGGAAGTTGTTGAACTCCCATCTCTTACCATCCGTCGTGTAATCTCATATGCTGTGAACTCCTATAGCATTTGGAAAAGTATCACGGCTCCTGCTGTTAGGGGAAGTTACCTTGTATCCAGCATGTGTTGTCCAACAAAAAGAGCTGCTACACTGTTTGTAGTGTATTCATGTTG
>JAAGZL010000821.1 GCA_024206335.1 Gammaproteobacteria bacterium
AAAACAATTGGTTAGATATAACGTACAACATCGCTTCACTCCTATACTCCAATACCTATCTGGATCACCAACACACGAATTAAGTTTAACGGAAAAACACTTACTCTTTAGGGTCCTACTATGTATGCTAAAACCTGCTGTATAAACAATAAAGTAACTGTCAATAAGTATGCTATCTAGGGTATCTAATCCTGTTCACTGTGTGCTGTCCTGTGATTAACTCTACGAAAAGGTTCAAACTGTCTCCTTACTACTTATGCTCCTGACACCTATGATGATATTCCACTACTACTTCTGCTGGCTTGTCACTCCTATGGATACTGATAAAAGAACTCTAAGTTTAATGGCTTACACTTGCTACTGGTCTAAAGAAAAAGTTCACTGTTTGCTCCTAATTATCCTCCTTGATATAAGCTTGACTTGACTTACCATGAATGCTGGCACAAGATTTATTGAAACTATGATAATGCTGTAGTATATTGCGTACAAGAGTTGGTTGGATAGATGCTGACTTGGTCTTACTCCTGTGTCCTAGTGTTCTTCATGTGCTAATAGAAATGCTGCTCACTGCGGCCTATTGGTATGTTGTCTGTTGTCCGGTTGCTGGTTGTGGGTAATAGGGGTCTAACCTATGGCTATCTAGGTCCAAACAAGATGCATTAACTCTGTGCTACGCCAAGCGAGGTTGTTGCCTCTAACAAAGAACGAGGTTGTTGCCTCAAATGAATGGACAGGTGAAACATATAGACCACACGTAGGTTGCATGTGGGTTCATCTCTAGTAGTCCTAGTCTCCTCTGAAGTAAGGAGGTGTGCAATAAAGAAAAGTTGATACAGAAGCCTATTCACGCATAGGAAACCGGTTATAGTTTATACAGTATAGCTACTGTTGGTGCATAAAAGAATGCCACTAGTAACTCCGTCCAACCACCTCTGGTCCGGTGCAGTCTGCTAGGGGTGAATTAGATGTGCTCCAACATAGGAAATAGTAGATGTGTTGGCAAGGCCCATGATCTATTCACGCTCAATCCCAGGGCAGGGGAGAGTCTGAGAGTCTGAGAGTCTGTCTACTCTAATAATAACAGTGTAACTAATTAAGCATGTCGGCAAACTCTCTCCTATCAATAAGTGCAAAAGGTATACTATACTCTTGCGGTGTAACACAGATACTACTCATACTATATCAGCATACTGACTTGCTCTAACTCCAACATATGTACTACTAAAAACTTAGGCTCTTCCTGACAAGTGTGCATTAAACAAAAATTCTCCTTACTACAGCCATACGCTCAACTAACAATAACTTGTGCTCTCTTACTCCAGTAATATCACTTCCTACGTACAAAACAATTGGTTAGATATAACGTACAACATCGCTTCACTCCTATACTCCAATACCTATCTGGATCACCAACACACGAATTAAGTTTAACGGAAAAACACTTACTCTTTAGGGTCCTACTATGTATGCTAAAACCTGCTGT
>JAAGZL010000822.1 GCA_024206335.1 Gammaproteobacteria bacterium
CATATGATTATATTAGAGTTCTCTAATACAGTATTCAATAACCCCTATAAATGTAAAGGTATTGCAAAGGCATTGAGTGCCTGGCCAGGCAAGACTGTATTACCCTGACTATTTGTGATTAATTTCACATTATGTGCATTATTCACTTGATTCCATCTGTCAGTGTGCTACTCTCTGTATATCAACAAACAAAACAGGACACAAAATGACTGCAACTACAAAACGCAACTCAACCTTCACTTTCCTTTCCGGCATTCGTAAAGACGGTAAATGCAAAGTAACATTGCATTACCCTGGCTCCCCAAATATGTTTGGTGGTTTTGAGCGCGGCACTAGTTACACCAAGCTATACAGTGCCAATAAATGCCGTGAAGCCCTGGCCGAAAACTATTACGAGTTCCACAACATTCCCGCAGAACTCGCTTAGCATCAACCACAACTAAACAGGTGAACGAACATGAAACTCGAATACAATGAATTCTGGCAAACACAAACCCGAGGCACCAACGATCAGGAGTATCAAATCTATCTGGCGTGTGCCGATGATGGCAAAGGCGGTGATATCACA
>JAAGZL010000823.1 GCA_024206335.1 Gammaproteobacteria bacterium
CGTCGAACCTCTTCTCGGTTCTCATCCTCCCCGGTAAACCACGGAGGGAATAAATCTGGTGGAGGGGGGAGGATTCGAACCTCCGAAGGCTGAGCCGTCAGATTTACAGTCTGATCCCTTTGGCCACTCGGGAACCCCTCCAAACACAAGCGGAGTATTTTGATTTACAACACCCCTGCCTGTCAACATCCAGTAACAGGTTTTTTTCGCCTTTTTTCACAAAAACCACCGAACAACGTGGCTAGGACATCCCGCCGCCGCCAACAGTCAACTTTCACCATGCAATTCATTCATCACCAGCTGGCTTTTCCCAGCCAAAATCCTGGGAAATTGATCAGACGCACTCTCCAGGCGTGACTCGATAGCTATCGCATCATCCCGGGACGGGTTACCCAGGACATAATTCACCACCTGATCCCGCTCTCCGGGGTGGTCGATACCAATACGCAAACGCCAAAATTCACGACTACCCATGGCGCTGATTATATCCCTTAAACCATTATGACCTGCATGACCACCACCCAACTTCAGCCTCACCTCTCCAGCCGCCAGATCCAGCTCATCATGAGCCACCAGCACCTGAGACAGGTCTATTTTAAAGTACTTCGCCAGACTGGAAACAGATTGGCCACTCCTATTCATATAGGTAGAAGGCTTTAACAGCCAACACTCATCGCCAGCAACCCGAATGCGGCAGACCGACCCGTGAAACTTACTTTCCACCTTAAAGTCGCCGCTATACCGGCGCGCCAACATATC
>JAAGZL010000824.1 GCA_024206335.1 Gammaproteobacteria bacterium
CCCCATAAAAGGATATAAACTAAGTTTGAGAAGCACGGTAACGGTAAAAACACCACCAACTGCCTGCGCCTAAATCCCAGTTATTTCTACTATCTTCATATGGTTCACTGCATCGGCTTATCCACATACTCTCCCTTTTGCAACAGTAATGTCAATAAAAGATCTCCTGGCCTGGTCCCGGCCAGAACTAGGACAAACCACCATTTCACCTATCAATAGAGTGAATATACGCCGGCTTAAAAACCAGCAATATCACGCTACTATAAAACCTATCCAGCCCACTGTATTAATGACACAACAGATATTATATTGGGTCAGCAGCAATTTCGGCAGGCACCCTCCTGCACAATAACCATAGATATATTATGGGTATTAAAGCAACATGCCCGAGTTAAAATTTGGATATATTTGCTTACCGGACATAAAGCATGGCCGCACATTGACGACCCTTTTCTTGGTTTGGTAGCGGGGGCAGGATTTATTCGCTGCGCTCATGCTGCACGCCTGACGGCGCTTGTGAACCTGCTTTTTATATGTCGTAGGTTCAAATGAGGCTTGATTTAAAATAGAAAAGGGTCGCACACTGGCGACCCTTTTCTTGGTTTGGTAGCGGGGGCAGGATTTGAACCTACGACCTTCGGGTTATGAGCCCGACGAGCTGCCAGACTGCTCCACCCCGCAACTGACCGGCGCATATTACACAGACTACCAGCATTGGGCAAGTGTTTTTCTTGCGATCTTGGATCTAAGCATATAGCCTATGCGGCTTCTTGGATTTTTTGCTGAATATTACGCTAGAGACATACAGGTCAAGGGGTTTATGATGTACCGTGAAGAATTAAAAGTACTGGACTGCACCATTAGGGATGGCGGGCTGATAAACAACTATCAGTTCACTGATGATCTGGTGAAGGCAGTATATCGCGCCGCATGTGACTCCGGCGTGGATATAATTGAACTGGGCAAAAAGCTCGCAGTAAGCGATGAATACACCAGAGAAAAATATGGTAAATGGAATTTCTGTGATGATGATGACCTCAAAATGGTTATCGATTCACATGACAGTGAATGCCGACCACAGATTGCCGTAATGTTCGATGTTGGGCGTGTGGATATCAGTTCCATGCAACCCGCTGACCAGAGCCCAATAGATATGGTTCGTACCGCCTGTTATGTCGCAGACACCGACAAGGGCATAGATCTGGCCAAGCGCAGCAAGGATCTCGGCTACCAGACCACCATTAATATCATGGCACCATCTGCTGCCATCCGCACAGATCTTATCGAGGCACTGCAAGAGGTCAGTAAGGCAGATGAGGTAGATTACCTATATCTGGTGGACAGCTATGGTGCCTACTACTCAGAACAAGTGACTGACTACCTGAATCTGTACAAGAAATATTGTCCCAACAAGGAGCTGGGGTTCCACGCCCATAATAACCAGCAACTGGCCTTTGCCAATACCCAGCAGGCCATAATCGATGGGGTAAACCTTTTGGACGCCACCGTGAACGGTATTGGCCGTGGTGCTGGCAACTGCAACCTGGAACTATTGCTGAATTTTCTAAAGAACCCTAAGTTTGATGTTGCCCCAATCTACAAGGCCATACAGGAGCATTTCATTCCCCTGCGTGAAGAGATCGAGTGGGGATTCAATGACATCTATGGGATCAGCGGCTATCTGAACCAGCATCCACGTGCGGCCATGAAGTGCCGTGGTGACAAGGAGAGAATGGACCAGTGTTACGATTTCCTGACCGAATGCACCAGCGATGTCTGATTAGTACTACATTTCCAAATAAAAAGGCGGGGCTCATTCCCGCCTTTTTTGTGCTCAAGAGATCGGGGCAAATATGGCCCCAGCCCTAATGGTACATACTTACGGGGACCTCTAAAACATGTTTATTAAGTAGGCCCGGATAAGGCACGTTCCGGGCGTGAATCTGCCGGGAACGCAAGCTTATCCCAGCCTACTTCATGGCTGCCTAGACGAACGTTCACGCCGTCAACAATATAAGTGATTGTAATAAGCACCATTCGACCCCGACCCCGCATAATACACGGCTAAGAAAGGGTGGGTAATAAGGTAAGGTTAGGCCTGCTCCAACTCCACCAGGGTCCCACAAAAATCTTTGGGATGCAGAAACAGCACCGGTTTATTATGGGCACCGATCTTTGGACTGCCATCACCCAGCACCCTGGCCCCACTCTCCTGCATCTTTGCCGCAGCCACCTCAATATCTGCAACCTCATAGCAGATGTGATGCATGCCACCGATGGGATTGCTCGCCAGAAATTTGGCAATGGGTGAACCCTCCCCCATGGGGTGCAACAGTTCTATCTTGGTGTTGGGCAGTTCCACAAATATGGTGACAACGCCATGTTCCGGCAGTTCTAGTGGCTCCGACACGCAGGCTCCCAGGGTATCCCGGTAGATGGCGGCAGCCGCCTGCAGATCTGGCACGGCTATGGCTACGTGATTTAGTTTTCCAATCATATCAATCCTATTTTCGAAGAAATATATCTATCAGCTCGGATGCCGCCAGGGTTGGAGGCAACCTGCCCTCAATCACGGCCTGCTCCAACAGCTCTATTCTGTCACTTGCCACCGGGTCACTGCGCAGCGCGGTTATCAGGCTCTCGGAGATCTCGGACCACATCCAGGTCCGCGCCTGTAACGAACGTCTCTCAGCCAGCTCACCACTGGATGTAATGGTGGCACGATACTCTTCAACCGTATTCCAGATTTCATCTACTCCAAGCCCTTCCAGTGCCGAACAGGTCTTTACCGGGACCTGCCAGTTTCTGGTGCGTGGATGCAGTAGTTTGAGGGCACTTAGGTAGTCAGAGGCCGAGTGGCGGGCAGTTACCGCCAGATCACCATCTGCCTTGTTGACGATGATCATATCCGCCAACTCCATGATGCCGCGCTTGATCCCCTGGAGCTCATCTCCAGCACCGGGTAGCAACATCAGCAGGAACATGTCGGTCATATCCGCAACCGCGGTCTCGGATTGCCCGACACCCACGGTTTCCACTAACACCACATCAAAGCCTGCGGCCTCGCAGATCAGCATACTCTCCCGGGTGCGTCGGGTTACACCACCCAGGGTTCCACCTGTCGGGGATGGGCGGATGAACACATCATCCCGTCGACTCAGGGTCTCCATCCTGGTCTTATCCCCCAGGATGGAACCACCGGTGATGGCGGATGATGGGTCTACCGCCAGCACCGCGACCCGATGGCCCTGGTCTGCAATATGGTTACCAATGGCCTCAATGAAGGTGGATTTACCCACCCCGGGAACACCCGAGATGCCGATACGGATGGAGTTGCCTGCAGCCGGAGCCAACCCTTCCAGCATGCTGACCGCCTCTGCCCGGTGATCCTCACGACTGGACTCTACCAGGGTGATGGCACGGGACATGGCCCGACGTTTGCCAGCCAGTACCTCGGCTACAAGTGACTCAGAATCCATCCCCATCGATTCACTCGAACTCCATTATTACCTGGTCTACGGTCAGGCTGTCTCCAGCCTCGGCCTTGATCTTGGAAACCACTGCATCCTGCTCAGCACGCAGCACATTCTCCATCTTCATGGCCTCAATCACCGCCAGCTCGGCCCCGGCCTTCACCTCTTCACCCTCTTCCACCGACAGCTTTACCAGCAGTCCAGGCATGGGTGACAGCAGATACTTGGAGAGATCCGGCGCCTCTTTCTCCAGCATATAGGAGTGCATCTCTGCCGCCCTGGGGGTTACCACCATGGCCTTGGTATGGCTACCGGAGTGAAACAGTTGCAGCCAGATACCTTCACGCTGTACCTGAAAACAGGCCGACTTTCCGTTGATGGTGCAGTGCAGTAGTGGTTGACCCAACTCCCAGTCTGAGACCACTTCGTAGCTCTTTCCGGCATAGGTCACCTTGCAGGCGCCGGTTACCGGAGCGGCGGTTACCGGGTGATGCTCACCGTTGATGATAACCACCCACTCATCTTCAACCTCGCGCTCAAGACTCGGCAACTGGCCGCTGATATAGGCGGCGCGATCCAAATAGTTGCGATGAATCGTAGCGGCTACCACGATGGTCTTGGCCGGATCATCCTGCGGTACCATCTCGGCATTGAACCCATCGGGGTACTCTTCAGCGATAAAGTTGGTAGTAAGACGACCTTCGATAAAGCGTGGGTGTACCATCAGCGCATTCAGAAAGCTGATATTGTGCTGCACTCCACGGATGTAATAGGCATCCAGCGCATCCTGCATCTTAGAGATGGCCTTTTTGCGATTCTTACCATAGGTGACCAGCTTGGCGATCATGGGATCGTAGAACATGGAAACCTCGCCACCCTCATACACGCCGGTATCAACCCTTACGTTCTTACCCTCGGGTGGACGGTAGTGCACCAGGCGACCGATGGATGGCAGGAAGTTACGGAATGGATCCTCGGCATAGACCCTGGCCTCCATGGCCCAGCCGGTGAGTTTTACATCCTTCTGTTTGAGTGGAAGCTCCTCTCCGTTGGCAACACGGATCATCAGCTCCACCAGATCCTGGCCGGTAATATACTCGGTAACCGGATGCTCCACCTGCAGACGGGTATTCATCTCCAGGAAGTAGAAGTTGCGCTTGGCATCAACAATGAACTCCACGGTACCGGCACTGCGATAGTCTACCGCCTTGGCCAATAGCACCGCCTGTTCACCCATGGCCTTGCGGGTCTCCTCATCCAGAAATGGGGATGGAGCCTCTTCGATAACCTTCTGGTGCCGGCGCTGGATGGAGCACTCACGCTCACCCAGATAGATGATGTTACCGTGGGTATCTGCCATCACCTGGATCTCGATGTGGCGCGGCTCTTCGATAAACTTCTCGATGAATACACGACCATCACCAAAACTGGAGACGGCCTCATTGGTGGCACGCTCAAAACCGTCGTGACACTCTGCCTCGTTCCAGGCCACGCGCATGCCCTTGCCACCACCACCGGCAGAGGCCTTGAGCATCACCGGATAGCCGATGCCATTGGCAATCTCCACCGCCTGATCCGCATCCTTGACCACATCGGTGTAGCCGGGAATAACATTCACCCCGGCCTCTTCCGCCAGCAGTTTGGAGGTGATCTTGTCACCCATGCTATTAATGGCGTAGGTAGCCGGACCTATGAATGCGATACCCTCTTTCTCCAGGGCCTCACAAAAGGCAGAGTTCTCGGACAGAAAGCCATAGCCTGGATGAACCGCCTGGGCGCCGGTGTCCTTGCAGGCCTGGATGATGCGCTCCATCACCAGGTAGCTCTCGGCCGAGGGCGAGGCGCCTATATGCACCGCCTCGTCCGCCATCTGCACATGCATGGCATCCTTATCCGCATCAGAGTATACAGCTACGGTCTTGATACCCATCTTGGTCGCGGTCTTCATTACCCTGCAGGCAATCTCACCACGGTTTGCAATCAGTATTTTTTCAAACATGAATTTGTTATCTCATTTTATGTTCAAACAGCTAAACCCAACGGGCCTCTAGAGGGGTATGTTACCGTGCTTGCGCCACGGGTTTTCCAGGTCCTTATCCCGCAACATGGAGAGTGAGCGACATATCCGCTTGCGCGTGGAATTGGGCATGATGACATCGTCGATAAATCCGCGTGCACCAGCCACGAACGGGTTGGCAAACTTTTGACGATACTCATCTGTACGCTGGGTGATCTTCTCTTCATCACCTATATCCTTACGGAATATGATCTCCACCGCGCCCTTGGGTCCCATCACTGCGATCTCGGCCGTCGGCCATGCCAGGTTCACGTCTCCCCGTAGATGCTTGGAGGCCATAACATCATAGGCACCGCCATAGGCCTTGCGGGTAATCAGCGTCACCTTGGGTACGGTGGCTTCGGCATAGGCATACAGCAGCTTGGCACCGTGTTTGATGATGCCGCCATACTCCTGAGTCGTGCCAGGCAGAAATCCGGGTACATCCACCAGGGTGACAATGGGGATATTGAAGGCGTCACAGAAGCGCACAAAGCGCCCCGCCTTCTTGGATGAGTCGATATCCAGGCAACCGGCCAGCACCATGGGCTGGTTGGCAACTATGCCTACGGTTGAACCTTCCATTCGCGCCATCCCGATAATGATGTTTGAGGCATAGTCAGGTTGCAGTTCAAAGAAGTCGTTATCATCCACCATCTTGGTGATCAACTCCTTCATATCATATGGCTTGTTTGGATCCTGCGGCACCAGGGTATCCAGGGATGGGATCTTGCGATCGGCCTCATCCTCGGTGGGCCATACCGGTGGTTTGTCCTTGTTACTTGCAGGCAGGAAGTTAATGAAGCGACGCAACATAAGCAGTGCTTCTACATCGTTCTCAAATGCCAGATCCGCCACGCCAGACTTGCTGGTGTGGGTTACGGCACCACCAAGTTCCTCTGCCGTTACCTCTTCATGGGTTACGGTCTTAACCACATCCGGACCGGTTACAAACATGTAGGAGCTGTCTTTTACCATGAAGATAAAATCGGTCATGGATGGTGAGTAGACCGCACCACCGGCACAGGGTCCCATGATCATGGAGATCTGTGGTACCACGCCAGATGCCAGCACGTTGCGTTGAAACACATCGGCATAACCGGCCAGGGAGTCCACACCCTCCTGGATACGTGCACCACCGGAGTCATTCAGACCAACCACCGGGGCACCCACCTTCATCGCCTGGTCCATAATCTTGCAGATCTTCTGGGCATGGGCTGCCGACAAAGAGCCGCCGAATACGGTGAAATCCTGGCTGAATACAAAGATAAGACGACCACACACCGTACCATAGCCGGTCACTACGCCGTCTCCTGGGGTACTCTGCTGCTCCATACCGAAATCGGTACAACGGTGCTCCACAAACATATCCCACTCTTCAAAGCTGCCGGGATCCAGAAACAGTTCGATACGCTCACGTGCGGTGAGCTTGCCTTTGGCATGTTGCTTTTCGATACGCGCCTCACCGCCACCCAATCTTGCGGCGGAACGCTTTTCGTCTAGCTGACGAATTATCTCCTGCATGTAACTCTCCAGATTAATTCAAGTTAGTTAGTATTGATCCAGAAACACCGGTTTAAACCGCAAAGGTCGCCAAGGGAGCAAAGAGATCCATTCAGCAAACAATAAATTTCTTCATACTCATTGCGGTAAACAATATGTTTCCATTCAGGCTACAGTTGTAGTCTGTGCTCTATTTCTTTCTATTCTGTATCAATTCCAGAACCTCGGCCGCGGCCTGAGGAATGTTGGTGCCAGGACCATAAACCGCCGATACACCTGCATCCATTAACATCTGGTAGTCCTGGGGCGGAATCACCCCACCACACACAACCAGCACATCCTCTGCCCCCTCTTGTTTCAGGGCCTGCATCAGTTGCGGCACCAGGGTCTTGTGACCCGCTGCCAGGGATGAGACCCCAACCACATGCACATCATTTTCCGCCGCCTGCTTGGCCGCCTCTTCCGGGGTCTGGAACAGTGGACCGATATCCACGTCGAATCCAAGATCGGCATAGGCGGTGGCAATGACCTTGGCCCCACGGTCGTGACCATCCTGGCCCATCTTCACCACCAGCATGCGAGGCCGACGCCCCTCTTTCTGCGCGAACTCTTCTACCTGCTGTTCAATCATGCTGAATCCTTCATCCCCTTTATAGGCCGCGCCATAGACGCCGGATACGGTACGACTGACAGCACGATGCCTGGCATAGACATCCTCTAGAGCATCTGAGATCTCTCCCACCGTAGCCCGAACCCGGGCCGCAGTCACCGCCAGTTCCAGCAGATTTCCGCTGCCATCTCTGGCCGCCGCCGTGATGGCATCCAGGGCTGCACGACATGCCGTCTCATCCCGCTCGGCCCGTAGTTTCTCCAGGCGTCTGATCTGAGATTCACGCACTGCGGTGTTGTCGATATCAAGTACGTCAATCTCCGGCTCAGTCTCTGGCTGGTATTTGTTTACCCCGACAATCACCTCTTCACCACGATCTATGCGGGCCTGGCGAATAGCAGCCGCCTCTTCGATTCGCAGCTTGGGCATACCAGATGCCACCGCCTTGGTCATGCCACCCAGCTCCTCAACCTCGGCAATCAGCTTACGTGCCTCCTGCACCATGGAGTTGGTAAGGCTCTCCACGTAGTAGGAGCCGGCCAGCGGGTCCACCACATTGGTGATACCGGTCTCTTCCTGAATCACCAGTTGGGTATTACGGGCAATCCGGGCCGAAAAATCAGTGGGAAGGGCCAGAGCCTCATCAAACGAGTTGGTATGCAGAGACTGGGTTCCGCCCAGCACCGCCGCCATCGCCTCGATGGTAGTGCGCATTACATTATTGTACGGGTCCTTTGCCGTGAGGCTGACACCGGATGTCTGGCAGTGGGTGCGCAACATCAGGGAGCGTTGATCCTTGGGCTGAAACAGCTCCTGCATCAGTTCAGCCCATAACAGACGGGCAGCCCGCAGCTTGGACACTTCCATGAAGAAGTTCATGCCGATGGCAAAGAAGAATGAGAGCCTGGGGGCAAATTTGTCCACATCCAGCCCCTTGGCCATGGCGGAACGTACATACTCCAGACCATCGGCAATGGTAAAGGCCAGCTCCTGCACACAGGTGGCCCCAGCCTCCTGCATGTGATAGCCGGAGATGGAGATGGAGTTAAATTTAGGCATGTTGTGTGCGGTGTAGGCGATGATATCCGCCACTATGCGCATGGATGGTTCAGGCGGATAGATGTAGGTATTGCGCACCATAAACTCTTTCAGAATATCATTCTGCAGGGTCCCGGCCAGTTTCTCAGGCGTTACCCCCTGCTCCTCGGCCGCGACGATATAGCTGGCCATGACCGGCAGCACCGCTCCATTCATGGTCATGGATACGGAGACCTTATCCAGTGGAATGCTGTCGAACAGGATCTTCATATCCTCGACAGAATCTATGGCCACCCCGGCCTTGCCCACATCACCACCGACCCGCGGGTGATCTGAGTCGTAACCACGATGGGTGGCAAGATCAAAGGCAACTGACAACCCCTGCTGACCGGCAGCCAGGTTGCGTTTGTAGAAGGCGTTTGACTCTTCAGCGGTAGAGAAACCTGCATATTGACGTACGGTCCAGGGTCGCCCTGTGTACATGGTGGCCCGAGGGCCACGCAAGAAAGGTGCGAATCCTGGCAGGCTGTCACAATGGGCAATCCCATCCAGATCTGCCGCAGAGTAGAGGGGCTTTACCTGGATATTCTCTGGTGTATTCCAGTTCAGCTCATCAAGTGAACGCCCACGCAACTCCTTTTCTGCAAGCTCATTCCACTTCTCTAAGGTTGGCTTTGGAAAATCGGCCATAAACAACGGCTCCTCAATGGGTAAGCTGATACCGTACCCCGGTGTTTCACAGGGTACGGTACAAACTTAAAGGTAGTATAAATTTGAATGGTAGATTATGTCTGGGCGTAACCGATGCTATTCAGCGCATCGGATATCTCTGACAGAATGGCTGGATCATCGATGGTGGCAGGCACCTTGAAATCCTGACCGTCGGCAATCTTCTTCATGGTTCCACGCAGGATCTTGCCGGACCTGGTCTTGGGCAGACGCTCCACAATAATCACCAGCTTGAACGCAGCAACCGGACCGATCTTCTCGCGGACCATGGAGATACACTCTGCCCTGATCTCATCACCGGCCTTGTCGACACCGGCCTTGAGAACAACCATACCCAGCGGCAGTTCACCCTTGAGCTTATCCTCCACTCCGATTACGGCACACTCGGCCACATCCGGATGGTTGGCCAGGACCTCCTCCATACCACCGGTGGATAGACGGTGTCCGGCCACATTGATGATGTCGTCGATGCGGCTCATGATCCAGAGATAGCCATCCTCATCCTTATAACCTGCATCACCGGTCAGGTAGTAACCTTCATGGTAGCTGAGGTAGGACTCAACATAGCGCTCATCGTTGTTCCATAGCGTGGGCAGACAACCAGGAGGCATGGGCAGCTTGATCATAATACTACCAATATCACCCGGTGCCACATCATCACCGTTGGAGTCCAGCACCCGCACATCATATCCAGGCACCGACTTAGAGGGTGAGCCAGGCCTTACCGGCAACTGTTCGATACCCATGCAGTTGGCCGCAATACCCCAAGCGGTCTCGGTCTGCCACCAGTGGTCGATCACCGGAACCTTGAGATTATCCTCCGCCCAGTGCAGGGTATCCGGATCGCAGCGTTCACCGGCCAGGAACAGGGTACGGAATTTAGACATGTCGTAATCATTGATCAGTTTGCCCTCTGGATCCTCACGCTTGATGGCGCGGAATGCGGTAGGGGCGGTAAACATCACGCTTACGTCATGTTCTGAAATCACCCGCCAGAATGCGCCTGGATCTGGGGTACCCACCGGCTTGCCTTCGTACACAATGGTAGTACAGCCATGCAGCAGTGGTGCGTAGACGATGTAGGAGTGTCCAACCACCCAACCCACATCAGATGCAGCCCAGTACACTTCGCCTGGATCGACATTGTAGATATTCTTCATGCTCCACTTCATGGCCACGGCATGGCCACCGTTATCTCGCACCACACCCTTTGGTATACCGGTAGTGCCGGAGGTATAGAGGATATAGAGCGGATCTGTTGCAGCCACCGGCACACAATCTGCGGGCTCTGCAGTTGCACAGGCCTCATCCCAATCCAGATCCCGACCCGGCTGAAGTTCGGCCACAAGTTGTGGACGCTGCAGGATCACACAGTGATTCGGTTTATGGCTGGAGAGGTTTATCGCCTCGTCCAACAAGGGCTTGTAGGAGATGATCTTCTTTACTTCGATACCACAGGATGCAGAGAGGACAATCTTTGGTTTGGCATCATCGATTCTGGTCGCCAGCTCTTTTGCGGCAAAACCACCAAACACCACTGAGTGCACGGCGCCGATTCTGGCACAGGCCAGCATACCTACTACCGTTTCCGACACCATGGGCATATAGATGAGTACGCGATCTCCCTTGCCAACCCCCTGAGCAGCAAGTACACCGGCAAACGTTGCCACCTGTTCCTTAAGCTCACCATAGGTTATGGTCTTTTTGCTATTGGTAACCGGGCTGTCATAGATCAGGGCCGCTTGTTCCGCCCTTCCGTTTTCAACATGACGATCAACAGCGTTATAGCAGGTATTTAACTCCCCCCCCTGAAACCAGCGGTAGAAGGGTTTGTTTGAATCATCCAATACCTTGTCCCAAGGCTTGTACCAATCTATTCCCTCTGCCGCCTCTGCCCAAAAACCCTCCGGGTCTTCCATAGAACGCGCATACTCTTTTTCGTAGCTCATAGTCTTTGCTCTTTGATATAAGTGGTCTAAAGAAGTACAGTTTTTTGAAATCTGAACCTACCATACTATTTGTATTTTAAAAGTTATAGGTTTTTGATTATTAATTTCTTCAATCTTATACCCACATCAAAACATACAACATTTGGGGCAGTGTGTGGATATTTATAGTGCTTTTATTTTCAATTTACCAGGTGATGGATCAAATATATTTAACTGATAAAAAAAGGGTGCCCTGTACAGGGCACCCTTTTCTGCAGGTAACAGATAATTTATCTGTAAATTCTTTAACTTAGCGCCGCACTACAGAGCGTAAGCAACCCAGCCGGGAACAGACCCAAACCCAACATTGAGAGCCCGTTTACCGTCAGCAATACCTGGGTGTCCATTCCAACCGGGGCCAGCGGGGCATCATCTACCGGCTTATCAAAATACATGATCTTTACAATCCGAATGTAGTAGAAGGCGCCTATGATGGAGAAGAACACCCCAAACAGGGCAATCCAGACCATATCCACCCGGATAACCGCATCCAGCACAAACAGCTTGGCGAAGAATCCAACGGTAGGCGGTACACCTGCCATGGAGAACATAAGCAGCATCATCATGGCCGCATACCAGGGACTGCGGTCATGCAGTCCTTTATAGTCATCCAACTGATCTGCCTCAAAGCCTCTACGGCTGAGCATGATCACAATACCGAAGCCACCCAGCGCCATGATTGAATAGACGATGGTGTAGAACATGGCGGCGGTATAGCCTTCCTGGGTTCCGGCAAGTATACCCAGGAGGATGAAACCGACATGGGAAATGGTTGAATAGGCCAACATACGTTTAATGTTGGTCTGGGCAATGGCAATTACATTACCGGTTGCCAGGGAGAGTACCGACATGATCACCAGCATCTGCTGCCAGTCTGCATGCAAGGCCCCGAGCCCGTCCACCAGCATACGCATGGCCAGGGCAAATGCGGCCAGCTTAGGGGCGCTACCGATGAACATTGTCACCGAAGTGGGAGCACCGTGATAAACATCTGGTACCCACATATGAAATGGTACAGCACCCAGCTTGAAAGAGAGCCCGATAACCACAAACACCAGACCAAACACCAGGACCATATCGTTCATGTCGGTGTTGGGAATGCCATTGGCAACCTCCTGGAATACTATGGAGCCAGTAGCACCATAGATCATGGAGATACCATACAGCAGCATGCCTGAGGCAATGGCACCCAGGACAAAATACTTCATGGCGGCCTCTGATCCGGCCTTGGAATCGCGGTTGAATGCGACCATGGCATAGAGGGAGAGGGAGAGCAGCTCCAGCCCCAGGTAGATGGTGAGAAAGCTGTTGGCCGATACCATCACCATCATGCCGAGAACGGCAAACAGACCCAGGGCGTAATACTCGCCTTTGAACAGGTCGCGGTCCCGCAGATAATCCTTGGCATAGAGAAAGGCACCAGCACTGACCAGGCAGATGGTGGTTTTGAGCAGGTCGCTCATGGGGTCACGGATAACATGGTTATCAAAGATTATCTGGGTCTCGGCACTACCTACAGCCACAGTCAAACCTGCTGCCAGCAGCAGCGCAATCTGCGCCAGTGCGTAACTGACTATGCGCTGCTCATCTTTGAGAAACAGATCCACCACCAGGACCACACAAGCCATGGTGAGGAGAAACACCTCTGGCAGGACTGGTATCAGACTGGACATTTCAAATTGCATTGATGCTCACCAATTCAGAGTTTTGATACGACTATGTGCTTTAACAGGTTCTGTATGGATGCATCCATAACCTCCACCAGGGGTGCAGGCCAGAGACCAAGAACCAGTACCGCTACTGCCAGGGAGCCAAGAACCAGCAGTTCGCGGCGGTTGATATCTTCCAGGGCGGCGACGTTATCATTTGCCACCTCACCAAACATTACCCGCTTCACCATCCACAGGGTATAGGCTGCGCCCAGGATCAGGGTGGTTGCGGCCAGAAAGGCAAACCAGAAGTCAGCGCGGAAGCTAGCCAGGATCACCATGAACTCACCCACGAAACCGGAGGTTCCTGGCAGACCAGCATTAGCCATGGCGAAGAACACCATCAGGCCGCCAAATATCGGCATGGTATTGACCACACCGCCATAGTCGCCGATATCGCGACTGTGCATCCGGTCATACAGCACGCCCACACACAGGAACATGGCAGCAGAGATAAATCCATGGGATACCATCTGCACCATACCGCCCTCCATACCCAGGACAGCGCCACTGGCAGAGTCAGAGTTCTGGGCGATCATGAATACGATAAAGAAACCCAGGGTCACAAACCCCATGTGGGCGATGGATGAGTAGGCGATAAGCTTCTTCATATCCTTCTGCACCAGCGCCACAAAACCGATATATACCACGGCAATCAGTGACAAAGTGATCATCATCCAGTCCAGGCTACTGCTGGCATCCGGTGTGATTGGCAGGCTGAAGCGCAGAAAACCGTAGCCACCGATCTTCAACATAATCGCCGCCAGGATCACAGAACCACCAGTAGGCGCCTCTACGTGGGCATCTGGCAACCAGGTGTGTACCGGCCACATGGGAACCTTTACTGCAAAGGCCATGAGAAAGGCAATGAAGATCAGGATCTGCTCAGTCAGGGTCAGTTTCAGGGTGTGGAAGGCCAGGATATCGAAACTGCCAGACTTGAAATACATATAGATCAGCGCCACCAGCATAAACACTGAGCCAAAGAAGGTATAGAGGAAGAACTTGATGGTGGCGTAGACCCGGTTAGGTCCACCCCAAACCCCGATAATCAGAAACATGGGGATCAGCATCGCCTCCCAGAACACGTAGAACAGCATTGCATCCAGGGCACTGAACACTCCAACCATCACCCCCTCCATGATCAGGAAGGCAGCCATGTACTGGGAGGGTTTATACTGAATCACCTCCCATCCGGCAATAATCACAAACACGGATATAAAGGTGGTCAACACGATAAGTGGCATGGAGATACCGTCAATCCCGAGGTAGTACTCGATATTGAACTGTGATATCCACACAGATCTCTCCACAAACTGCATCTGGGCAGTTGAAGTATCAAATCCAGACCATAGGGGTAGACTCACTATGAAGGTCAGGATCGCAACTGTTAACGCCGTCCAGCGGGTAATATTGGCCTGTTTATCACCACTGGCAAGTACCAGTATGCCACCGATAATCGGTAACCAGATAACCAGACTGAGGATAGGCAGATCAGACATGCAATGCGTCCTTCCTTCAGAAAATCACGAACCAGGTCAGCAGAAACAGCAGACCCAGAATCATGGCAAAAGCGTAATGAAATAGATAGCCGGTCTGTATGTTGCGCACCAGACCCGCAAACCGTCCAACATTGTTGGCAGAACCGTTGATGATTATCTCGTCGATGAGCTTACGATCACCCTTATTCCAGAAGAAACTGCCGATACCCCGGCTGCCTCCGGCAAACACCGCCTGATAGATCTCATCGAAGAAGTATTTCTTGTCCAACAGGGTATAGATCGGCGCAAACAGACCCTTGATCTTCTCTGCCAGGCTTGGCTGCTTCATGTAGATAAACCAGGCCACAAACAGACCAGCCATGGCCAGATAGAATGGCGGGCTTAGAAATACGTGTCCAAGCATGGAGTTCGCACCATGCACCGACTTGCCCAACTCACCCAGGGTATCGTGTTGCGGCAATACGTGTAGGGCGCCGGCGAACCAATCCCCAAACAGCATTGCATCCACGGTGAAGTAGCCGATACATACAGATGGAATGGCCAGCAGGACCAGCGGTATGGTCACCACCTTGGGTGACTCATGCAGATGCTCTCTGGCATGCTCATCCCGTGGGCCTTCGCCATGGAACACCAGGAAGAACATACGAAAGCTGTAGAGAGCGGTTACAAATACACCAGCAAGCACCATCGCGTAGGCATAATCAGAACCTGCTATGGTTGAGTGGTGTACGGCCTCAATGATGGCATCCTTGGAAAAGAAACCGGAGAATCCGGGGAAGCCAATCAGAGCCAGAGAACCGAGCAGCGCTGTCCAATAGGTCTTGGGCATATATTTTCTGATGCCACCCATGTCGCGAATATCCTGCTTATGGTGCATACCGATGATCACAGAACCGGCTGCCAGGAACAGCAGTGCCTTAAAGAAGGCATGAGTCATAAGATGGAATATGCCTGCAGCATAAGCAGACGCACCCAGGGCCACCATCATATAGCCCAACTGGGACAGGGTGGAATAGGCCACCACCCGCTTGATATCGTTCTGCACAATACCGATCAGACCGGTAAACATGGCAGTAGTAGCACCGATTACCAAAATAAAACTCAGTGCAGTCTCCGACAACTCATAGATTGGTGACATGCGGGCCACCATAAACACACCGGCCGTAACCATGGTGGCGGCGTGAATCAGTGCCGAGATCGGGGTGGGGCCTTCCATAGAGTCCGGCAGCCACACGTGCAGCGGGACCTGGGCCGATTTACCCATGGCACCCACAAACAGCAGGATACCGATCACAGACATCAGGGACCAGTTGGTATCACCAAAGATCTGGATCTGAGTATCAGCCAGTCCGGGAACGGCTTTGAATACCTCGGCATAATCCAGACTGTTGGTGTACATGACAACCGCAGCAATACCCAGGATAAATCCGAAGTCACCCACCCGGTTCACCAGGAAGGCCTTCATATTGGCTAAGATGGCGGTTGGGCGTACCGACCAGAAACCGATCAACAGATAAGAGACCAGACCCACCGCCTCCCAGCCAAAAAACAGCTGCAGGAAGTTGTTGGACATCACCAGCATCAGCATGGAGAAGGTAAACAGGGATATATAGCTAAAGAAGCGTTGGTAGCTGTTCTTGCCGGCCAGACTCTCCTGTGGCCAGTTGTGCTCATCATCGGCCATGTAGCCGATGGTATAGATATGGATACAGAAAGAGACAAAGGAGACCACGCTGATCATCACTGCAGTCAGGTGATCCACCAGAAAACCTACCTCCATCTTCAGGCCGTCACTGACCATCCAGGTATAAACAGATCCATTGAATACCTGATTGTCACCGCTGATAAAACCGTACAACACAAACAGGGATAGCACGGCGGCGATACCAACACCGGCACTGGTCACCCAATGGGCCCCAACACGGCCAATCTGCCCACCCCAGAACCCGGCAATGATGGCGCCGACAAGTGGGGATAGAACTATTAGTAGATAGATATTTTCCATGCTTAGCCCTTGAGAGTATCCAGGTCTTCAACATTGATGGTGCGCCGGTTACGGAACAACACCATAAGAATGGCAAGACCAATGGCCGCTTCTGCCGCTGCAACTGTCAGGATAAAGAACACAAACACCTGACCCGCCGTATCTCCAAGAAAATGGGAGAAGGCGATAAAATTAATATTTACTGCCAGCAACATCAACTCGACACACATCAGGAGAATGATGAGATTTTTGCGGTTGATGAATATCCCGGCGATGCTCAGGGAAAACAGCACTGCGGCCAGTATCAGATAGTCGGAGAGTGCAATCATCGTTTAATCTCCATCTTCTGCTCTGAAGCCATCTTGACAACCCGCACCCTATCCTCACTCCTAACCTGGACCTGAGCGGACTGGTTCTGGGATTTGGTCTCAGGACGCTTGCGCATAGTCAACCCAATGGCAGCGACAATGGCCACCAGCAGGATTACAGCCGCAATCTCAAACGGATACATATAAACGGTGTACAGGACACTGCCCAATACCGCTGTATTGTTGTAGTCGGCAGGCTGTGGCGCAGGCGCTGGAATCATATCCAGACCGAAGATACCCGGGCCAACCACAATGAACATCTCCAGCACCAGCACAAACAGGATCAACAGTCCCACCGGGAGGTTACGCATGAAACCGGCCCGCATGGTGGCGACATCAACGTCCAGCATCATCACTACGAACAGGAACAGCACCATCACCGCTCCCACGTAGACCAGCACCAGTACAATGGCCAGAAATTCCGCCTCCGCCAGCAGCCAGATACCGGCACTGGAAAAGAATGCCAGCACCAGAAACAGCGCCGAGTGCACCGGGTTGCGGCGTGTAATCACCATGGTGGCAGCAAACACCAGCACAGCGGCAAAAACGTAGAATAAAAATTTCTCAAACGTCATCTGTTATTCCAATCAGCAATTACCGATACTTGGCCTGGGCGCTGAGATCCGAATTGATCCGATCTCTATTCTCTTCGCCAATGGCCAGAAGTTCATCCTTGAGCATAATATTCTCACCCCGCTCCTCGAAGTGATAGTCGCATATGCGCGTCTCCACAATCGCATCTACCGGGCATGCCTCTACGCAATAACCACAAAAGATACATTTAAACAGGTCAATGTCATATCTGGTGGTGCGACGTGAACCATCGTCTTCCCTGGGACCGGTCTCGATGGTAATGGCCATCGCCGGACAGGTCGCCTCACACAATTTACATCCGACACAGCACTCTTCACCGTTCTCATCCCTGCGCAGGGCGTGCAACCCACGGAAACGCGGAGACATGGGTGCCCGCTCTTCCGGATACCGTATAGTGAATTTCTTCCGCCACAGGTAGCTACCTGTCAGACGCATGCCTTTAAACATCTCGAGCAGAAACAGACTCTTGATATAGTTGCGCAGAACCTTCATCCGTTACTCCGCTTCAGAACTTGATGCATATTAGTTATCTTCATTTCCTCAAGTCCTTAATCAAACCACCAGGGCAACTCATACACCACGGCAAACCCAACCACCAGAATCCAGACGATGGTTATGGGAATAAACACCTTCCATCCCAGCCGCATGATCTGGTCATAGCGATAGCGGGGAAAGGTGGCACGCAGCCAGAGGAAAAAGAACCCGACAAAGGCCGTCTTGGCGAACAGCCAGATAAAACCGGGCACCCAGTCAAACATAGGACCCAGCAGCGGCAACCCCTGGAAGGGTGAGAGCCAGCCGCCGAGGAACATGATTACGGTCAGAGCCGAAATAAGGATCATGTTGGCATACTCACCCAGGAAGAACACCGCAAACGGCATACCTGAATACTCAACATGAAAACCGGCAACAATCTCTGATTCACCCTCGGCCACATCGAACGGGGCGCGGTTAGTCTCTGCCACACCGGAGATAAAATAGATCAGAAACAGCGGTGCCAGCGGCAGCCAGAACCAGTCCAGAAAGCCTGCACTGCCACTCTGCGCCTCAACAATCTTACCCAGGTTCAGGCTGCCTGCGGCAACCAGCACACCCACCAGGGCAAAACCCATGGCAATCTCATAGGAGATAATCTGGGCTGCAGAACGCATGGCGCCCAGGAATGCATATTTTGAGTTGGAGGCCCAACCGGCAATCAGTACACCATAGACACCCACCGAGGCCAAAGCCAGGATGTAGAGTAGGCCAGCATTGATATCTGCCAGCACCAGACCAGGACTAAAGGGAAATACCGCCCAGGCTGCCAGGGCCGGGCCTAAGGTCAGCATGGGTGCGATCAGAAACAACAGCTTGTTAGCCTGCGTGGGGAGGATGATCTCTTTGAACATCAACTTCACGGCATCGGCGATAGGCTGCAGCCACCCCTTGGGTCCTACCCTGTTGGGCCCTACCCGCATCTGCATATAACCGATCAGCTTACGTTCTGCATAGGTAAAGTAGGCCACGCACAACATAAGTGGCAGAACGATCATGACGATATGCACCAGGATCTGGACCACCTGAAAACTCCAGATCCACAACACTAATTCCCAGAGACTATTTATAAAATCCATCGGTTTATGCCTTCTCCAGGGTCACTTCGCCAAACTGCCCACCCAGGGTTTCGCTGCCCGCTAAAGCGGCACACACCCGGACGCTGCCGCCCGCAACCCCAGGATCTATTTCCACCGGCATGGTTGCCAGGTTGCCTTCCTGGATCACTGTTGCCCGATCACCATCCGCCAGACCTGCCTTTGCGGCCTCACCAGGGTTTATCCGAATGGCAGCCGATATGGCATCTGCGGTTTTCTGCAGGGCCGGGGCACGCCGCACCAGTGCGTCTGTTGCATAGATCGGTACATCACCTATTCTGGTCAGACCAGACCCGTTCAACCTACGCTCTTGGCCCAGGTCGGCAGTGACAGAGTTATCCAACTGCCTGCCATCTGCGCTGTTTCTGGCCTGTTCCAGTACATCCTGCGAGCTATTCTGATCGAAACCATCAGCATCCAACAGGTTACCCATGACCCGCAGAATCTTCCACGCAGGCCTGGCCTCTCCCATTGGCTGAACCGCTCCGGCAAAAGATTGCCAGGTTCCATCACCATTCACATAGGTGCCAGAGGTCTCGGCAAAACCCGCCATGGGCAGCAAAACATCAGCCGCAGCTTCCAGCGAGGCACTACGATAGGCAGTTAGCGCCACCACAAACTCTGCCTGCTTAAAAGCTGTTTGTGCCTGTGTCGGGTTCCAGAAATCTCGGTCCGGTTCCAGACCCAGCAGCAGATAACCCTTGCATGGCTGTTCCAGCATAGACTGGGCATTCAGGCCATCGGTTGGCATGGCCGCAACCAGACGTGCGCCGGTGCTGTTGGCTGCCTCGCCGATAAAACCGATCTTGGCCCCACTGGCCTTGGCCACTTCAGCAGCCAGAGCAGAGAGGATTGAATAGTCGGGGTGGGCGCTGGCCAGGTTACCAAGCAATACCAGGGCAGATCCAGCCTGTTTCAGCTGCTCGGCCACTGACTGATGTTGCGCCTTAACCTCTGCATCATCAATAATAGCACCAGTGGCACCAACTGCCTTGGCAACGGCCGCTAGGTCATCGGCCATGTTGGCGGGTGCACTAAGCAGCTGCTCTGCGTGGTAGTTGAGGTCATACTCGAGTGGATTCAGATAACAGACGCTGGCGCCATTCAGGGCCGCCTTACGCAGACGGTGTCCCAAAATCGGTTGATCCTTGCGGGGATTGGCACCAATGACCAAGACTGCATCCACAGCCTCAATCTCGTCTATGCCCAGGCCCAGCCAAGGCAAAGCAGGCTCGCCGCCTCTAAAATCTGACTGCCGCACTCTGAAATCAATATTGTCACTACCAAGGCTTCGTACCAGCTTCTGGGCCAGATAGAGCTCTTCCACGGTAGCACTGGGGGAGAGCAAGGCACCAGTTCCAGCGCCCATTTCCTTGAGACCGTCGGCAACCTGCTGCAGAGCAGTCTCCCAATCGGTCTCAACCCAGCGGCCGTTCTCTTTGATCATGGGCGATGTCAGACGGTCTTCGCTGTACAGACCCTCATAGCTGAAGCGGTCACGATCGGAAATCCAGCACTCATTCACTGCCTCATTGGCCTTGGGATGAACCCGCATGACCCGATTATTGCGCACATGGATATGGATATTTGAGCCCACGGCATCGTGTGGTGCCACGCTGTCAGACTGGGTCAGCTCCCAGGCGCGGGCCTGGTAGCGGTATGGCTTGGAGGTAAGCGATCCCACCGGACAGATATCGATCAGGTTACCCGACAACTCGGAGTCGATGGTACGCTCCACATAGGTGCCGATCTTCATATATTCGCCCCGACCGGTGGAACCCATCTCGCGCATTCCAGCAATCTCGGCGCTGAAACGGACACAGCGGGTGCAGTGAATACAGCGATTAAAATTGGTCTCAACCAGAGGCCCGATATACTTCTTGGGCACCAGACGTTTCTTCTCAACAAAGCGGGCCACGTCACTGCCATAGGCCAGGGATTGATCCTGCAGTTCACACTCACCGCCCTGATCACACACCGGACAGTCCAGGGGATGGTTGATGAGAAGAAACTCCATGGTCCCCTTTTGAGCCGCCAGGGCCATGGGGGATTTGGTGTATACCTTCATCCCGTCCATCACCGATGTGGCACAGGCAGGGATCGGCTTCGGAACCTTCTCTACCTCTATCAGACACATACGGCAGTTGGCTGAAACCGATAGCTTGTTGTGATAACAGAAGCGAGGGATGTCGATGCCTGCCTGATCAGCGACATCGATAAGCATGGCGCCGGCCTTAGCCTTCAGTTCCTGGCCGTCAACCTCGATGGTAACCATTGAATCTTCAGTCATCGCAACTCAATCTCTGTCTGCTTGGGCGCTATTAATGGCGCTCATACGTTTTAATCGTTTGTCTATCATCCCTGGTGGGCAAAATACCCTGATCTATCCCCAGACCGAACTCCTTCCTGGCATTCGGCTAATCCCTGTCTATCCCGTTATGAATCAGCCAGACACTTCTTGTTGTCTATGTGGTACTGGAACTCATCTCGAAAATGTTTCAACATGCCGTTGACCGGCATCACTGCAGCATCACCCAGGGCGCACACGGTGCGGCCAGCAATGTTTTTTCCCACGCTGGTGAGAAGATCCAGATCTTCCTGTCGACCCTCTCCGCGTTCAATCCTGCTCACAATGCGATACAGCCAGCCCGTGCCTTCACGACATGGGGTGCACTGGCCACATGACTCTTCATGATAAAAGTAGGACATGCGCTCCAACAGCTTCACCATGCAGACACTGTCATCGATCACCACCACGGCGCCTGACCCGAGCATGGAACCGGCCTTGGCTATGCTGTCATAGTCCATGTTGAGTTCCATTATCTCATCCGCCGGTATCACCGGGGCCGAACAACCGCCAGGAATGACCGCCTTCAGTTTTTTCCCATCTTTCATTCCACCTGCCAGCTCCAGCAGTTCGGAGAAAGGGATACCCATCGGCACTTCAAATACGCCTGGATTCTTCACCGCACCGGATACGGCAAACAGCTTGGTACCGGCGCTGTTCTCAACACCCAGGCCCTTGAACCAGTCACCGCCATTTTTTAGCAGCACCGGCACCGAGCTCAAGGTCTCGGTGTTATTGATTACGGTTGGCCCACCGTACAGACCGTAGTGGGCTGGAAATGGCGGCTTGAAACGTGGCTGACCCTTTTTGCCCTCAATGGACTCGAGCAGCGCACTCTCCTCACCACACACATAGGCGCCAGCACCCAAGTGTACGTGCACATCGTAGTTAAAGCCGGAACCCAGGATATCTTCACCCAGGAGGCCTGCTGCACGCGCCTCTTCCAGGGCAGCCTCGAACCGCAGATACGGTTCCCAGAACTCGCCACGTATATAGTTGTAACCAGCGGCTGCGTCGATGGCAAAACCGCAGATAATCATGCCTTCGATCAACTGATGCGGGTTGTAGCGTAGGATATCCCGATCCTTGAACGTACCCGGCTCGCCTTCATCCGAGTTACATACAACGTAGCGGCTGGCCTCTGAATTACGGTTGATAAAGCTCCACTTCAGGCCGGCTGGGAATCCCGCACCGCCACGGCCGCGCAGGCCGGACTCTTTGACCAGTTCAATCACCTCATCCTGGGTCATCTTCTCAGTCAGAATCTTGGTCAGAACCTCATAACCACCACGACTCTTGTACTGCTCCAGCAGCCAGGGCTGGTCCAGGTCCATATTTCGGAAACAGACTTCATTCGCCATAGCGTCTACTCCAGCCCGTCCAGAATCTCATCCACCTTTTCTGGGGCCAGATTCTCGTAATATTGCTTGCCGATCTGCATCATGGGTGCGCCGCCACAAGCGCCCAGGCACTCGACCTCTTTAAGGGTAAACCTGTTGTCCTCAGTGGTCTGCCCCAGTTTGACACCAAGCTTTCCCTCCAGATGATCAACAATCTTGTCTGAGCCGTTGATCATGCAGGAGATGTTGGTACACACACACACCTTGTGCCTTCCCACCGGCTCCAGCTCATACATGGAGTAAAAGGTTGCAACCTCATATACCGCAATGGGTGGCATATCCAGGTAGGCAGCAACGTCGTCCATAATCTCACGACTCAACCAGCCACCATTCTCATCCTGCATGATGCTGAGTGCTGCCATTACTGCAGACTGCTTCCATCCCGCTGGATATTTTCCTATCCACTTATCTATCTGGGACCGTATCTCCGGAGTAAAGAGGCTGTTCTTATCCTCCAGAGGGGTCATGGTGGTCATTGGTTCGCTCTTAAAGCCCATCAGCGGTCAATCTCCCCAAACACGACATCCATAGTACCGATCACGGTAACCACGTCAGCCAACATATGCCCCTTGACCATCTCATCCATGGCAGAGATGTGGACAAAACCCGGCGCCCGGATCTTCAGGCGGAACGGCTTGTTGGCGCCATCTGACATCACATAGCAACCAAACTCGCCCTTGGGGGCCTCAATCGCTGCATAGGCCTCACCCGCTGGTACTGAATAGCCTTCGGTAAACAGTTTAAAGTGGTGAATCAGACTCTCCATGTTCTGCTTCATGTCATCACGCTTTGGCGGGGCCACCTTGAAATCTTCCACAATTACCGGGCCCGGATTCTCACGCAGCCACTTTACGCACTGTTTGATTATGCGTGTGGACTGACGGAACTCCTCGATACGTACCAGGTAGCGGTCATAGCAGTCGCCGTTCACCCCAACCGGGATATCAAAATCCATCTTGTCATACACGGCATAGGGCTGTTTCTTGCGCAGATCCCACTCGATACCGGAACCACGCAACATGGGGCCACTAAAGCCTCGCTGCAGGGCGCGTTCCGGAGAGACCACGCCGATATCAACCAGGCGCTGTTTCCAGATGCGGTTGTCAGTCAACAGGGTCTCATACTCATCCACAATACCGGGAAAGCGGTTGGCAAAATCTTCAATAAAATCCAGCAATGAACCTTCACGATTGCTGTTCAGACGATCCAGATCCTTGGCATTTCGGAACTTGCTTGCCTCATATTTCGGCATGCTGTCAGGCAGATCACGATAGACGCCACCGACACGATAGTAGGCTGCGTGCATACGGGCACCGGAGACCGCCTCGTAGCAATCGATCAGATCCTCTCTCTCGCGGAAGGCATAGAGGAAGACGGTCATGGCGCCCACATCCAGGGCGTGGGTACCCAACCACAATAGATGATTCAGAATTCGGGTGATCTCATCGAACATAACCCGGATGTACTGGGCCCGTATCGGAACATCAACACCAAGTAACTTCTCAATGGACGAGACATAACCGTGCTCATTACACATCATGGACATGTAGTCCAACCTATCCATATAGGGTATGGACTGATTGAAGGTCTTGGATTCGGCCAGTTTCTCGGTGCCGCGGTGCAGCAGGCCTACATGGGGATCGGCGCGTTCAATTACCTCGCCATCCATCTCCAGCACCAGGCGCAGCACACCATGGGCGGCCGGATGCTGTGGTCCAAGGTTAATGGTGTAATTTTGAATCTCAGACATTGGCACTCTCCTCCTCTGCCAATGGCCGATGATCCTCTCTAATTACACGCGGCATCTGGGTGCGTGCTGGGATTGTAACCGGCTGGTAGATAACACGGCGCTGCTCTGGATCGTAACGCATCTCCACATGGCCACTGAGGGGGAAATCCTTGCGCAGTGGGTGCCCGACAAAACCGTAATCAGTGAGGATACGACGCAGATCGGGATGGCCTTTAAACAGGATCCCATACATATCGAAGGCTTCACGCTCAAACCAGTCCGAAGAGTTCCAGACACCGATAACCGAATCCACAATTGGATGCTCGGTTTCAACAAACGTCCTCAGACGCAGGCGGTGATTGAGAGTGACAGAAAGCAGATGGTAGACCACGGCAAACCGGTCAGATCCAGATTCACTGGCCTCACACTCACTCTCATCGACCCCACGTCCAAAGCCGGTGGCCGATGCCTCTTTGGTCACCCACTGGGAACTACCGTAACCAGCGTAGTCAACGCCGCAGATATCAATCAGCAGTTTGAACTGAAACAGCTCATCATCGTGCAGCTGGGTTGCTATTTCGATTAGCTGTTCACGCGGGACCACCATGGTGATCTCACCCAGGGCAGTGCTTATTTCACACCCCCTCTGTTCGAACTGCGCCCGCAGGTTGTCCGCTAACGCGTCCAACCGCTCTTGGGGTGTTGTCTGGACGGAATCATTCATGAAAATCTATACCTGCCGGGCAATAGTGTTGGTGCGCTTTATTTTCTCTTGCAGTTGGTTAATGCCAAACAGCAAAGCTTCCGGGGTTGGTGGGCAACCAGGCACATAGACATCTACCGGCACCACCCGGTCACAGCCACGGACCACAGAGTAGGAGTAGTGATAATAGCCGCCACCGTTGGCACATGACCCCATGGAGATCACCCAACGCGGTTCAGACATCTGATCGTATACCTTGCGTAGCGCCGGACCCATCTTATTGGTAAGGGTGCCCGCCACAATCATTACATCTGACTGACGTGGGCTGGGACGGAAAATAATACCAAAACGATCGATATCATAACGGGCCGCTGCAGCATGCATCATCTCTACGGCACAGCAGGCCAGACCAAAGGACATGGGCCAGAGTGAACCGGTACGCGCCCAGTTGATCAGTTTATCGGCGGTGGTGGTAATCACCCCCTCTTTGAGGATGCCCTCTACTCCCATTCCAGTGCCCCTTTCTTCCACTCGTAGATGAAACCGACCACCAAGACACCAAGGAACACCACCATGGCAAGCAGACCCACCATGCCAATCTTATCCAGCACTACGGCCCAAGGGAAAAGAAATGCGATTTCAAGATCAAAGATGATAAACAGGATTGCTACGAGGTAGTAACGAACATCAAACTTCATGCGGGCATCTTCAAATGCCTCAAAGCCACACTCGTAAGGTGAGAGTTTCTCGCTATCTGGGCGGCGCGTGCCCAGAACAAAACCCAGGGCAATCATGACGGCTCCAACAGTGATACCAACCGCAAGAAATATAAGGACAGGCAGGTAGTTCCCCAACATTATCTACGTCTTCCTCTCCAGCTAGTCTCTAGTTATATATTTTGTGTATATCAGGATAAAAATATGGCAGGAAGTCTAGAGCGGTACACCAATTGTGTCAAGTCAGATATGAATCTAATTTTTTTTCTTTTTCAATCAGTTACATATTTTTTAATTTAGAATTCTCTAATGTATTTATGGTCTTATTGACCTCACTTTTGATGGGGCAATATCTTTTTGCATAAGCCTTTGAAAAATGAAGAAAACAGAACCACTATTCCTCCCGGCAAGGAAAATTATTGGCAGCTACCAGTTATATTTAGCTGCATGTTATTGCCATAATTAACTCCAGCCGCAAGATATCACCGAGTAGTTCCAACCACACAAAAAAAGCGTCACCCGAACCGGATGACGCTTTAATCTTTATATGGTGCCGATGGCCAGAGTCGAACTGGCACGGCTTGCGCCACACGCCCCTCAAGCGTGCGTGTCTACCAATTTCACCACATCGGCTAATTACTCAATTATTCAGGAATTTTGGGAACATCCCCTGCGGCATCCTTGGCCTCGTCCACAGCCCCGGGTATTACAACTGAATCCTTTGGGGTCGTGGGTGTCGGCGCTTCAGCTACCACACTCACTGCCTGCTCACTGGTTTCAACACCATCCATCAGGCCTTTCTTCTCAGTTGTCTGCATGGAGTACCATGCCATACCAAGACTGGTAACAAAAAATACAGCCGCTAAAACGGCGGTTACCCGACTAAGAAAAGAGCCGGAGCCTGCCGCACCGAACACGGTCGCGGAGGCGCCGCTGCCAAATGCCGCACCGGCATCGGCACCCTTGCCATGCTGTATAAGCACCAGACCAATAAGACCTAGCGCAATGAACAGATGTACTACTATAAGGATTGTTTGCATATCCTACCCTAGCTATATCAATGGTTGAGGTATGTTAAATACCTAAGCCTGAAAACTTGCTGCCTTACAGATATCCAGAAAGTCTGCGGCCTTCAAAGCCGCCCCACCGATCAAACCACCATCGATGTCCGGCTTGGATATCAGTTCAGCCGCATTTGACGGCTTCATGCTGCCGCCATACAGAATTTGTATCTTCTCTGCCACCGCAGAGTCGTGTTGCGCAATCATGCCCCGGATAAATCCATGCACCTGTTGCGCCTGTTCCGGCGTTGCCGTCTTGCCGGTACCTATAGCCCAAACCGGCTCATAGGCTATTACCCCGTTTTTCAGCGCAGCAATACCACACCGAGCTATTACAGTATCAAGCTGTCGCGCCACTACATCCTCTGTGGCATTCTGCTCCCTCTGCTCCAGGGTCTCACCAATACAGAGTATGGGCACCAGACCAACATCCAAAGCCGACTGGTACTTTTCTGCCACCTGCTGATCACTCTCTGCATGGTAGCTGCGTCGTTCCGAATGGCCAACAATCACATATTTGCAGCCAAAATCCAGCAGCATGGAACCAGACACCTCGCCCGTATAGGCCCCCTGCTGTTGCAGAGAAAGGTCCTGCCCACCCCAACTAACTGGCGACCCATGCAGCTGTCCTTGAACCTCAGGGATATATATGTAAGGTGGACAAACTGCGATATCCACACCAGCGAGATCCTTGACCCCTTCCCGTATTCCCTTCAGCAATTCAAATATGCCTTCCCGGGAACCATTCATCTTCCAGTTACCAGCAACTAACGGTTGGCGCATGTAGATCCCCCACCAGAAAAATCAAGCGCGCCATGTTACCCGTCAGCGCCATTAAAATCAATCTGTTCCGTCAACCCAGTCTGGGTCAATCCAATATGTGACTCACCAATCCATCTGCCAGCTTGGGTTCGAACCAGGTGGATTTGGGCGGCATCACCTCACCAACATCGGCCACTGCCATCAATGCTTCCATGGAGGTTGGGTAGAGGGCAAAGGCTACGGCCATCTCGCCGCTGTCCACACGTTTCTCCAATCCTTCCAACCCGCGGATACCACCTACAAAATCTATACGCTCGTCCCGACGCGGATCAGAGATTCCAAGTAGCGGCTCAATCAGTTCATTGGCCAGCAGGCTCACATCCAGGCTTGCTACTGGATCATTCGGTATACGTGACTCATCCAGACGCAGGCCATACCACTGCCCGTCCAGATACATTCCAAACTCTGCGGAGGATGCAGGTTTAAACTGAGTTTCGCTTTCAGTCATGGTGAAGCGTGCAGCAACCTCCTTCAGAAACATCTCTTTATCCATCCCATTGAGATCACGCACCACCCGATTGTAGTCCAGGATCTGCATCTGGTTATGGGGAAAGATAACGCTGAGGAAGTAATTATAGTCCTCTTCACCGGTGTGAGCTGGATTGGCCTCCCTGCTACTGGCGGCAACCCGAGATGCGGCTGCAGAACGGTGATGTCCATCTGCCACATACAGGGCATGCATGGCATCAAAGGCCTGGGTCAGGCTAGTGACTGTAGCCTGATCCGACACCGCCCACAGCTCATGGCGCACACCATCTGCCGCCGTTACGTCCATATCAGGGGTGGCGTTTGAGACCCGCGCCAGGGTTGAATCCACCACATCACTGCTGGGATAGACCAGAAACACCGGACCGGTCTGTGCCGCCAGCGCCTCGATCTGCCGCACCCGGTCATCCTCTTTTTTTGGGCGGGTAAACTCGTGCTTCTTGATCCGGTCCTGGTCATACGCCTCAACCGAGGCCGCAGCCACCAGACCGGTCTGTCGGTGCTCACCCATAGTGAGGCGATACACGTAGTAGCTGGGGGAAGCATCCTGCTCAAGCACGCCCTGCTGCCGCATATGCTGCAGGTTCTCTGCCGCCTTGGCGTAGACCTCTGGGGCATAGGGGTTGGTATCGATCGGCAGATCCACTTCGGGACGCGAGATATGCAAAAAGCTCCAGGGACGACCTGCCACCATCTGTCGGGCCTCATCGGCACTCATCACATCATAGGGTGGTGCGGCAACATCAGATGCCCGCCCAGAGGTCGGGCGCAAACCCCGAAATGCTTTTATTAACGACATATTTAAATATTCCTGCTGAGAATTACAATTATAGCTATTTGGTGACACCTGTTATCACTCCGACCATACCTGCTGCAACGCATCTTGCCGGGAATGCTATGCTTATCCCGGCCTACACACCCATGGTCTGAGCCTAATCGTAGACCAGAATAAACGATAGCGTTTCTGGCAACACAAAACTTCCACTTCCTCGGCATCTTGCCGGGAACACTGCACTTATCCCGGCCTACACACCCATGGTCTAAGCCTAATCGTAGGCCAGAATAAGCGATAGCGTTTCTGGCAACATAAAACTGCCACTTCCCTGGCATCCTGCCGGGAACACTGCGCTTATCCCGGCCTACACACCCATGGTCTAAGCCTAATCGTAGGCCAGAATAAGCGATAGCGTTTCTGGCAACATAAAACTTCCACTTCCTCGGCATCTTGCCGGGAACGCTGTGCTTATCCCGGCCTACATGTCATGGTCTGGGCTTTATCGTAGCCCAATCAGGCCCGTTCGCGCAGGGCCTGAATACGCACATCCAATGGCGGGTGGGAACGGAACAGATCAGTGAATCCACCGGTGGTTTTTCCGGAGACCCCAAAGGCCGCCAGTTTATCTGGCAGATCTGGCTGCTCATGTGCCGCCTTCAGCCTCTCCAAGGCAGCGATCATACTGCCCTTCCCGGCCAATCCTGCCCCACCGGCATCGGCCCGGAACTCCCGCTGCCGGGAGAACCACATCACAATGATACTGGCGAGTATACCCAATACCAGCTCCGCCACTATAGTGGTTATCCAGAAGGCGATGCCATGGCCCCGCTCGTTCTTGAATATCACCCGGTCCACGGTGTGCCCGATAATCCGGGAGAGAAAGATAACAAAGGTGTTCACTACCCCCTGGATCAGGGCCAGTGTAATCATGTCGCCATTTGCCACATGGGTGATCTCGTGGGCCAGAACCGCCTCTACCTCATCCCGATTCATCTGCTGCAGCAGCCCGGCGCTAACCGCCACCAGGGCGTTATTACGATTGGCGCCGGTGGCGAATGCATTGGGTTGTGGGGAGTTGAAGATGGCCACCTCTGGCATACCGATACCGGCCCGCTGGGCCTGACTCTGCACTGTATTAACCAGCCAGCTCTCGGTTTCATTCGAGGGACGCTCGATCACCTTGGCCCCGGTCATGCGCTTGGCCGACCACTTGGAGATCAGCAGAGAGATAAAGGAGCCGCCCATGCCAAAGACAAAGGCAAAGATAAGAACAGAGTTGAGATTAAGGTCTACCCCCTGGGCATCCAGGTAACCGGTAAAACCAAATAGCCGCAAGGAGATACTCAGAACAAAGACAATGGCTATATTCGTTATGAGAAACAGGGCGATGCGTTTCATGTTATTGCCTCCATGGGGATCAGAGAGTACACCACAACCTAGTCCGCTTCCTCAATCCATGCCGCCTGGATCGCCTCCAGGATCTTTTCACCACACCGCTCCGGGTCATCATCAAACTCCGGCAGACCCATCACCCAGTTGCGCAGATCCACAAAGTTGACGGTGCACGGATCCACATCCGGGTTGGCGTCATACAGCTCGATGGCGATATCTTGTACCTCTGTCCACTTCACACTCTCACCCCCCTCAATGGTTTTCCGATACCATATTGATGGTGTACTTGGGGATCTCAACCACCAGATCCTCATCTGCCACCTCGGCCTGACAACTCAGGCGGGATTCCGGCTCCAGCCCCCAGGCCTTGTCCAGCATGTCATCTTCCAGTTCATCCGACTCTTCCAGCGAATCAAAACCTTCACGCACGATGACATGACAGGTGGTGCAGGCACAGGAGTTCTCACAGGCATGTTCGATCTCTATTCCGTGCTCCAACGCGGCCTCACAGATGGTGACACCGGATTCGACTTCGATGGTCTCCCCTTCGGGGCAGATCTCGGCATGGGGTAGGAACTTTATCTTTGGCATCTCATTTATCCATGGTTGTATGGGGCCGGAGTCGATTGCGCCCTCTAACAAAGTAACTGCTATTCAAACTCTTCCACGCTATGACCAGACATGGCCTGGGTTACGCTGGCGTTCATGCGCCGCTCCACATAGAACTCACACACCTTCTCCAGGGCCTCTATCTCTCTCTTTATCTGGATATGGTCATCCGCACGGGCAATTTCAACCAGTCGCGCCAGCTGCGTCTCAACCTGTTGCCGCTCCTCGGCGTTGAGCAGCCGGTCACCATCGCTGTTCAAGGCGGACTGCAAGGCCTCAATCACCCGCTCGGCCTCAACCTGTTCCTCGCGCAGGCGTCTCGCCTCCAGATCCTTCTGGGCGTAGTCGATGGAGTCCCGCAGCATACCCTCGATCTCATTGTCGGTAAGGCCATATGACGGCTTCACCTCAATGCCGGTCTTAACACCGCTGGACTTCTCCTCCGCCTCCACGTGCAGCAGGCCATCTGCATCCACCGAGAAGGTCACCCGGATATGGGCGGCACCCGCCACCATGGGTGGAATACCACGCAGTTCAAACCGGGCCAGGGAGCGGCAATCACTCACCATCTCCCGTTCACCCTGCAACACATGTACCGCCAGGGCGGTCTGGCCATCCTTAAAGGTAGTAAACTCCTGAGCCCGGGCCACCGGTATGGTGGTATTGCGCGGGATGATCTTCTCCACCAGCCCCCCCATGGTCTCGATACCCAGGGAGAGGGGATTCACATCCAGCAGTAGCATCTCACCATCTGGTTTGTTGCCGGCCAGAACGTCGGCCTGGATGGCAGCACCCACGGCCACCACTCGATCCGGATCGATGCTGGTGAGGGGTTCGGCACCGAAAAACTCGCCCACCATCTCCCGTACCCGCAACACCCGGGTGGAACCACCAACCATCACCACATCCTCAATCTCATCTGCACCCAGGCCAGCATCGCGCAGGGCGCGGCGGCAGGGGCCCAGGGTCTTACGGATCAGGGGTTCCACCAGTTGATTGAATGTCTCACGACTCAGGCTACCATCCCAGTGGGAGCCATCATCCAGTTCCAGTTTAATCTCAGCCGTTTCAGATTCAGTCAGCGCCTCTTTTGCCGCACAGGCATCGCGCATCAGGCGGCGCAACATGGCATGTCCGGCATCATCCTGAATCCCGGCCTGCTGCATGATCCACTCGGCTACCACCTGATCAAAATCATCGCCTCCCAGGGCCGAGTCGCCACCAGTGGAGAGCACCTCGAACACGCCGCGGTTGAGGCGCAGGATGGAGATATCAAAGGTACCCCCACCCAGGTCATAGATGGCGTGTATCCCATCGGAACCGCTGTCCAGGCCATAGGCCACAGCCGCGGCAGTGGGTTCATTCAGCAGGCGCAGAACATTTAGCCCCGCAAGTTTTGCCGCGTCCTTGGTGGCCTGACGCTGGGCATCATCAAAATAGGCCGGAACCGTAATCACCACCCCGGTCAGCTCACCCCCCAGGGTCTGCTCGGCCTGCTGCGTCAGGGTCTTCAGGATCTCAGCCGACACCTCCACCGGGGTGACATCACCACCGACGGTATGGATGCGCGGAACGGCGGTATGATCCTGTCTGAATTCATAGGGCAGACGCTCACCCAAACTCTTTATATCTTCCACGCCGCGTCCCAGTAGACGCTTGGCGGAAACAATGGTGTTCAACGGATCACTGACCGCTTCCGCCTTGGCCGCATGACCAACCACAACCCCGTCTTCAAGATAGCGTACCACCGAGGGGAGTCGGTGGCGCCCCTCAGCATCCGGCAGGGTCTCGGCTTCAGCCGAACGCACACTGGCCACCAGGGAGTTGGTGGTCCCCAGGTCGATACCGGCCGCCAGTTTGTGTTGATGTGGTGCAGCCGACTGGCCAGGTTCTGAAAGTTGCAACAGTGCCATTACAGCGCATCCTCAAGTTCGGCCTCCAGGGCTTCGGCGTCCTGGTGGATTTTTTGTAGAAACTGCATCTTCAATACGATCTCGCGCGCAGCCGCCAGCTGTTCCGGTGTGGCTGACTCAAACTGTTCGGTCAGCTGGGCAACGAGTCCCTTGGTACGTTGGTCGATACCACTCAGGATTGTGGACAGGACAGCAAATGGATCCGCCTGATCTTTGGCCTCTGCCAGCGCCTCACGCAGCTCCATCTGCTCCATCAGGAACCCCATATCCTGGGTCGCCCCCTTGCCATCACCCATCTCCACGCCATGCAGAGAAAGCAGATAGCGGGCACGTAACATGGGATCCTTCAGGGTCTGGAACGCCTCATTTATCAGGATCGAGCCCTGCATAGAGAGACGCCGCTCCTGCTCCGAGGCCGAGGCAAACCGATCCGGGTGTACCACCCGTTGCAGATCACGGTAACGTTCCGCCAGATCAGCGGCATCGATGACGTATGCCACGGGCATTCCGAACAGTTCAAAATAGTTTTTGGAAAAATCTAGCATGTTGGAGTGAATGGTCGGAGTCAATTGGAGTTGCGAAGGAATCGGAGTCAATTGCGATAGGTGTGTATACGCTTTTACACAACCTCAATACAATCTACTCCAACCCCAGATGTGCCATAAACAGATGGTCTATACTGAAAAACTCTCACCACAACCGCACTTATCCTTGGTGTTGGGGTTGTTGAACTTAAACCCTTCGTTCAAACCTTCCTTACCGTAATCCAACTCGGTACCGTCCAGATATGCAAGACTCTTAGGATCCACCAGCACCTTGATGCCACGATCCTCAAACATCACATCCTCTTCACTCTTTTCATCCGCAAATTCCAGCACATAGGCCATGCCGGAACAACCGGAGGTACGCACCCCCAGACGGATACCAAAACCGTTACCACGGCTGTCCAGAAAACGCTGCACATGGTTGGCTGCAGCCTCAGTCATTGTAATCGCCATAGGGGCCTCTTCCTCAGGATTTATCTTGCTTCTCGGTATAATTACTCACCGCCGCCTTGATCGCATCTTCTGCCAACACCGAGCAATGAACCTTGACCGGCGGTAGTGCTAGTTCTTCAGCTATCTCTGAATTCTTGATCTGCTGAGCCTCTTCCAGGGTCTTGCCCTTAACCCACTCGGTCAACAGGCTGCTGGAGGCGATGGCAGAACCACAACCGTAGGTCTTGAATTTGGCATCTTCAATAACACCTTCTTCACTTACCTTGATCTGCAAGCGCATAACGTCGCCACAGGCTGGCGCACCCACCATGCCGGTACCCACATCTTTATCATCTTTATCCATAGCCCCCACATTACGCGGGTTCTCATAGTGGTCTAAAACCTTGTCACTGTAAGCCATAATCTATCTCCAGCAATGGCGTCGAATCTGACCAGTCGACACCTGCAAAACCAACCTAAGTCTAACAACGTGCGCCCGAGTCTAATGCCCGGACCATTGGATGGATTTCAGATCTATACCATCTTTAAACATCTCCCACAGGGGGGAGAGATCACGCAGACGCGTTACCTCACGTTGCAGTTTTTCGACCACCACATCCACCTCTTCCTCGGTGGAGAAGCGGCCAAAGGTGAAACGTATTGAACTATGAGCCAGCTCATCATCCCGCCCTATGGCACGCAGCACATAGCTGGGCTCCAGACTGGCGGATGTACAAGCGGAACCGGATGATACTGCGATATCACGCAGGGAGAGGATCAGCGATTCACCCTCTACAAAGTTAAAACTCACATTCAGGTTACCAGCTACACGTTGTTCCAGATCACCATTCAGATACACCTCTTCCATATCCTTTATGCCGTCCCATAGACGGTTGCGCAGGGCCTGAAGTTTTTCATTTTCCGACCGCATCTCTTCGCCGGCAATACGGAAGGCCTCACCCATGCCAACGATCTGATGGGTAGCCAGGGTGCCAGAGCGCATACCACGCTCATGACCACCGCCATGCATCTGGGCCTCGATACGCACCCTGGGCTTACGCCTCACGTAGAGGGCGCCAATACCCTTGGGACCGTAGATCTTGTGGGCAGAGAAGGACATCAGATCCACCTTCATCTCCTCCAGATCTATCGGTACCTTACCTGCACTCTGGGCCGCATCCACATGAAACAGGATCTTTTTCGACCGGGTCAGCTCACCAATAGCCGCAATATCCTGCACCACGCCAATCTCATTGTTCACATGCATAATGGAGACTAGGATAGTGTCATCCCGCATTGCTGCTTCCAGTTTACCCAGATCAATCAGGCCACTGGACTCGGGATCCATGTAGGTTATCTCAAACCCCTCCCGCTCCAGCTGTCGACAGCTATCCAGCACCGCCTTGTGTTCGGTCTTGCAGGTTATGATGTGCTTGCCCTTCTTCTGGTAGAAGTGGGCGGCACCCTTTATTGCCAGGTTATCCGATTCGGTTGCACCCGAGGTCCAGACGATCTCTTTTGAGTTCGCATTCACCAGATCAGCAACATTCTGCCGAGACTCTTCCACCAGCTTTTCTGCATCCCATCCATACTGGTGAGAGCGGGAAGCGGGGTTGCCATACACGCCATCAGGAGTGAGGCAGCCCATCATTTTCTCTGCAACCCTTGGATCAACCGGCGTGGTTGCCGAATAATCCATATAGATCGGTAACTTCATTAAACTCATTCTCCAGAAATAATTTCCATGAAATTCTAAATATTTAGGCGCGATCTGTCAGCGGGGGTTATCCCTGGTTCAAGATCGGTCGCATCAACCGTATGACCCTGACCTTCAGCAACCTTTTGGACACCGCTGCGCATAACCAGGTCATGTAGAGAGATACCACTCAGATACTCATGGATGCGATCACTCAGATCATGCCAGAGGTGATGCGTAAGGCAGGGACCATTATCTTGACAGTTCTGGGCTCCACCGCAACGGGTGGTATCAACATTCTCATCCACAGCGGTTATCACCTCCGCGACAGATATCTCATCGGCACCACGACTCAGCATGTAGCCGCCACCGGGGCCACGCACACTGGATACCAGATCTCTCCTTCGCAGACGCGCGAACAGCTGCTCCAGATAGGATAGAGAGATACCCTGCCTCTGGGCAACATCAGCCAGGGTGATGGGGCCAGAGCCACTGTGAAGGGCTAAATCCAAAATCGCGGTTACTGCATAGCGGCCTTTGGTGGTAAGCTTCACTGTCTACTACTCCATAGTGTATCTAATACTGCTAATATACTATTTCAGAGTAAATCAGTCAACTATTCCACGGGCAATACTACGGCAGATCAATCGGGATCGGTCTCGCTTTTTTGGTCCATCTTGTTCAACTCTTCGGCGGTGGAAGCGATCTCACAGGAGTCCAGGCTGGGCAGCTCTGTATCCAGCTGCTCGCCACTCACTTGCTTGATCGCCTCACACATGGACTGCATACGTTTATCCATCACGTGAATGTGATCCAACATGCAGTTGATAGCGTTTGCTACCGGGTCTGGGGCATCCTGGGTGGCGCCATAGGCATCAAACCCCATCTTGCTTGCCATCTCCTTGCGACGGGCATCATCACCATGATCACCCGCCTCAACCAGACGCCCCGGTACACCAATTGCCGTAGCTCCAGCGGGCACCGGCTTTACCACCACGGCATTAGATCCAACCCTGGCGCCATCACCAATTTCAATCGGCCCCAGAACCTTGGCTCCAGCACCAATAACCACGTTACTACCAAGGGTAGGGTGGCGCTTCCCGGCCTCCCAACTGGTGCCACCCAGGGTGACCCCATGGTAGAGGGTACAGTCTTCTCCAATCACTGCGGTCTCACCAATTACCACACCCATGCCATGGTCGATAAAGAAACGACGCCCAATGACCGCACCAGGATGAATCTCTACGCCGGTCACCCAACGGGTAAGGTGAGATATGATTCGCGCCAGCCAGAAAAACCTGGCCTGCCACAGCCTATGAGTCAGACGATGTATCACCACCGCATGCAACCCGGGATAGGATGTTAATATTTCGAATGTGTTACGAGCCGCTGGATCTCGCTCAAAAATGCATGCGATGTCTTCTTTCAGTCTTGAAAACATGGGGAGGTTAATCCTGACCTGATTCGGTACGCTTATAAGAACTGCAATTCTACTAGATTAACGCTCATCCTGACCAGTCTTCATGCACCACTATGTCACACATGAACCACAAAATAAGTGTGTATTTTAATCACCCACCCACGCACTCAAGAGTACTTATAGGCCTTCCTGAAGTGCTCAAAAATAGCTTTTATGTGTTTTTTATTACTACTATCCAGTACTCCAAACTGTATCCCATAAAAGAAACCATCCTGCTGTTCATCCACATGGACAATGTGGCCATTAACAGTCACTGCCTCCTCCTGTCCTGATAAGCCTCTCCCAGGTATATGGATCTTAACATCCAGTTTCACATCATCTCTAGCATCAAATTTACTCGCACACTTGACCTGAAGCCCAGACATACTTATATCTTGGGTCAAACCCTCTACGTGGATATTTCCCTGGTGCAACATTACCTTGATCTGATTGTCGATACGCGGAGTGGTGCGCTGCTCACCTTCATCACGCACCACCACTGTCTCACGGTCAGTTTTAAACCTGTGCAGCAACTGATCCAATTGATCTGAAACCTTATGCAACTCGCTTGCCACCAGTGAAGTTGACCCGGCTTTCTCGGCACTCACAGCGAGCACATCAAACAGCTTGTTCAATTCTGAATGCAGTGACTGCAACTGCTCTGACTGTTGCTGGTTAAGCTGGGCAATATGAGATGAATTCTCCCGATTCCGATTAATACCATCGGTCATTGCATCAAACGCCGAAAGTGTCTGCTCCGATTTCTCCTGAGATTGATGCACCTGCTCAGTAACACGCTGCATGGATACCACCGAAGACTGCACCTGGCTGGTAAGCTCTTCTATCAGGCTGGTAATCTCGGTGGTGGAGTCAGCAGTCCGCGAAGCCAGACTGCGCACCTCATCCGCCACAACTGCAAAACCACGCCCATGTTCACCGGCTCGTGCCGCTTCAATCGCCGCATTCAGAGCCAGCAGGTTTGTTTGTGCCGCAATATTGTCAATCGCTTCAATAATCGTATGTATCTGATCAGTTGCGCTTTTGACCGACTCCATCTGACCTGCGGTGACATTAACACTTTCGACCGCCCCCCCAAGCTCCTTGATGCTCTCCTTCACCACACTAAAACCATCTTCAGCCACAGCACGGGTCTCTTCAGCCGTCTCTGTTGCCTGCTGGATATGCTCACTCACAGTGGCAGCTATCTCCTGCAGAGAAGTCGTTGCAGTCAGTACCTGCTCAGAACTATCCTGCTCCTGATCACTAACGCTGGAGATCTCACCAGAAATAGTTGCTATTCGCAGCGAGGAGTGAGACATCTGCGCACTGTTTTGCTGTACCGTATAAATGATATCACTCAGGACCGAACGCATCTTTTCAACATTTACCAGCAAATCTCCCAACTCATCACGCTGCGGCTTTATGGTGGAATATGCCTTGAGATCCCCATCACTGATCCTTTGGGCAGAGCGCATAACAATATGCAGCGGGGTAACAATATTGTGGGCAATCATCCAGGCAATGATACTGGTGGCCAGTACGGCAAAGCCCCAGATCCATACCTGATTGCTGAGCATAGACTGCACTTTATTATCAGAGGCATTGGCCAGCATCACCGCGGCCTGATTCATGGTTACCAAAACCTTCACACTAAGATTGCTGACATGCACCAGCTGCTCCACACTACTATTGGCAGGAGTTACCTCAGTCACTGCCGCCTGAAGCTGTTGCCACAACACTTCCACCTCTTTCAGCTTTGATCTGACCTGACTACTACTAGCACTTGGCAGCACTATCGGCTTGGTCATACCGGGATCCAGATAGGTTTTGCCCCCTTGGCTAAGGGCCTTAAGCGAAATACTAAATAGCTGCTTGGTCTTCTCAATCTGCGCTGCATTAAATTTGGCATCGTCACCTTTTGCCTGCTGCAGGGCCAGATAAAACTCCTTGGTAAACTTCTGGGTCAACATGCGCTGGCGGCCGGCAATATTAATTACAGATCCATCACTCTTCTGGGCATCCAGAGTGATTGATATATAAACAACCATGGCACTGATAATGGAGAGAAATAGAAAAGTCAATAGCAACAATTTTTTGCTAATACCAAGACGATTTAATCCAGACAACGTATTAAGCAGATCAATTAATTTCGACATCGTTTTATACTTTGGTTATTGAATTACCTAAAGGCATCGGCACAATCAACAAAAAGTTTAGTTTTTATTTTTCCCATGGCGCCCGCTGGTGGGAATAGCATCTATGGAGCAGCAATATGATAACTATTAGCTGAAAAACCATATACTTGCAGAATAATAACAGGGCATTGATTGACGAGCATCTGTTGCAGCCCTATACATAGGCCATCTCACCATCCATGTATTAAGGCCTGTTAACACTAATCCAATAGACACTGTTACGTCTTAAAAAGCGTCAATCTAGGCGTGATGAGTGTAATTTGGTCATTCCAAATGAAAAACAAGCAAAGCTTACCGCATCATGCTTACGCTCCTTACCAACATCCATGTTGGTAACAACAAGTGACGCTTTTTAGACACAACCAGAAAGGCTGGTACTATTTTTTGTCCAGCAAGGTAGAGTGAGTGAGGTATAGTGACTCTACATGAGCGAATGATAACGCCGCTGGGCGGAAAAATAGCACCAGCAGTGCGTATTTAGATTAGTGTTAACAGACCCTAACAACACCGGAAAGAGGCATATAGTCACATGACAGCATTTTTTTGGAGGTGGGGGGGGAAGAAAAAAGTGATGACAGGGCAACAAATGGACAGAAGGCTAACAATCAAGGCAGAGACAAAAAAGCACACAGAATCCCCCCCTTGATATGCTGCCTGGCGTAATCCTCACTATAAACCCATCAATGAGGCCTATCTGCAACCAGGCATGGAATAAAAAACGGAGTTATTGGCACCCTCCAGCTATTATTTTTCATCCTGGCCAGAGATTCGCATGGATTTACGTCCCTGAGCCGCACTGAGTATGCCACGCAGGATATTGATCTCATCCCGATCAGGACGGGCCCGTAAAAAAAGTCGGCGCAGACGGCGCTGCAACTTACCTGACTGACGCGGATCTGAGAACCCAACATCCCCCATGGCCTGCTCCAGATGCTGAAACAACCCCTCCATCTCCTCTGCGGTCGCTACATCCACGAGTTCTGGCTCACTATCACCCTGATTCAACGAGCCGACATAGAGCTCATATGCGAGAACCTGCACTGCCTGGGATAGATTGAGTGAGCTGTACTCCTCATTGGCAGGGATATGCACCAGCCGATGACAGCGGTCCAGTTCGGCATTGGATAGCCCGGAGCTTTCACGCCCAAAGATCAGTGCAACCTCACCCTGCCCCGCCTCATACAGCAACTGTTCGGCACAGGCCTTGGGGGCAACCTGCGGCCATTTCACACTACGCAGCCTGGCACTGGCTCCAACCACCATACGGCACCCCTGCAGCGCCTCATCTAGGGATTCGCACACCTGAGCCTGCTGCAACAGATCATGGGCACCAGACGCCCGATCCGTAGCCTCAGAACTGGGATAGTGCCTGGGCCGCACCAGATAGAGGTGCTGTAGGCACATATTTTTCATGGCGCGCGCTACCGCGCCAATATTTCCTGGATGGGTGGTGCCGATCAGAACAACTCGTATATTACTAAGCATGGTGGCGAAGATTACAGCATAAGAAACATGAAGTCATAAAACTCAGATTAAGTTAATGGAAGCTAACAACTATTGCAGCACCGGGTCAATAATGACCATATTTATTGCTGAAAACCCTTTAAACTACCATGCCGTTGCTGTATCTTTGCCGCCCATGCATCCAATGATAAATATTGCTGTACGCGCCGCCCGTAGCGCAGGTAACATCCTGTTGCGCTATTACGAGCACACCAACACCCTGACCGTTACTGAAAAACGCAAGAACGAGTTTGTCTCAGAGGTGGATAAAGCGGCAGAACAGGCCATCATTGAGGTCCTGCAAAAATCTTACCCAGACCATGCAATTCTAGGTGAAGAAACCGGCAGCCATAAGGGCAACGACTACCAGTGGGTAATAGACCCCCTGGACGGCACCACCAACTACCTGCATGGGCAACCTCAGTTTTCCATCTCCATTGCCCTGAAATATCAGGGTCAGCTGGAGCACGGCGTCATCTACGACCCACTGCGTGAAGAGATGTTCAGCGCCACCCGTGGCTCCGGCGCCTTTCTCAACGACCGCCGCATTCGGGTTACCCAACGCAAGGGGCTGGATGGGGCACTGATCGGCACCGGCTTTCCCTACCGCGACCATAGCCATCTGGATGCCTACATGGGCATGTTCCGTGACATGATCACTGACACCGCAGGCATTCGCAGACCCGGATCGGCCGCCCTGGACTTTGCCTATGTGGCTGCCGGCCGACTGGACGGTTTCTGGGAACTGGGGCTGTGCGAATGGGACTTTGCTGCAGGTGCGCTACTAGTGAACGAGGCAGGTGGCACTGTTACCGATATCGGTGGTGGTGAACGTTTCTTGGAGTCAGGAAATGTAATTGCCGGAGGTTTCAAAACCCATGCGGCCATGCTACAGCAAATCAAACCCCATCTAACAGAATCCCTCAAATTCTGACTATCCAGGCACTCTGATGCCAAACTATGTTTGCTTCAATTTTTTCGAACAACCTTGAGCCAACTAAATACTTAAAATCCTAACTCATTGAAAATTAAAGTTTGTCTGCGGCATGCCGCTAGCATGGATGAACGTAACAAGGGATATATCCTCATGCTGGACAAACAGAAGATTCCATTATCCGTAAGTGATCGCGCACTTGAAATGGTTATGCGTGATGTACTTGATTCTCTTTCCGAGCTCTCCCTAGAGTCTGGTTTCCAACCGACGGATGGAGGTTTTGAGATAATCGATATCGCTCCTGCCCAACGCAGTAAATCCAGGAACAATAAAAGCCGATGCAAGAGATCAAGTAACAAGGAAGAAGGTGAGGTTCTGCAATTCCCAAATCTACATAGGGCTACAGGCTAGGAAGGCTCGAATTAAAAGCCATCCATGACTTTGTCCGAGCAAATAAAAGAAAGACGCAAAGATCCTTAGATAACGCGCGAAAAATTCTTCTGCTGCGTTGCCGGTGGTAGATACCTGTCAAACTCCATACAGATATTCCGAATCAGCAGTCTGCCTCTGGGTAACACCCTGATTCCAGACTCATCCATCTCCAACAACCCGTCCTGCCGCATGGAGTCCAACCGCCCCAGATCTGCAGCAAAATATTCTGCAAAGCTGATACCCCAGCGCTGTTCTACACTAGAAAAATCCAGCTGGAAGTGACAAATAAGGCGGGTGATCACATCACGTCTGAGCAGATCATCCTCACTCAACTCAATACCCCTGAAGATAGGCAGCTTGCCGGCGTCAATCTCCTGGGTGTACTCATCCAGGGTGCGGACATTCTGACTGTAGGTGTTAGCCACCATACCAATAGATGTCACACCCATGGCCACCAGGTCACACTCGGAATGAGTCGAGTAGCCCTGAAAATTTCGGTACAGAGTGCCATCACGCTGGGCCTTGGCCAGCTCATCATCGGGGCGGGCAAAGTGGTCCATACCGATAAACACATAACCGGCTGCGGTCAGGTGTTCAATGGTCATATTCAAGATATCCAACTTCTCTTCCGGAGACGGAAGATCCTCTGTATTGATCCGTCGTTGCGGCATGAAGCGCTCCGGCAGATGGGCATAATTAAATACTGAGAGCCGGTCCGGACCCACCTCAATGATTCGATCCAGGGTGCGGGCAAAACTCTCCACCGACTGGAAAGATAGTCCGTAGATCAGATCAATACTAATGGAACGAAATCCCTCATCCCGCGCTGCCTGTAACACCTCCAGGGTCTGCTGTTCTGACTGAATGCGGTTTACGGCACGCTGCACCTTGGGGTCAAAATCCTGCACCCCCAGGCTCATACGATTAAAACCGATCTCACGCAGCAAGGATATGGTCTCGGCATTGGCCTCCCGCGGATCCACCTCGATAGAGTATTCGCCGCTATCATCATCTGCCAGATTAAAGTGCTCCCCGGTGACCTGCATCAGTTCACGCATCTCATCATGGCTGATAAAGGTTGGAGTGCCGCCACCCCAGTGCAACTGTTCTACCTTACGGCTGCGGTCGAACAGATCACCCTGCATGGCAATCTCACGATGTAGGCTCTGTAGATATGGGTGTGCCTGCGCACGATCCTTGGTCACCACCTTGTTGCAAGCGCAGTAGTAGCATACGGTGTCACAAAACGGCAGGTGGAAATAGAGCGACAGAGGATCGCCAGATGCATTGCTCTCAGTGGCCTTTTCACAATAGTGATCCGGACCAAAACCATCATGGAACTGGGGGGCAGTTGGATAGGAGGTATAACGCGGACCTGCGTAGTCGTATTTCTCGATTAGCTCCTGATCAAAAACCAGCGTCTGGTCCATCCAATGCTCCTAAAGTAGATGTATTGCTGCGTGTAGTGCGTCCTAGTGTGATCCGCACTCTATTCTATTCGTCTACGTCCAACCCATAACGGTGGGTTTCATTAATCTGCGTTAACAGAAGATAAAATGGGATATCGTTGGCGTGTCTATCCAGAATTTCCACAAATGGCAGATCCTCACGGCCAAAGCTGTACTCACCACTGCACATAGACTGGTAGATTGACTCTATCATCTCTGACAGTGGTTCCAGAAAGGCGGGGAAGCGTCCACTCTCACCGATCTCCTCCTGGTCGTACATCACACAGGCACGCATATCTTCCACTTCAAATTTTGCCTGCTCTACCCAGCCTGCATACTCTTCGGCACTACGTGCACGCTGAACCGCCATGGCTATCCATCCTCACGAAAATTAGATTGATACTGTGACAACTGGCCCGCTGTGAGCATAAACACGCCCTCGCCTCCATGCTCAAAATCCAGCCAAAGAAAAGGTACTAGTGGATAGCGTTTCTGCAGGACATCTGCACTCAAACCAACCTCCACTACAACAATACCATCTGGCTTCAGATAGCTGGAGGCCTGCTGCAACAGAGGTGTGACGATATCCAAGCCATCACTGCCAGCCTCCAACCCCAATGCAGGCTCATGCTGATACTCTGCGGGTAGTTCCCGCATCTCACCAGAACTTACATAGGGTGGATTACTGACAATGATGTCATATTTATTCGGTTCCAGAGATTCAAACAGGTCCGACTGAATTGCGGTTACCCGACTCTTCAGCCCATGCTGACTGATATTCCTCTCCGCCACATCCAGGGCCTTAGTCGAGATATCCAGCAGATCCACGCTTGCCTGCGGAAACTGGTGAGCACAGGCAATACCAATACAACCACTTCCAGTACAGAGATCCAAAATCCTGGTCACACGTTCCGGGCCAATCCATGGTTGAAAGCGATTTTCAATCAATTCGGCAATGGGTGAACGCGGTATCAACACATGCTCATCCACGTAAAAGGAGACGCCTGCGAACATCACCTCATTGGTAATATATGGAGCCGGCACCCGCTCTTTTATCCGCCGTTTGAATAGCGCTTCTATTGCTTCTTTTTCCGAAGCGGTTAGCCTGCTTTGCAGATACATGGGGGGCAGATCGTGACTCAGTTTGAGCGCATGCAACACCAGGGCCACGGACTCGTCCAAGGCATTGTCAGTGCCATGACCAAAGAATAGACCTTGGGTAGCAAAGCAACTGGCGCCCCAGCGGATATAATCCAGCATGGTCTCCAGCGACTTGGTATCACAAATCATATCTGCATTACTCTCGGACAATAGCGCATATTATCTGTGATAACTGCCGTCAGGGTCTCGTTCTAGCTCCGGGACAGGTCTATCAAGCTGCCTCTATTTTTTCTACCTTGGTGGTAAAACAACCTCCATCATCCTTATTACAACCACCAACCTCCATTCCACCACGGTGAACCAGGTCCTCCAGAGAGATACCACTGAGAAAATTGTGAATTTCACGACTCAACTCGTCCCAAAGATTGTGCGTCAGACAAACCTCGCCATCGCGACAATCCTTGTTACCGCTACAGCGGGTGAACTCAACCCACTCATCCACAGCGCAAATTATATCGGCAATAGCGATGTCCTTGGCTGGCTTACCCAGATAATAGCCACCACCTGGGCCACGCACACCCTTTACCAGCATCTTGGAGCGCAGACCTGCAAACAATTGCTCAAGATAGGATAGAGAGATACCTTGGGTCTCAGATATCTCTGCCAGTGTTACGGCTTTATCACCACCATGCAGAGCCAGATCCAGCATCGCTGTAACTGCATACCGACCCTTTGTTGAAAGTCTCATATATTTACCCGCCTAACTTAAAAGAAAAAGAATTCCCTACCATTTTGCTATGTATTAAAACTAGCACTTCCCAAAATAAACGTCCAATTGATATTCCATATAACAACTTAGGTAATGTAAAAACCAGATATTAATCGCCCAGCACAAAGACCGCTCCATCAAAGCGGTAATAACAGATATATTATTGATTATACAAGATAATATTGGCCAGCAGCGGGTATTACCTACACCTCTGACCCAGAAGTTGCATCAAGCCTGCTCTGAATCCTGCTCTTCTGCAATCTGCTTGTGAACCTCGGCCATATCCAACTCAGAGGCACGCTCGATAAGTTCCCTTAAACCAGACTCTGGCAGTGCGCCAGCCTGGCTGAAGATAATCACTTTTTCCCGAAAGATCATCAGGGTAGGGATGGAACGAATCTGGAAATGACCGGCTATCTCCTGCTCCTCTTCAGTATTCACCTTGGCAAATACTATATCCTCATGGTCTTCAGAGACCTTCTCGTAGGTAGGGGCAAAGGAGCGACAGGGACCACACCATGGGGCCCAGTAGTCCACAACAACGAAATCATTATTGGTTACTGTATCTTCGAAATTCTGATCGGTAAGTTCTACAACTGCCACGGTCGGCTCCAGGTTTGGAATAAAATAAAGGCAGCGATTCTAACAGAATTTTCAGAGAAGTTAATAATCCACACTAAAAATGTGTCAGATTGGCTGGTTTGAACTAACCATAGTGATAGACCAGGCCTATCACCATGGTTGTTAAGAGATAAATATGGGCCTATCCCAAGGCGTTAAAGATGGCATCGCGGATATCATCTACGCCACCCACACCCTCTATCCGGTGGTAATTCGGCGAATTATCTTCACCAGAACCGGCCCACTTGGAGTAAAAATTGATCAGCGGCTTGGTCTGATCGTGATACACCTTGAGACGGGCACGTACGGTATCTTCCTGATCATCATCGCGCTGGATCAGATCCTCTCCGGTCGCATCATCCTTCCCTTCTACCTTGGGTGGGTTGAAGGTAACGTGATAGGTACGGCCTGAGGCAAGATGGACCCGGCGACCAGACATACGTTTGATGATCTCTCCATCAGGTACGTCAATTTCAACCACAGCATCCACATCCACACCGGCCTGCTGCAGCGCTTCGGCCTGAGGGATAGTACGAGGAAATCCATCAAACAAAAAACCGTTACTGCAATCGTCATCGGTGATCCGTTCCTTCACCATACCCATGATAATCTCATCTGATACCAGACCACCCTCATCCATAATCTTCTTTGCGGCCACACCCAGTTCACTACCTGACTTTACGTGCGCACGCAGCATGTCTCCGGTTGAAATCTGAGGGATGTTGTACTTCTCTTTAATGTAGTTAGCCTGGGTACCTTTTCCAGCCCCAGGACCTCCCAGCAGGATAACTCTCATATTGGCGGTTCCTCTTTTTATGAACATCTGAGTCTGCCACATGACCTAGTCACAAACCAACTAACCTTTTCGATATATTTATTTATACAATCTATTACTTTTTAACATAATCAGCAAAACTGTTAGGATCTGTTCCGGGCTGGCCCGCTCCTGTCACTATAATCACGGCATCGACCACAACATGAAACCATCCGCAATCAATCTAGTGGTAGCCCTGCCCCCAGAGGCCAAGCCGGTAAATCAGCATCTGGGGCTACTACGGGATAACCGTCACGACCAGTACCGCCTATATCGTCATAGGCAGATATCCCTGGTCATCTCCGGTCCCGGCACGGATGCCGCAGCCGCGGCCACAGATTGGCTACACGGCATCAATAGACACCGCCGGGACGATATCTGGATCAACCTCGGCATTGCCGGACACCCAAACCACCCGGTGGGGCTGATATTTCTAGCCAGCCAAATCAAAGATATGCGCAATGGTCACCTTTGGCCCATGCCGCCACGGGAACATCTCCCCTGCCCCTCAGAACAGCTGGTTACGGTCACGCAACCGGATACAGGTTATGGGATGAATGCACTGTTGGAGATGGAGGCCGCAGGTTTCTATCGCTCTGCCCTAAAACACACCATCCCTGATAATATCTACTGCCTCAAGGTGGTCTCAGACAACCGGCAGCAACCGGCGCATATGCTCAACGGCAAAATGGTATCGCAGTTGATCAGGGAGCGCCTGGATGTGCTGGACCTGCTGATTAAGAAAACCGAACCCAACGGGGAGCATCAATGACGGCAAACAACCGAACCATCCTGGTAACCGGGGCCAGTCGCGGTATTGGCGAGGCCATAACCCAAAAACTGCTGGGTGAATCCCAGCGCGTCATAGGCGTCGGTCGCAACTTCTCTCAGGCAGAACCCAACCACAATAATTTTACCCAGGTCACCATGGATCTCTCCAGGTTAGACCGGCTGCCTGAGCAGTTCTCCGGACTACGCTGCGACAATCCAGACATCGATACCATCATCTGTAACGCCGGTTATGGCCGGTTTGGTTCCCTGGAAGAGTTCTCACCGGAACAGATCCAGCAGATGATAGACCTGAACCTTACCAGCCAGATCCTGCTGATACGGGAGTTTCTCCCCAGCCTCAAGACCAGGGGCTATGGCGATATTATTCTGATGGGCTCTGAGGCTGCACTATCTGGCGGCAAACGCGGCGCAGTCTACTCGGCCACCAAGTTTGCCCTGCGCGGCCTGGCCCAGTCCTTGCGCGAAGAGTGCTCTGGCTCTGGAGTGCGGGTAGGCATAATCAACCCCGGCATGGTGGACACCAATTTTTTCGCCAATCTCTCCTTCCAGCCAGGGAGCGACGAAGACGCACACCTGATTGCAGCCGACGTAGCACAGGCGGCATGGCTGATGCTCTCGGCCAGACCGGGTGCAGCCATTGATGAGATCAACCTGTCACCACAAAAGAAGGTTATTGAGTTTAAGAAGAACTAGCAGGCCTCAACTCCAGAACCTGAACCTGATCCCCATCCACCTGCCAACGCAGGTCAAAGTCATGCAGACGAAAACCGTAGACCCGGCCATCTTCCGCTGCATAGGCGGGGCGCGGATCCAACCCCAGCAACCGGGTAATCAGTGGACGCAAAGCCGCCCCATCCTCCCTCGCCTCCAGTTGGCCTTCAGCCAGTTCCGAGAACCCCACCTCAAGCCGTAGATCCGGTGCAGATGGGGCAAAACCTGATACCGCATCCGGGATGCTGTCCACATAGGCAATATAGGGCTTGATATCCAACACCGGCGTGGCATCCAGCAGGTCCACCCCGGACAACTCCAAAACAACCCTATCCCCATCCACCACAACCCGCTCCAGGGCAACTACAGACAGACCGATAGGATTAGGGCGGAACGGCGAACGGCTAGCAAACACACCCACCCGCCGGTTGCCACCAAGTCGAGGGGGACGCACCCTGGGCCGCCACTGTTCATGCAGGATCTGGTGGAACACAAACTGGATCCAGACGTGGGAGTAGCCCTCCAACTCAGCCACCGCTTCCGGCCTATTATAGGGCGGCACCAGTTCCAGGCTCGCCCTGGCCTCCGGCACCAGACCGGGCTGGCGTGGAATTCCAAATTTCTCCTTAAACGGGGAATGGATAAAACCGATGGGTTCAAATGTGATATTCATATACCTGATAGTTCGCTCTGGATAACAAACAGGCACCACAGACATTTCAATTGGACCTACATCTAACGGCACTGTATTCTTGCCCGATTCTACCTGAATTTCTGCTGTAACAATGGTTTATTACTGGATAAAAAACATACACCTCACCACGGTGACGTTGAACATATGTATCTTCATGATACGGTTCTACTGGATGATGCAAAAGTCTGGATGGGTACACAAGAAGCCGGTCAGATACATCTCTGTTTTCAACGACACCATACTGCTGATTGCCGGTGCAAGTATGGCCATCATGAGCCATCAGTACCCTTTTGTGGCGCCATGGCTTACCACCAAACTGGTGATGTTGCTGGTATACATAGTATTTGGCAGTCTGGCCCTTAAACGTGGATCAAGCATGCGAATCAGGATCTACTGCGGAGTGATAGCCATGTGCTGTTTCCTCTACATGGTATCTGTGGCATTCAGCCGCACGCCGGCCTCCTGGGGCTTTTTTGGGTTGTGACCGGCAATAATCGGAGCAAATAGAAAATGATGAAATACTCTGTAATAACAGTAGCGCCCCTACAGGTAAACTGCTCCCTGGTCTGGTGTGATGCCACAAACAAGGCTGCACTGATAGACCCAGGTGGCGAGACAGAGCGCATTATTGACCTGATAAACGACCAGGGTGTTGAGCTGGAACGCATCCTGATCACCCACGCCCATTTTGACCACGTGGGTGCCGTGGCCGATATTGCAGAGCAATTCAATATCCCCATCGAGGGCCCCCACCTGGATGACAAATTTCTGGTGGACGACCTACCCCGGCAAGGGGCGATGTTTGGTTATGAATCAGTACGCGCCTTCACCCCCACCAGATGTCTGGATCAGAATGACTCTATTCAGATCGGTGAGACAAACCTCAAGGTACTGCACTGCCCAGGCCATACCCCCGGCCATATCTGCTTCTATAACTCTGAGTCAAAGATCGCCTTTGTGGGTGACGTAATTTTCAAAAGCTCAGTGGGACGAACCGATTTTGAAGGAAGCGACCACAGTCAACTGATCGACTCTATCAGGGAGAAACTTCTACCGTTGGGTAGCGATGTTGCCTTTGTCCCTGGACATGGTCCTAACTCCACCTTTGGAGACGAGCGCCTCAACAATCCATTCCTGCTGAACAATCCAATCTAACAGATTAACTTACAAAATTTTTACACTATTTCGACCACATTGTTTTGCCAAATAAAGGGCCTTATCACATCGTTCCAGCAAGTCATCCTTGCTGTCTGTATCTGTGCCATTCCCTACCTGCTTTAGTGGGTAATAGCATTACATTATTTCGTGTCAAATTATCGGCTCTTCAGTCCAATAACAACATGATCGCAAGACCGTTGACAAGCTAGGCACTTAACCAACCAGAACCAGTCACTAACAGTAGGATTATTATTTATTACGCACATACTCTAAAGAATAATAAACTATCGCACCAAACAACCCGCTATACACACAAAACTGGTGTAATTGAGAAACTGTAATCAACCCTAAAAAACCATTTTCCTGTGACAGTGGATAATAAGGCACCACATCACTATGCATTATACTATCCAAGACCACATGGCTATAAGTACCAACAAATGCACTTAAGAATGAAACCCACCACGCAATATCAATAGGCACTCCTGCATTAGAAATGCCAATTAACTTCAGACCAATTTCCGATAAATATTTGCCGGACAGCGCCGAAAATATTGCCAATAATAATGCACCTATAAATGTATGCGAAAAACCATGCACATGCCCTTCACCTGATACAAGCACAAATAATGGCTGGATATCCATTACAATTTGAGCCCACCCAAATACCATCAAACTAAAGCTACTTTGCAATATTGCCTTAGCTAGTATCCCTGGTCCCATATGGAATGGTGTAAACGGCATTTACTCACCTTCAAACCTGTACTGTCACACCAGAAACTGTGATATCTGATGCCACTAATTATCACTCAAAATCGTCCGTATTTACTTTCATACATTTTAGCGGGAAGCCAACCCAGTCATACCTTAATATATTCTGGCTACCACTATTGACTTAAGAAATTAAGGGTTTTCAAAACCTCCCACAGCAACCCCTACAGAATTTGGCATGAACTCAGCTACCAAATAAACCATATAGCCACAGCTTGTGGCAGAACACATTCTCTAGCTTCCATCCATCTTTAGCAATTTATAGCCTAAGATAATTCAATCCATATCGCGTAACTTGTTATATTTTTGCGGAACAAATCTATAATGCCCAGTAATTTTATAGTCAAATATCATATCTTCAAGCTGCGGCCCATTTCCTATATTATGGACTATCAAAGGGGCTCCTGATTGTTCACTGAGCCGGTCCGTAACTATACCTATGTGAGGTAAATTACCAGGGAGCAACCATGTTACTAAATCCCCTGATCTATAATCCATAGCTTTATTAGATATGGGTAATACATCACCATGCCTTTTAAGAAATGATTGTAAATTAGGTACTCGACGATGGTCGATATTTTTGTCCGGTTTACTTAACCCCCATATTCGTTTTGAAGGATAAGTCGAGAAGTTGGCTGCAATATCTTCATGAACTAGTTTCTGCAAATCAGTTCCTATTTTACGATAAGATCTAATTATTACATCCGTACAAACGCCTATATTTGTGGGAACATCGCCGTTTGGATATCCGATGGCGAAATAGGAGCCATCATATTGAACGTCAAACCGAGTCCTTTCAATTGCTGACCTTACAAATTCACTTTCAAAGTTTAAAGCAAAAGCGTTCTGTGAGCTCAACAAGATCACAATAGCAAATACTCGCAGCATATTATTCCTTTCTAAAAAGGTCTTACCCACGAGTATTTTAGCCGGTGAAGCTTGTTAGCCAACTTTATCGTAAGCGATAAAGATAACATTTTAATAATCGAACTCCATTTGCTGAAAAACCCATTGGGCATTTTTGCCAGCAATGGATTCATGATTTTTCAAATAATTATATTTTGATTGATCGATTTTTAGTGCATCTTGCATATCACCGTCTTTGTCTAAAATTTCAGCTATTTTACTCTTTAAAAATACTAAATATTGATAAGTGTTTTTAGTGGCCTCTTGTAAATTAGAAGGATCACCATGCCCAGGCACTATATGAGAAGGTTTGAAGCTCGCCATTTTTTCAAACACGTCAATCCAGCTCTGAAAATTTCTCGCTGGACCAATACCTAGCATTCGATTGTTAAAAACAATATCACCCGCGAACATGATTCGTTTATTAGGCATCCAGGCAATAATATCACCAACCGTATGCGCAGGACCAAAATAATGTAACTCTAGTTTAACCTTTCCCAATTCAATGGGTTTTATAGAGTCAAATGTTTCTGTTGCAAACACAGGGTTAGTATTTTTTAAACTGTCACCAATTAAATTATCGAGGCGTGACATTTGAGAATCAGCTCTGGACTTTTGGTCATCCTGTGCATAACTTGAAGCAATAATTCTAGCTCCCAGTTTTTGATAATATTCATTTCCTAACCAGCGGTGGTCCTGCCCTCCAGTATTAATAACAATCTTGATTGGTTTATCCGTAATCGTCTGGATCACTTTATGAATATGTTCAGCACCAAGATAACTACCACCAGAATCAATGAGTATGACACCGTCATCAGTAACAATGACACCATGAGTAGAATTATTTGCTAAATTGTCTTTTGAGCGCTGAGAAAGCTCACCCACTAATGCATACACATTATCGTCAACTTTACGCACTTGCAGTACAGCATCTGCAAATAAAATATTTGAGAACAGCGACAGTATCGCAAATACGATTATTTTAAACATAAGAGCCTTCTTTAAAATTAAAGTTACTATTAATTGCAAGTAAAGATATAAGTTATTAAACATAATGTCTAAATAAACCGGGCACGGTAGCGCAACGCGGCCAATCATTTGAGTTCGATCTGTTGTGTTTTTTTGGATTACAGGTAATCGTTGCTTCGTTTTTTGTCACCAAGAAAGTGCCAAGGGGATATTACTTTACATTTTTGATCACTAATGTAGGTACGGCATGGAGATTAGAGTCTTCTTCCTGAGCTTGTAGCGAAACCGGCCAATTTTCAATTCCAGTGTATTTCATCACTTACTCTAAAGTTGTCATCGCAGCAGACCCCTTTGAATTAACAATACGATTGTTTAAATGCTCTATTTATTCCGCGGGAATATCCCCTTTTAGAAGGCTCTGGGTGAGAGTGTTGATTTCTTTCTGAATAGATAGCCATTCAACCCTAACATCGTCTGGCAAAGAATCAGCTACCTCATGCATTTTTCTGCCCAGCTCAGATCTACCAACGTATTCTTCCCTTGCTCATTAATGCATAACAATAGGCTACCCTGCCAGGAGAATAATGTCTCATGCAATATCAGGAAAGAGATGTTAGGTTAATAATGGACAGGATATCCAAACTCTATCCAACCTAGCCAAATGCACTTTCCAGGAAGACCAGCATGAGTCTGAAACGTTTTATCTCCGCCTTTATTGCCCGTAACCGGGAGTTTATGCGGGACCGCACTGCCGTATCCTGGAACATCGTGATGCCAGTATTGATTGTAATGGGATTTGCATTCGCCTTTACCTCCAACAACTCAGACCTGTTCAAGGTCGGATTTTATGGTGCGGCAGAACAGACCACCCCCCAGCAACAACAGTTTCTGGCCACCCAACACATACTGTTTATTGAGATCAGCAACCTGGAGAGCGCGGTCACCAAATTGGAGCGCCACCAATTGGATATGATTCTGGATCTGACAACATCCCGTTACTGGACCAACCAGACCTCACCCGAGGGCTATATACTGGAACGCATGCTGGGTGATAACAGCGGCCTGGAGAAACAGAGCGTAAGCGGTGATGCCATTCGCTATGTAGACTGGCTAGCCCCGGGTGTATTCGGTATGAACATCATGTTTGCCTCCCTGTTTGGGGTTGGCTACTCCATTGTGCGCTATCGTAAGAATGGGGTACTGAAACGGCTGCGCGCCACCCCTCTAACCGCACTGGAGTTTCTCACCGCCCAGGTGGCATCGCGTCTATGGCTCATCCTGCTGGTCACGGTACTGGTCTACACCAGCACCAATTACATCGTGGGCTTCCGCATGTATGGCTCCTATCTGGACCTGTTTCTGGTACTGGTTGCCGGGACCCTGTGTCTGATCAGCCTGGGCCTGATCATCGCCGCACGCATGTCCAGCGAGGAGGCCGCCAACGGCCTGCTTAATCTGATCACCCTGCCGATGATGATCCTCTCCGGGGTGTGGTTTTCTCTGGAGGGATCATCCCCCATTGTACAGAAATTCGCTCAACTGCTACCCCTGACCCACTTCAACGATGCGGCACGCGCCATCATGCTGGATGGCGCCAGCCTGCTGGATGTCTCTGGAAATCTGCTGACCCTGATCGGGATGACCCTGGTCTGTATGCTGGCCGCAGCCTATACCTTCCGCTGGGAGTAGGTGTTATAACCGCCCGGAAGTACTAACGACCAGGATGCACCAGCCCACCCAGCCCCATATCATCCAGGGTGCTGGCCATCAGCTTACGCACCGGTTCGGCCTCTTCCATACGCAGGGCGGCCTGCAACAGCTGTTTGGCCCGGGTCCGGCTGAAGGATCTTACCACCCACTTGACCTTTAGCAGACTGCTGGCACTCATGCTGAGATTGTCGACACCCATACCGATGAGCAACGGTGTTGCCAACGGATTACCCGCCAACTCCCCGCACACACCAACCGGACGGTTATACACCGCAGCCCCTTCCACGATATGACTAATGGCACGCAGTACTGCCGGATGCATATCATCAAATATCTCGGCCACCCGCGGATTATTGCGATCCACCGCCAGCAGGTATTGGGTTAGATCGTTACTGCCAACCGAGAGAAAATCCACTCGGCGGGCTAACTCTTCGGCCTGATACACCGCCGCTGGCACTTCAACCATAACCCCGATCCGGGGCATGGTGACGGCATAGCCGTCATCTGACAACTCATCATAGGCGCGCTGAATCAACAGCTTGAGCTCGTCCACCTCGGTCACCCGGCTGATCATAGGCAACATGATCTGCATATTATTAAGCCCGACTGCAGCCCGCAACATGGCCTTTACCTGGGTTAGAAAGATCTCCGGATGATCCAGAGAGATCCGCACCCCGCGCCAACCCAGAAATGGGTTTGACTCATTCACCGGAAAATACGGCAGCGGTTTGTCACCACCGATATCCAGGGTACGCAGGGTTACTGTACGGGGGGCAAAGGCAGAGAGGATACTGCGGTAGTTCTCCGACTGGGAGTTCTCTCCAGGGAAGCGGTCACGCCCCATGAACGGGAGCTCGGTACGGTAGAGACCAACCCCCTCAGACTCGGTGGTGCCGAAAGAGCTCATCTCAGACACCAGGCCGGTATTCAGGTAAATGGGGACCTGGATACCATCGGTGGTCTCAGCCGGCAGCCCCCGCAGGGAGTCCAACTCGGCAGAGAGATCCTCATCCTCCTGCTCCAGACGCTGATACTCTTCGGCCATGGCCTGGCTGGGCGATACGAACACCCGCCCCATATAGCCATCCACGATCACTTCCATGCCATCCATACGACCGACCGGCAAACCCACCACACCCATAACCGCAGGTATGCCCATGCCACGCGCCAATATGGCCACGTGGGAGGCACTGGAACCGGAAGCGGAGACCACACCCGCCAGCTTCTCCGGTGGAACCTCGGCCAACTGCACCGCACTCACCTCTTCACTAACCAGGATGGTGTGATCCGGGTAATCGATCACCACCGGAGTATCCTTTTGCAGGTGCATCAGGATACGCCGCCCCAGGTCACGCACATCAGATGAGCGTTCCCGCAGATAGCTGTCTTCCATGCCGTCGAACACCCGCGCATGCTCTTCAATCACATGATGCAGGGCGCCGGGGGCCCAGTTGCCGCCTCGAATATGTTCCAGTATGGGGTTGACCAGAGAGTCACCCTCCAGCATCAGCAGCCAGGCCTGAAACAGGGCCTTGTCTTCAGATGGCAGCAGCCCCTCAAATCTGCTCTCAAGTCTTTCCAGATCCTTGCGCACGTTGGCCACGGCCGCCAGCAGCGCCTCCTCCTCTGCCGCCAGATCGTCTGCCGGCTTGTCCGGGATGGCATCCAGGTCGGCCATGGGGTATACCACAACCGCGACGCCGTGGGAGACACCGCTGGTGCCGGGGCTTCCCTGGAGATAGCTCTTGCTGGTTTTCTTCTCCCTGCCCTCATCTTCCCACAGACTGCCACTGGCCTGGGCATGGGTAATGGCACCTGCCAGCTGAGCCGCCAGGGTAAACAAAAAGGTGACCTCATTATCGTCGAACTGGCGCGGTTCACTCTGACGCACCACCAGCACACCCAATACCTTACGATTCTGGATAATGGGTACACCGAGAAACCCGTGATACACGGTCTCTCCAGTCTCCCCCAGAAACAGATATCTGGGGTGGGCCGGTGCATCATCGACGTTTATGGGTTCTGCCCGCTCACATACCAGGCCGATCAGCCCACGGTGTAGTGGCAACTCCACCTTGCCCACAGCCGCCTGGCGCAGACCTTCGGTGGCGCGCAGCACATGGGTGCGGCGTTTAAAATCGGTTAGGTAGACCGAGCAGGCATCGGTTCCAATCGCCTGCTTGACCCGACGCACAATGGTCTCCAGAGCGGTCTGCAGATCAGTCGCCGAGTTAACTTCCTGAACAATACTATGTAAGGTCTCAAGCATGTCTGGTTATATATATTCTAAATAAACGGGGATCATCCACACCCCCTCGATACCGCCGGAGCGGAATAATAAACCCACCCCCGGATCAGCGGCGGTTCTGACGCAAGTAGTTTGAATTTGATTTTACCGGCGCCCCTTCCGGAAACAGGTATGGAGCCAACTGCTCCAGCGCCTGCGAATAGACCCGCCTTTTGAAATAGACCACCTCACGTAGCGGCTGCCAGTACTTGACCCAGCGCCAGTGGTCAAACTCCGGCTTGGGTGAGCCATCCAGACAGAATGCCATCTCTTCACACTGGACCCGCAGCAGAAACCAGCGCTGTTTCTGGCCGATACATAGAGGCAGGCTATTGTGCCGCATAAACCGTTTCGGCAGACGATAACGCAACCAGTCGTCGGTCACCCCAAGAATCTCCACATGATTAGAGTTAAGGCCCACCTCCTCTTCCAGCTCACGAAACATGGCCTGTTCCGGGGTCTCATTCTCCATAATCCCACCCTGGGGAAACTGCCATGCATTCTGGCCGACTCGCCGCCCCCAGAACAGCTGTCGCTGGCCGTTACATATAATCATGCCCACATTGGACCTATAACCATCAGAGTCGATCAAGATAAATTCCTTATTCACACCTGACTCTATTTCCCACAATCAGGCGGCCACAGGCAAGGCACGGAGCTGTTACCCGTTAATCTGTTTGATGCCGGTATATCACCATTACCTACACCATAGCACGAAAACAATATCATCATAAATTTCAGCCGCTTGGACATTGTTGTTTATAACCTCACTGATTACTGCTCTGACGGCAGCGGCATACTCAATTCCATATCTGGTGTAGAATCTTTTTTTCGTATATTTATATTTGTCTATTTATAATAGTGGAGATTGAACTTTGGCATTGGCAATATTTGATCTGGATAACACCCTTCTGGCGGGTGATTCTGACCATCTGTGGGGCACCTTTCTGGTGGAACAGGAGCTGGTGGACGGCGACCACTATGAGCGCGAAAACGACCGCTTCTACCGGGAATACGATGAAGGTGTGCTGGATATATTTGAGTTTCTGCGTTTCTCCCTGAAGCCTCTGAGTGAGAATAACCCAGGCCTGCTGCATGAGCTACGGGAACGCTTTCTGATTGAAAAGATAGACCCGATCATACTGGATGCTGGCCGTAACCTGGTGGAAAAGCACAAACACCAGGGTGACACTGCCATGATAATTACCGCAACCAACTCATTTGTCACGGCACCAATCGCCCAGCGCCTGGGGATAGAACACCTGATCGCCACTGAACCTGAGATTATTGACGATCGCTTCACCGGAGACGTGGCGGGTGAACCCAGTTATCAACATGGCAAGGTAAAACGACTTGCCACCTGGTTGCAGAAGTATAACCAAACCCTGGATGGAAGCAGCTTCTACAGCGACTCCCACAACGACATCCCACTGCTGGAGCAGGTAGACAATCCAGTGGCAGTAGATCCGGATGATATCCTTACCAGACATGCCACCACCCATGGATGGCCTATAATTAGTCTAAGAGACAGCTAAAAAACATCTAAACAGGACCAGCATATACACCCAATAGATGAGATCAAGATTATCATGCAGATAAAGCCCTTCTTCATAATTTTTCCAGTTCTGGTTGGTGTGATCATCTACGCCTACTATGCCCCCCAAAATACACCCGAGCGGGCCACCACCCTCACCCCAAAACAATACATAGAGCTGGTAGAGAAGCGGAAAGCAGAAAGAAAACAACCTGCCAAAGAGAAATCAAAAAAGGATATTGGTTCTGACCCATAGGGAAATCCACCACACACAGACAGATCTGATACCCCAAATCAGTAGCCAACATTATAGGGCTTTATAGGGCTTTGACCCTTTTTGTATCTACCTAATGAGGGAGCATCACCACCGCTGCAGGCACCACAGGTTGAGGGATATTGGCTGAAACAGAGCCAGATCCACTTAACATGCCATCCTGTTCCTGATATTACCTGAGCCATTTTTCACCTAAGTATGGTGTCCATCAGCCGATACACAGTATTAGTGCTTGAAAACAACCGCAGAATAGTTGATATTTTGCGGCGTGAGATCATAATAGAAGGGAGTAATGGCAATTGCGGTTAATATGGGTTACATCTAACAGACGATGGTTGGGTTCTTGGGTCTTCTGATGGCACAAGGCGTCACCTCTGCTGGAAGAAAATTCCTATTCCCGATAAAAAATCTGCATATCGCCAGCTTATTTCAAGAAACTTAGGAAATGAAGATGAATCAATTAATCGATATACGTGATCAAGACTACTGTTTTGTTGGTGAAGGCTCAGAAATAAAAGGTAGTATTGTTCTAAGGGGAACTACACACCTCGCAAGCAATATCGAAGGTGAAGTAAAAGTAGATAGTGACAGTCTATTGATAATCGAAAGAGAAGGTATCATTGACGGCACAATCTCCTGCTATGACCTCGAAATCTATGGCAAGGTAAAAGGCAAGGTTATTTCAAGTGGAAAAATCACAATCTTCCCATCTGCCGAGGTCAATGCCGAGCTCTTTTCCCAGTCATTAGTGATTTTTCCTGGGGCCACTGTCAATATGACCAGCCAAACTCTCTAATATCCAACAATTAATTATAAAAAAATACAACGGCCCTCCGCCAATAAATTTTAGCTTGATGAAATCATCGACCCATAAAAATATTACCCATGCAAAAATTCTTCCTGGAGGATTATTGTATGCACCCTATCAAAGCTGCTAAGGCCCCGCTTCCGCCAACACCAGAGACTCTGGTACATTCTGCCTCATCGTCTCAAAACAGGTGATAATGTCACCTGTGTGATCATCTATATTGTGATGCATTACATGGAGGCAGTGACCTGAAAAACCAGGTTAACTCACGTCATAAACATCACAATATGTGGTCTGGTTAACAGCTAGAGGTTGTACCAGGGCCTATTGCGCCGAAACAATGCCAATCAAGACACAAGAAAAGTAGTTTTATTGCCCCAAAGGAGAAAAGAGAACACACCTATTCTTCTCATCACACCCTAGCCAACATATTACGTCAAGACAGACTGGGCAATAGATGATTTACTGAAATGTAAGACAGTTACGGCAACTAAAAATAACTGTACAAAAAAGTACAGTCTGTCCTGATCGAGTTCAGACCAAATCAGGCGTTGTATTTTTGATCTATCCTCCTTCTTTATCAAAGGCGGCATTACATAGAATATTCACCCCCCCCCTTTTGAAAACACCAATCCATCCTTACCAGCATCCACATAGATGGTGTCATCAATGCCGAAACGTCCTGCCAGAACCTCCTGAGCCAAAGGATTTTCCAACTGCTGGCGAATGGCGCGCTTCAAGGGCCTGGCCCCGTAGACCGGATCAAAACCGGCCGCACCCAGCAGGTCCATGGCGGCATCGGTCAGCTCAATTCCCATGTCACGCTCTGCCAGTCGCTGTTTCAGATACTGGATCTGGATATCGGCGATGGCACGGATCTGCTCACGACCCAGGGGATGAAATACCACGATATCGTCCAACCGATTGATAAACTCAGGTCGAAAGTGCTGCCCCACCAGATCCATCACCGCCTGTTTCATCTCTTCGTAGCGCTCCTCGCCGGCCATCTCCTGAATGATCTCGGAACCGATGTTTGAGGTCATGATGATCACGGTGTTACGAAAATCCACCGTGCGTCCCTGACCATCGGTGAGGCGACCATCGTCCAGCACCTGCAGCAGCACATTGAATACGTCGTGGTGGGCCTTCTCCACCTCATCCAGCAGGATGACCGAGTAGGGCTTGCGCCGTACCAATTCGGTGAGATAACCACCCTCTTCATAGCCCACATAGCCGGGAGGGGCACCGATCAGGCGCGCCACTGAGTGCTTCTCCATGAACTCCGACATGTCGATGCGTACCACGGCCTCTTCCGTATCAAACAGGAACCAGGCCAGGGCCTTGCACAGCTCGGTCTTACCCACACCTGTGGGGCCCAGAAACAGGAACGAGCCGTTGGGTTTGGATGGGTCGGAAAAACCGGCCCGGGAACGGCGTATTGCATCGCTCACCGCCCGGATGCCCTCTTCCTGCCCAATCACCCGCTGGGCGATCTCCTGCTCCATACGCAGTAGTTTGTCCCGCTCTCCCTCCAGCATCTTGGATACCGGGATACCGGTCCACTTGGAGACCACATCGGCGATCTCCTCGTCCGTAACCTTGTTGCGCAGCAGTTTCATCTCCTGCATCTCGGCCTGGGCCGCCATATCCAGCTGCTTCTCCAACTCCGGGATGCGCCCATACTGTAGTTCAGACATGCGGGTAAGGTCACCGGCTCGGCGTGCCGTCTCCATATCCAGACGGCTGCGCTCCAGCTCCTCCTTGATCTGGGTGGCACCCTGCAGGGCCGCCTTCTCCGCCTTCCAGACCTCATCCATCTCGGAGAAATCCCGCTCAGCCTTGCTGATCTGAGACTCAAGATCGACCAAACGGCGGCGGGAGGCATCGTCGGTCTCCTTCACCAGGGCCTCGCGCTCGATCTTGAGCTGGATCATACGCCGTTCCAGGCGATCCATATCCTCCGGCATGGAGTCGATCTCCATGCGGATCTGGGATGCCGCCTCATCCACCAGGTCAATCGCCTTGTCCGGCAGTTGTCGGTCGGTGATATAGCGGTTGGAGAGCGATGCCGCTGCCACTATGGCCGGATCGGTGATGTCCACCCCATGATGCACCTCATAACGCTCCTTGAGACCACGCAGGATGGCCACGGTATCTTCCACTGATGGCTCTTCCACCAGTACCTTCTGAAAGCGCCGTTCCAGTGCGGCGTCCTTCTCCACATACTTGCGGTACTCATCCAGGGTGGTGGCACCAACGCAGTGGAGTTCACCGCGGGCCAGGGCCGGTTTCAACATGTTACCGGCATCCATAGAACCTTCCGCCTTGCCCGCACCCACCATGGTATGCAGTTCATCGATAAACAGGATGACCTGCCCCTCCTGCTTGGACAGGTCATTCAGTACCGCCTTCAGGCGTTCCTCAAACTCGCCACGGAACTTGGCCCCGGCGATCAATGCCCCCAGGTCCAGGGAGAGCAGGCGTTTATTCTTGATCCCCTCCGGCACCTCGCCGTTTATGATGCGCTGGGCCAGACCCTCTACGATAGCGGTCTTACCCACGCCGGGCTCTCCAATCAACACCGGGTTGTTCTTGGTGCGGCGTTGCAATACCTGGATGGTACGACGAATCTCATCATCCCGCCCGATCACCGGGTCCAGTCGTCCCTGCTCGGCCCGTTCAGTGAGATCGATGGTGTATTTTTCCAGGGCCTGGCGCTGCTCCTCGGCGTTGGGATCATCCACCGACTGGCCATCACGCATCTCATCCACTGCCTTCTCCAGGGAGCCCTTGCTGGCCCCAGACTTGCGCAGCAGATCACCCAGAGGGCCCTTATCTTCCACCGTCGCCAGCACAAACATCTCGCTGGAGATGTAGCTGTCCTTGCGCTTCTGGGAGAGCTTATCGGTCTGGTTCAATACCCGGCCCAGCTCATTGGATATATGCAGATCCCCGGCGGCGCCTTCCACGCTGGGCAGACGGTCCAGCATGTCCCCCAGGCCTGAGCGCAACTGGTTAACATTCACATCCACCTGCAGCAGCAGGTGGCGTACACTGCTGCCCTCCTGATCCAGCAGCGCAGTCATCAGATGCGCCGGTTCGATGAATTGATGATCACGACCCACGGCCATGCTCTGGGCATCGGCCAGGGCGATCTGAAACTTGCTAGTCAATCTGTCCATTCGCATGGAAAAACTCCTGATATTCTATGGTTATATCTTCAGGTTGGGGGGTAACTGTGGAATTCAAGTACGCCTGATCCGGAAGAAAACTACTGCCTCCCATCCAAAATCCGTTGCAACTCATCTCGCAGATCACTCAGTTCACGCCCATCGGCAACAATTCTGGGAAACGCCTCAAGCTGGGCCCGGCTCCGTAGCACAACCCCTCGCACCACATGGCCGGCACCACGAATACCGGATATGCGTAGGGGCAGGATATCGGCCCCGGTGAGTTGCGCCAGTCGCAGGGCTCCGGGTTTTATCCTGCACGGCTTATCCACGTCAGTATGAATTCTGCCGTGGGGAAAGATCGCCACCACATGCCCCTGCTGCAGGGAACGCATGGCCGCACGCAAGGCCAGTTCCGGTCTGGTTTCACGATCCACTGGTATGCACTTGATGGCGCGGAACAGCCAGTTGAGACCGAAGCGCTCATACTCTTCCCTGGCGATAAGAAAACGGATGGGACGCCGCGCCGAGGCCAGCAGCAGCATGGGATCAAGCCCCGACACATGATTGGAGGTAAGTATTGCCGGGCCACTCTTTGGGATGCGCAGCCGTACCTGATTCAAACGGTGGTAACGATAGCAAAACAGACGGTTGAACCCATCCAGCAGGTTCATCCAGCCCCGCCCCCACTCCACCCGGTTGGCCCGTCGGCAGGCCAGGATAAAGCGGTACAACTGCCATGCGCCAAACACCAAGGCAACCAGTAACAGGATCGGGATCATATTTTCAGTCATGTATCCTGCCTTGCCACCCTACTTTTTTGCAGATGCACCCTTTTTATATACCTTGCGCTGAAACAGGTCGGTACGGCGACTCACCACCCGGTCGATAAACAACATCCCGTCCAGGTGGTCCAGCTCGTGCTGTATGGCCCGGGCCTCGAACCCCTCCATCTCATACTCCAGCGGATTGCCGAAGCGATCCTGGGCCTTGAGCTTGATATCGGTGGCACGAATCACGTTCCCAGTATAGTCGGGTATGGAAAGACACCCCTCGCGCCCCATCTCAAAACCGTTCCACTCGGTGATCTCAGGATTGATCAGCACCATATAGCCATGATTCGGCACCGGCTTTTTAGTATTGGAGACATCCACGATGATGACCCGCTGTAGACGCCCCACTTGGGGGGCCGCGATACCCACAGCACCGGGACCGGCCTGGCGTGTCTCCTCCAGGTCATCGATAAAACCCTGTAACTCATCATCGAATATCTCCACTTCCTCGGAGAACTGTTTCAGACGCTCATCGGGGGCCTTCAGTATTTCAAGTACGGTCATTCTTAGCTCAACCAATAAGGGTCTCAATTCCCGAGACGGTGACATCTATACCCTGATCCACCAGGTCGCTCACGGCCTGCTGCAGATCCTCCACCGGCACATCAGCATAGCCATGGATTCCCATTATGTAGATTGGTGTCTCAGCCGATCCGGCCACATCCGATTCCAGCTCCAGGATGTTCAGCCCGGCCTCTGCCAGTTGACCGGTAACCTGGGCCACGATGCCGGCGCGATCTGCCCCCACCACCCGGACCTGGATATTCGGCACCACATGGCTGTGCAGGTCACCCTCGATGGGATCCACATGCAGTCTCAGACCCAGCTCCTGCGCCACTGGCTGGAGTGTCGGCTCCACCTCACCCGCGCCGGATACCATCAGCATGATGGTGAAATTCCCACCCAGACGCAGCATGGAGGCCTCACCCAGGTTCCAACCGTTCTGGTAGAGGGCGTCGGTTACCCGCGCCACGATGCCTGGTCTGTCCTTGCCGACCAGGGTTAGCATTTTCCAGTTATTCATGATTTATCTGCTCTATTGTTCAATCCAGATCAAGGACGCCATACGCCCGGTAACTCCGTCCCGACGGAAAGAGAAAAATCTCTCTGAGTCGGATACTGTACAGTAATCCCCGCCTCCAATATAACCACAATTTTTTGCCTGTAGACGAGTGCGCGCCAGGGCATAGATATCCGCCAGCCATTTGCCTGCACCACAGGCGGTAAATGCCGCTGCATCTGCGGAATTCGCCACTATGAACCTATCCCTGACCTCGTCACCTACCTCAAATCTTTCCGGACCGATGGCCGGTCCCATCCAGGCCAGCAGCTCATCCCCAGGCTCCGAGAACCTCTCCAGCGCCACCTCAATCACTCCATCCACCAGACCACGCCAACCCGCATGCACCGCAGCCACCCTGGTTCCAGAACGATTGCACAGCAACAGCGGCAGGCAGTCTGCAGTCATCACCACGCACACCCGTCCGGGTAGAGCGGTGGTAGAGGCATCGGCATTACTGCTACATGTCGCACTGTCCACATCGGCCACATGGCATCCGTGCACCTGCTGCAGCCAGTTTGGTTCTGAAGAGAGGCCAAGTCTCTGAGTTAGTAGCGTGCGGTTCCTGGCAACAGTAGCTGGATCATCTTCCACATGATCCGCCAGATTGAGACTATGGAACGGTGACTCACTGTGGCCGCCTTTACGGGTGGTAATGGCCGCCCGTACCGAATCAGGCGCCGGCCAGTCCGGGACTATCCAGTCACCCATACGCCGTATCCTGTTCCAATACTGTCAATAACTCCTGCATATCCTGCGGTGGTTCCACACCCCACTCCATCCACTCTCCAGTCAGGGGGTGTTGTAGTCCCAACTTGCGCGCATGCAGGGCCTGACGTTTGAACCGGCGCAGCATCGCCTCCAGTTCCGGTGTTACCCCGGGTGGTATGCGCAGTCGCCCGCCATACACCTGGTCTCCGGCCAAGGGGTAACGGATATGCGCCATGTGTACGCGGATCTGGTGGGTCCTCCCGGTCTCCAGCATCACCTTTACGTAGGTGTGAAAACGAAATCTCTCCAGCACCCGATAGTGGGTAACCGCGGGCTTGCCACTAAAGACCACCGCCATTTTGGTGCGTTGGTTGGGGTGGCGCCCAATGGGCTGATCCACCGAACCGCCGGCGGTCATAACCCCGGTCACCACCGCCCGGTACTCCCGTTTGATGGAGCGCTCCTGTAGCTGCTCCACCAGGCATTTATGTGCAGGCAGGCTCTTTGCAATCACCAGCAACCCGCTGGTCTCCTTATCCAGCCGATGCACGATACCGGCCCGCGGTAGTTGGACCAGCGTCTCATCGTGGTGCAACAGGGCATTTTGCAGGGTACCGTCCGGGTTGCCTGCGGCCGGATGCACTACCAGTCCGGCCGGTTTATTCACCACCAGCAGGGCATCATCCTCATATACTATGTCCAGGGGTATGGGCTGGGGGTGGCACTCCACCTGGTCTTCCATCAACGGCTCCAGCTCTACCATCTCACCACCCAGAACCTTGTCCCTGGGACGTTTGGCTATGGCTCCATCCACACTAACCAACCCCTGCTTTACCCACTGCTGCAACCTGGCCCTGGAGTAGTCTGGAAACAGCACCACCAAGGCCTGATCCAGTCGCAACCCGGATTGCTCATCATCTACTCTGGCGCTCAATTTCTCACTCATAATTTCCCATTGGGATTGTATACTCCCGGACCTGGTTAACAGGCCATAATAAACGTGGTTTTTTTCCGCTATGCACAATAGGGTATACTACCCGACAATTTTTTCGTCGAGGTCTACCGCAATCATCATGGCTACTATACGTCTTCCGGCCCTGTTCGCTCTACTGCTTTTAGTTTCCGCCTGCTCTCTCCTACCCAAGGAGAAGGATATGACCAAGGGGTGGAGTGCCAGCAAGTTCTATTCTGAGGCCTCATCCTCAATGGCAGAAGGTGACTATGAAAGCGCAATAGAAACATATGAAAAACTGGAGGCCAGATTCCCCTTCGGACGCTATGCCACACAGACCCAGTTGGACGTAGCCTATGCCTACTATCGAAACGGTGACCAAGACCAGGCCATTGCTGCAGCAGACCGCTTCATAAAACTACACCCCAGTCACCCCTACGTTGACTACGCTTTTTACCTAAAGGGGATTGTAAACTTCAATCGCAATATGGGGTTTTTCGACCGTTTTGTACCAGTGGACAGCTCCCAGCGCGACTCATCTGCATCCATGGACTCTTTTAACGACTTCTCCGAGCTAATACGCCGTTTTCCACAGAGCAAATACTCAGTTGACGCCCGTAAACGGTTGGTGTTTCTGCGGAATAATATCGCTGCACATCAGGTGCACGCTGCCCGCTATTACATGAAACGTGGAGCCTACCTAGCAGCCGCCAACAGATGCGTAAAGGTGGTAGAGAACTACCAACGGACGCCAGCCATCAAAGATGCCCTGGAAATCATGATTAAGGCCTATGACAAACTCGGACTAAAAAAACTATCCCAGGATGCCAAGCGGGTCTATGCTGTTAACGAATCCAAGGGTTATTTCAAGGCAATCGAGGAAAAAGCACTGGAAGACGCACCTATCGCCAGACAGATGTGGGACTACATCGGTCTGGACAAGAACTGAGACAATATACCAGAAATGCTATCGCTTATTCTGGACCTACCGTAGGCCGAAATAAGCAAAGCGTTCCCGGCAAAGATGCCTTTAAGCGAGTCTTTGATCTCGTGATGCGTTTTGGGACATCCCAGTCCCCAAAACGCACTCGATCTTCGACAACCTGTTATTGCCCCGGTCGTCCCGGTCACTGGCACTGCGCGACAACCTCGCAAGCTCGTTGCCGCTCC